>NZ_AP025514.1:1267836-1584795 GCF_024347655.1 Vibrio toranzoniae | reverse complement strand
GGTCTATTTTTTGGATCTTGATAAAAACTTAATAGAAGTCAGCGTGTATCAATAGGCTCTGCGCCCTAACAAACTGTTCAAGAGGGATTCGCAACGCGTGGCATTTTTACTATGCGTTGGTTTTAGTGATTAAGGTGGTATGCGGCGGCTTCGGTATTGCGTTGCTCACCCCTTAACAGGGCGTTATGTTCACGGAGATAAAATGTCACATCCTATTTACTACAATTCGATCGTACATGAAGCGTACTATATTGAACAATTAGCTTCGGCAAGCGCTAATCATGTGAGCAAGTTGTCAGAATCGTACAACACAGAAAAGGCGGAAGAATACTCTGTTTCTGAATATGAAATAGAGTACGCGTCTTACATTGAATGGTTAATTGAGACGGTAAGTAGTCACCTCATTCTATGTGCTACACGTACAAGGGTTTTACAAGATAGCTATGACTTTTCTATTGAAGATAATCCCCAATATTCACCCGATCTAGAAGCTTTTAAGCATTTTGAAAAAGTTGCCGAAGTAATAAAAGGAAGTTTTAAGCCTTCTCTACGTGAGTGTTGTAATAAAATTATTCATGCAACTTCGTACGATTTAGTGTTCGCCAAAAATGAATCTGGCTCAGAGTATTGGGTAGGTAAGTGTGAGCTCAAAGGTAGCTTCAATAAAAAAGACTGGATCATTGTATTGGATGCGACAAAGTTTTGTTTTGCTTTAAGGTATTACATTGATTTAATTAAGCACCTTTAGCAATGTGAACATAACAAAGCGTTTAAGGCGGATTCACAACGCTTGGCATCTTTGGTTTGAATCAGCTTTAGTGTTTACGGCACAATGTTTAGGTTTGGTGATCGCGTTGTTCACCACTTAACGCGGCGTTAGTACGGGTTTGACATCAATGGTCTTAAGTTTTGGTGTTTATCTGTTTTGGCGCTCGTCTTTACACCTTTCAGTTTGTGCCTTTCACGTTCTTTCCGGTGGCACTATATGCGGAGTGTTCGCTTTGTTTTCACCGTTTACGGTTTCTAACTCTTAGTCTATTTCTTTGGCGCTTTTTCGCTTCCGCTGTACTTCCTAAGTGAATCCTATCTTTCTTTAAGTGTTGCATTAAAGTGCGAGGATCGAATCCTTTTCTAATTTGAAGCAAGTGAAAGTAGGGCTGTTCAGTGCGTTTTTCTTCTAGCCAACTTTTGTCTCCTAATCGAGTGTAAGTTTTGTAGCTACCCGTCTCACTTCAGTGTTCAAAGCCTTTCATATTATGCCAGTTTTCAATATCTTGGAGCGCATAAATAGAAGTAGCGCATGTACTAACAAATTGCTTAAGAGTGATTCGTAACGCGTGGCATTTTTACTATGCGGTGGCTTATGATGATTAAGGCGCTGTGCGGTAGCTTTTGTATTGCGTTACTCACACCTTAGCAAGGCGTTATATAGTGACGTTTACTAAGTTTAAGGTGTAACGCTTTGAATTCAAAGTATTACGTAAGATCGAGTGTGCCTCTTACAAGCGAAAATAAGGGTGAGCAGGGGGCATTCTCATGCTACCCTCAAAGCACAGCTCGTCTGGTTAATACGCTTGCGATTAAAATCAGAACGAGCTGTGCTTTGAGGTAAGGCATTTTCCGCTGCCTCAGCTTCGATTTTTGCGTGTCCAAAGGGCAATTGAGCGCGTGAAAGATTGATAGTGCGATATCATGAAGTTTTGGTCACTAATATAACAAGACGTTCAAGAGCGACTCACAACGCGTGGCATTTTTACTATGCGTTGATATAAGTGATTACGGGGTCTGCAGTGACTGATGTATTGCGTTGCTCACGCCTTAACTCATCGTTATATGCCCGAGTGGAGATATATGGAACATTTAGTTAATCAGTTGCTTCTAAGCGGTAGAGAAGGTCTGTGGTGGGATTTTAAACAAAAATTTCATGAAAATATCGCTGCGTTAGTCCATGACATTTTATGTATGGCAAATGTCATACATGATGGTAATAGATATATTGTCTTTGGCATTTCAGACTCACTTGAGGTACTAGGTTTATCTCAGGAAGATAAGTCATACAGCCAAGCAGACATTATCAATCATTTACGAAAGTTGGCATTTAGTGAACATAACGTACCCAATATACAATTGAATGCTTTGGTATACAAAGGTGCTGAGATTGCTGTACTAACAATATTTAATGAACGGCTTAAGCCGTATTACCTCACACAGGAGTTTCGTTGTAAGAACAAGCTCATTCGTGCCGGGGTTGTTTACTCGCGTGTTGAGGACACTAATACGCCATTAGATTCATGTGCGAATCCATCTGACCTAAAGGCTATGTGGTCTGAAAGGTTTGGACTTGATTTATCCGCCCCTAAACGGTTTTCGATTATCTTAGAAGACTCCGAAAACTGGATTTATGACGGAGTAGATAAAGCTTATTATGCAGTTGATCCTGACTTTACAATCGAGATAGGTGAACTTGAATATGAAGGTGGTAACTATTGGTGGCAAAATGTTCTTGTCGAACAACCAAAACAGTATAACTACTATCTAAAATATAAAAATGCTGTAATCGAAGAACTTTTAGTCGTGCATTATTATAAAGAAAATTTGAAAATCCCGTTTCCCGATATTGAATTTATTACATACCCCGAAGCTAATGATGGCTTTGAAGCGGATTTTTACTGTGATTTTTATTATTTTCAAAAAGGTACATTAGTATATAGCTTGTTTAAGCATTTACGGGAAATTGAGACAGCAACGATTACTTCAAGAGCCTTAGCATCTCCAATTTCTTCACAGATTAAGCCACCAATTATTAGACTACCATTTTTTATCATTGGTAATGATAGTGAAAGGCTACAGTTACAAGCTGAGTTCAAAGAGAAATACAATGCATTCATGCTTAATCGAAATAAGTTACTTGAGTCAAGGTTTCCAGATGGTAACTACAACCGTTGGCACATTGAAAGGGTGTTCTCTGAATGGATCTTCGAGCAACTCGTGTAGGCATATAACAAAGCATTTAAGGTTCCAATAACGTTGCCTAATTAGATATAAATAAAACGCACATAACAAAACGTTTAAGAGCGATTCGTAAACGCGTGCCATTTTCGCTTCGCTCCAATTGTGGCACACATTCACTCACGCCTTAACGTGGCGTTAGTTTGCAAAGGGCAGAAAAGCGTTTGTGGTCTAAGAGCGTTGTTCTACGTTCTAGCTATTCACCTGTTCGTTTTTCAATCTCACGAACTTTCCGGTGGCACTGTATTGGAAGCGTTTGCGGTGCGTTAGTCACTTACTGGTTCTAACATTGTTGCTAATTCTTTGGCGCGTCTTCTTTGTCTTGGTGACTAATTTCGCTAATAAATGGCTTGGTCACACTTGGTTGTCAGGTTAATTGAATGAATCCTTTGCCAGTTAAAGCGCTTCAAACCGTGGTCATTTGTCGTATGTCGCTTCTTAGCCAAGTGCGTTGTGTTGGTTGGGTTTAAATTCCGAGCTGCTCGTTTTACTTTTGTGTTCAAAGCCAGTAGTTTCATAATTAATTCAGCACCTTGGCGCTAAACAGCTGGCTTCATCGTGGTGGCAAACTAACAAAGCGCTTAAGACGGACTAACAAACGCTCGGCATTTTTGGTTTGGTTAAGTTGTGTGTTTAAGGTGTTCAAATTGAGTCAGGTGGCAGGTTTGTTAGCCACTTAGCTTAGCGTTATATAGTGACGTTTACTAAGTTTAAGGTGTAACGCTTTGAATTCAAAGTATTACGTAAGATCGAGTGTGCCTCTTACAAGCGAAAATAAGGGTGAGCAGGGGGCATTCTCATGCTACCCTCAAAGCACAGCTCGTCTGGTTAATACGCTTGCGATTAAAATCAGAACGAGCTGTGCTTTGAGGTAAGGCATTTTCCGCTGCCTCAGCTTCGATTTTTGCGTGTCCAAAGGGCAATTGAGCGCGTGAAAGATTGATAGTGCGATATCATGAAGTTTTGGTCACTAATATAACAAGACGTTCAAGAGCGACTCACAACGCGTGGCATTTTTACTATGCGTTGATATAAGTGATTACGGGGTCTGCAGTGACTGATGTATTGCGTTGCTCACGCCTTAACTCATCGTTAGTTTGCAAGGAGCAGAAAAGCGTTTGTGGTCTAAAAGCGTTGTTCTACGTTCTAGCTATTCACCTGACAGCTTTCTAATCTCACTCTCTTTCCGGTGGCACTATGTTGGAAGCGTTTGCGGCGAGTGAGTCACTTACAGGTTCTAACATTGTTGCTAGTTCTGTGGTGCGTCTTCTTTGTCTTGGTGACTAATTTCGCTAACAAATGGCTTGAGCACACTTGGTTGTCAGGTTAATTGAATGAATCCTTTGCCAGTTAAAGCGTTTCAAACCGTGGTCATTTGTCGTATGTCGCTTCTTAGCCAAGTGCGTTTTGTTGGTTGGGTTTTAATTCTGAGCTGCTTGTTTTACTTTTGCGTTTAAAGCCAGTATTTTATAGCTAATTCAGCAACTTGGCGCTAAACCTTTGGTTTCATCGCGGTGGCAAACTAACAAAGCGCTTAAGACGGACTAACAAACGCTCGGCATTTTTGGTTTGGTTAAGTTGTGTGTTTAAGGGGTTCAAATTGAGTCAGGTGGCAGGTTTGTTAGCCACTTAGCTTAGCGTTAGTTTGCAAGGAGCAGAAAAGCGTTTGTGGTCTAAGAGCCTAGTCCGGTTTTATGCTTTACACCTGTTCGTTTTTCAATCTCACGAACTTTCCGGTGGTACTATGTTGGAAGTGTTTGTGGTGAGTGAGTCACTTACTGGTTCTAACATTATCGCTAGTTCTTTGGCGCGTTTTCTTTTTCTTGGTGACTAACTTGCTAACAAATGGCTTGGTCACATTTGGTTGTCAGGTTAGTCGAACGAATCCTTTGCCAGTTAAAGCGCTTCAAACCGTGGTTATATCCCGCATGTCGCTTCTTAGCCAAGTGCGTTTTGTTAGTTGGGTTTAACTTCTGAGCCGCCCGTTTTACTTTTGTGTTCAAAGTCAGTAGTTTCATAGTTAATTCAGCACCTTGGCGCTAAGCCTTTGGCTTCATCGTGGTGGCAAATTAACAAAGCGCTTAAGACAGATTCGCAACGCGTGGCATTTTTAGTATGCGTTGATTTATGTGTTTAAGGTGTTATGCGGTGGCTTTGTATTGCGTTGCTCACTACTTAGCTTAGCGTTAGTTTGCAAAGGGCAGAAAGCGTTTGTGGTCTAAGAGCGTTGTTCTACGTTCTAGCTATTCACCTGTTCCTTTTCCAATCTCACGAACCTTCCGGTGGCACTATATTGGAAGCGTTTGCGGCGAGTTAGTCACTTACTGGCTCTAACATTGTTGCTAATTCGTTGGTGCGTTTTCTTGGTCTTGGCGGCTAATTAGTAAACAAATGGCTTGGTCATATTTGGTTGTCAGGTTGGTCGAACGAATCCTTTGCCAGTTAAAGCGCTTCAAACCGTGGTTGTTTGTCGTATGTCGCTTCTTAGCCAAGTGCGTTTTGTTGGTTGAGTTTAAATTCTGAGCTGTTCGTTTTACTTTTGTGTTCAAAGCCAGTAGTTTCATTGCCAATTCAGCACCTTGGCGCTAAACCTTTGGTTTTATCGCGGTGGCAAACTAACAAAGCGCTTAAGACGGACTAACAAACGCTCGGCATTTTTGGTTTGGTTAAGTTGTGTGTTTAAGGTGTTCAAATTGAGTCAGGTGGCAGGTTTGTTAGCCACTTAGCTTAGCGTTATACGTTTCCGGAGGATTTGACATTGGAAGAACTAGTTCAGAAATTAGCTTCAATTGATGAGCTGGAAACTTGGAAGCAACATTGCCAAGGTTACAGTTCGCAAGAGAAGAAAGCTGCGTTCGAGCGTGCTCAATCGCTGTGGATTGCCAGAAAAGTGTCAGAGAATACTCTCTATCTTCATCCCGAAGTTATCTCAGATCTTCAAAAGCAAAACTGGCTTCCAAATGATCTGCAAAAGCGCATGATATGGGCAAGTGTGTTAGCTTCTGGTGAGGGTAGCGATAGTAGACAACGTTTCAAGTCCATTAAAGCTAGCTTACTTAAGAGGCATGGTAGAGATTGGTGGGAAGATGTCTATAAACGTCAAAAATCTGCATTTGCAGCTAAAGAACGTATTCGTAATCAAACTGCTTCAAACGGTGCTGCTGTTAATATGCTTATGGCAAAAACTCACTTATTCGGTGATATTGCTAGAGACCAAATACACAGTGCATTGAGCATGGTTCCTAAGTGGTAAAAAACGTATAACAAAGCGTTTAAGGCAGATTCGCAACGCTCGGCATTCTCAGTTCAAGTCGATTTTTGGTGTTTACGGTGCAATGATTTAGGTTAGGTGGTAGCGTTGCTCACTACTTAACGCGGCGTTAGTTTGCAAAGGGCAGAAAAGCGTTTGTGGTCTAAAAGCTTTGTTCTGCGTTCTAGCTATTCACCTGTTCGTTTTCCAATCTCACGAACTTTCCGGTGGCACTATGTTGGAAGCGTTTGCGGTAAGTGAGTCACTTACTGGTTCTAACATTATTGCTAGTTCGTTGGTGCGTTTTCTTTTTCTTGGCGGCTCATTCGCTAACAAATGGCTTGGTCGCACGTGGTTGTCAGGTTAATCGAACGCATCCTTTGCCAGTTAAAGCGCTTTAAACCGTGGCCATTTGTCGTATGTCGCTTCTTAGCCAAGTGCGTTTTGTTGGTTGGGTTTAACTTCTGAGCCGCCCGTTTTACTTTTGTGTTCAAAGTCAGTAGTTTCATAGTTAATTCAGCACCTTGGCGCTAAACCTCTGGTTTCATCGCGGTGGCAAACTAACAAAGCGCTTAAGGCAGACTCGCAACGCGTGGCATTTTTAGTATGCGTTGATTTATGTGTTTAAGGTGTTATGCGGTGACTTCGTATTACGGTTGCTCACTACTTAGCTTAGCGTTAACTGTTTTTGAGGAAGTATGGGCATTATTGATTGGAATTTAGTTTTGACATCTTTAGCTACAATTGCAGCAATATGCAGTGCATTCGCTGCGTTGAAGTCTTATAAGATATCTGAAAGCTTAAGTAGGACTTGTAATATTTTTATCACTTCTGGACTTGATGAGATAACGGTCACGGCGACTTCAGAAAGTGAACGAGTTTTCGTTCTAGACATATCCATCTTAGTTAAGGAACGTTTTTTCAAACGTTCGAACTATTCATGTACTTTGCTGAAAAACGTTCATGTTCATCATGAAAAAGGAAAAAGTGGTGACAGGCTATTCCATACTCTATTTGAAAGAGGTTTGGTTGCGGGTGAATCGTACCGTTTTCCTATATCTGAATTGCTCAAAACAACATAATTTGTGTAGAAGGTTCAAAAGAGCGTAGTCTTGACGTATCAACGTTAGTTATTGGTTCCAAGTCAGAGCTACACTTCAATATAAATGGGCAAAATATCAAGCGGGACTTAACTCTCACAAATGAAATAATTAATAGAATCAATGGACCAACTAGAGAAAAAGACTTTGTCCTGAAGTCTAAAAACAGTTAACAAAGCGTTTAAGACGGATTCCCAACGCTCGGCATTCTGAGTCTTAGTCAGCTTTAGTGTTTATGGTGCAATGGTTTAGGCAAGGTGGTTGGCGTTGCTCACCACTTAACGCGGCGTTAGTTTGCAAGGAGCAGAAAAGCGTTTGTGGTCTAAGAGCCTTGTTCCACGTCCTAGCTATTCACCTGTTATTTCCCAAAGACTTTTCATCGAAATAGGCATCTCGCGTAGCCAGTTTTTCGGTTAATTGGCTTTCGTGTCATTCAATCCTTTCGTGCCAGTAAGGTTCATTTCTCAATGTTCTTGCGCGCTGCTTCTTTGGTTTTGAAAGTTAAGCGGGAACATTGAAAGATGGTATTTGTGGCTGTCGGCATCTACGAAAGACTTCTTAGCCAAGTTTGTTTTGTTGGTTGGGTTTGAATTCTGAGCTGTCCGTTTTACTTTTGCATTCAAAGCCAGTAGTTTCATAGCTAATTCAGCACCTTGGCGCTAAGCCTTTGGCTACATTGCGGTGGCAAACTAACAAAGCGCTTAAGACAGATTCGCAACGCGTAGCATTTTTAGTATGCGTTGATTTATGTGTTTAAGGTGTTATGCGGTGGCTTCGTATTGCGTTGCTCACTACTTAGCTTAGCGTTATGTAGTGACGTTTACTAAGTTTAAGGTGTAACGCTTTGAATTCAAAGTATTACGTAAGATCGAGTGTGCCTCTTACAAGCGAAAATAAGGGTGAGCAGGGGGCATTCTCATGCTACCCTCAAAGCACAGCTCGTCTGGTTAATACGCTTGCGATTAAAATCAGAACGAGCTGTGCTTTGAGGTAAGGCATTTTCCGCTGCCTCAGCTTCGATTTTTGCGTGTCCAAAGGGCAATTGAGCGCGTGAAAGATTGATAGTGCGATATCATGAAGCTTTGGTCACTAATATAACAAGACGTTCAAGAGCGACTCACAACGCGTGGCATTTTTACTATGCGTTGATATAAGTGATTACGGGGTCTGCAGTGACTGATGTATTGCGTTGCTCACGCCTTAACTCATCGTTAGTTTGCAAGGAGCAGAAAAGCGTTTGTGGTCTAAGAGCCTTGTTCTACGCTCTAGCTATTCACCTGTTATTTCCCAAAGACTTTTCATCGAAATAGGCATCTCGCGTAGCCCGTTTTTCGGTTAATTGGCTTTCCTGTCATTCAATCCTTTCGTGTTAGTAAGGTTCATTTCTCAATGTTCTTGCGCGCTGCTTCTTTGGTTTTGAAAGTTAAGTGTGAGTATTGAAAATTGCATTTGTGGCTGTCGGCATCTACGAAAGTCTTCTTAGCCAAGTGCGTTTTGTTGGTTGAGTTTAAATTCTAAGCTGTTCGTTTTACTTTTGTATTCAAAGCCAGTAGTTTCATAACCAATTCAGCACCTTGGCGCTAAACCTCTGGCTTCATAGCGGTGGCAAACTAACAAAGCGCTTAAGACAGACTCGCAACGCGCGGCATTTTTAGTATGCGTTGATTTATGTGTTTAAGGTGCTATGCGGTGGCTTCGTATTGCGTTGCTCACTACTTAGCTTAGCGTTAGTTTGCAAAGGGCAGAAAAGCGTTTGTGGTCTAAGAGCATAGTCCGGTTTTTATGCTTTACACCTGTTCGTTTTCTAATCTCACGCACTTTCCGGTGGCATTATGTCGGAAGCGTTTGCGGTGAGTTAGTCACTTACAGGTTCTAACATTGTTGCTAGTTCTTTGGTGCGTTTTCTTTGTCTTGGTGGCTAAGGTGCTTATAAATGGCTTGGTCGCACTTGGTTGTCAGGTTAGTCGAATGAATCCTTTGCCAGTTAAAGCGCTTCAAACCGTAGTCATTTGTCGTATGTCGCTTCTTAGCCAAGCGCGTTTTGTCGGTGGTATTTAAATTCTGAGCTGTCCGTTTTACTTTTGCATTCAAAGCCAGTAGTTTCACAACTAATTCAGCACCTTGGCGCTAAACCCCTGGTTTCATCGCGGTGGCAAACTAACAAAGCGCTTAAGACAGACTCGCAACGCGCGGCATTTTTAGTATGCGTTGATTTATGTGTTTAAGGTGTTATGCGGTGGCTTCGTATTGCGTTGCTCACTACTTAGCTTAGCGTTAGGTTTGTTGGTAAGTTCATGGAAATAATAAGATTTCAATCTCATCATTTAGATGCTGTAAAGAAGCTGTATCTAGGATCACGACTAGCAACCTTTAAATGGTTGGATACAGTTGAATTTGAGCTGTCAGATTTTGAACGGGATACAGAGGGTGAAAGTCTTTGGGTAGCAATTGAATCAAACAAAGTCGTCGGTTTTGTCTCAATTTGGGAGCCTGACAACTTCATTCACCACTTGTTTGTGAGTCCAGGTAACTTACGTGGCGGTGTAGGCTTAAAGCTGCTAGATCTCGCGAAACAAAGGCATCCAAGCTTAAGCCTCAAGTGTCTTAGTAAAAATGGCAATGCCACTGAGTTCTATTTATCTCAGGGCTTTACAATTGCCGAAACGGTGGATGATGGTGCGGCAAGTTATCATCTAATGAAGTGGAAATCATAAACCTAACAAAGCGCTTAAGACAGACTCGCAACGCGCGGCATTTTTACTATGCGTTGATTTATGTGTTTAAGGTGTTATGCGGTGGCTTCGTATTACGTTGCTCACTACTTAGCTTAGCGTTAGTTTGCAAAGGGCAGAAAAGCATTTATGGTCTAAAAGCCTTGTTCTACGTTCTAGCTATTCACCTGTCCGTTTTCCAACCTCACGAACTTTCCGGTGGCACTATGTCGGAAGTATTTGCGGTGAGTGAGTCACTTACTGGTTCTAATATTGTTGCTAGTCCTTTGATGCGTTTTCTTTTTCTTGGCGGCTAAGGTGCTTATAAATAGCTTGGTCGCACTTGGTTGTCAGGTGAGTCGAACGAATCCTTTGCCAGTTAAAGCGCTTCAAACCGTGGTTATTTGTGGTATGTCGCTTCTTAGCCAAGTCCGTTTTGTTGGTTGGGCTTTAATTCTGATCTGCTCGTTTTACTTTTGCGTTCAAAGCCAGTAGTTTCATAACCAATTCAGCATCTTGGCGCTAAACCTCTAGTTTCATCGCGGTGGCAAACTAACAAAGCGCTTAAGGAAGATTCGCAACGCGTGGCATTTTTAGTATGCGTTGATTTCTGTGTTTAAGGTGTTATGCGGTGACTTCGTATTACGTTGCTCACTACTTAGCTTAGCGTTAGTTTGCCCACCGACCACAATCAGTCGGTAGGGAATTTTTGCTTCTGGTGTAGAACTCGCATTACGCGAATCGCTGAGCCGTCAACCCAGTAAGAAACGATCATTGAGATTTCGGGGATAATTAGTAATCGTCCTCGAATACCATCACGTTGAACACCCATTAATGGTTGCTCAAGTAAATTTTCTACTTTAGCTTCGATAATTTCGTCAGTTTTGTCTGCCGCATCAGGGTTGAAGTCATAAAGAAACTCAAAGATCTTCTCACGATCATTTAGCGATTCTTCTTCCCATAAAATCATTGTTGACCTCGGCTACGAATCTTTGCTTTTCGTTCAGCCATTCGTGCTTTTGCTGAGCTAAGCGTTTGATTTCGTCATCAACACGAAATTGAATTCTAGTGTCCATGAGTTGCTCCTAAATTAATGTACACACAAATGTTAGCACTAGCGTCAGGCCAGGGCAACTAACAAAGCGTTTAAGACGGATTCCCAACGCTCGGCATTTTTGGTTTGCCTCAACTTAAGTGTTTACGGCACAATACTTTAAGTGCAGTGGTCTGCGTTACTCACCACTTAACGCGGCGTTAGGTTTATAAGGAGTTCCAGTGAGAAGTTTTGGTAGACGAAGAAATGAGTTCAAATTCCACATATTGAGAAAAGAGTCAGATTACATTGCAATATATGATAATGATGGCGCTGATGTAATTTTGGATGATCTAGAAGAGCAAGGGTATTTTTACTTAGACTGGATTCGCGCAAAAAATAGTGTGATTGCAGTTGAAAAATGGCAACAGACTCAGAAAGAGGAAGTTGCTAGGCTACATCACAAAAATCGAGAGCTGCAGGAAACTATAGATGCACTTGAAAAAGAAATTGAGCAGTTAGAGAAGCTCTCTCGAAATAATCCACGAAGTACTAGGTCTAACGGGCTAAACGACTTTTCTCCATATGCAATTCTAGGTGTTCCTGAGGGGTGCAGTGATTTACAACTAATCAAGAAAAACTATAAACGACTATCTCATATATTTCATGGTGATAAATCTCAGAGCTCTGAAACAAGCGATGATATGATGAAGTTGATAAATAGTGCTTATGACATTTTGAAGAAAAAATAAACCTAACAAAGCATTTAAGAGTGATTCCCCACGCTTGGCATTTTCAGTTTGGGTTAAGTTTAGTGATTATGGTGTTAAAATTGAGTTCTGTGGTTAAGTGGCTCACACCTTAATGCGGCGTTAGTTTGCAAAGGGCAGAAAAGCGTTTGTAGTCTAAAAGCCTTGTTCTGCGTTCTGGCTATTCACCTGTTCCTTTTCCAATCTCACGAACTTTCCGGTGGCACTATATTGGAAGCGTTTGCGGTGAGTGAGTCACTTACTGGCTCTAACATTGTTGCTAATTCGTTGGTGCGTTTTCTTTTTCTTGGCGGCTAATTCGTTAACAAATGGCTTGGTCGCACGTGGTTGTCAGGTGAGTCGAACGAATCCTTTGTCAGTTAAAGCGCTTCAAACCGTGGTTATATTCCGCATGTCGCTTCTTAGCCAAGGCGTTTTGTTGGTTGGGTTTAACTTCTGAGCCGCCCGTTTTACTTTTGTGTTTAAAGCTAGTAGTTTCATAACCAATTCATCACCTTGGCGCTAAACCTCTGGCTTCATCGTGGTGGCAAACTAACAAAGCGCTTAAGACAGATTCGCAACACGTGGCATTTTTAGTATGCGTTGATTTATGTGTTTAAGGTGTTATGCGGTGGCTTCGTATTGCGTTGCTCACTACTTAGCTTTGCGTTATGTTTAATTTGAATGTGAAGGTGTTAAATGGAAGAAATATTCCTAATTGCAGCAATAGTATCTGCGTTAAATCTTCTTCATGCTATTGTATATAAATCTATTTTCTTTGCTGGCGGATGGATTGATTATTATGAAAATAGGCCTCATTTTTGGGCAGGATTTTTCACATTTCTTCTTTTCGTATTCTTTTATGGTGGTTTTTATTTCTTCATCTTTCCAGAAGTTTAATGGTGTTTGTTTGAGGCATGGCGAACCCAGATATTCTTTTGATACACGACTAAAAACATAACAAAGCATTTAAGACGGATTCCCAACGCTTGGCATTTTCGGTTTGATTCAGCATTAGTGTTTACGGCACAATGGTTTAGGTAGGGTGGCCTGCGTTGCTCACCACTTAATGCGGCGTTATGAGTATTCATCAGTATGTACGTTTATGTTTTAGAACTAGAAAATCAAAATTATTACGTTGGCATCGCTGAAGACATTGGCTTGAGGCTTTGGACTCATTTTAAAATGGGCGACAAGGTTGGTTCAGCTTGGACGAAAAAACATAGACCAATTAAAGTTGTCCATTGTAGTGAAATACTCCCAAAGACTAAGTGGAAGTCCGAACTGGTTGAAACTCAATGCACTTTGCGTATTGCCAAGTTAAAAGGTTTTTCAAAAGTACGTGGGGCTGGCTTTAGTATCTCTAACGAGGACTATCCTAAAAGTTGGGATGAGAAATTAGTTGGTGTGCCACCAGCTGACTTTGACAAAATGAAGCCTCTATCAAATCAAGAGCTCAAGGTTCTATTTAAAGGAAAATATGAGCTCTGGTTGGAACAAAGAAAAAGGCGGCGGAAACCAAAATACTCATAACAAAGCGTTTAAGAGGGATTCTCAACGCTTGGCATTTTCGGTTTGATTCGGCTTTAGTGTTTACGGCACAATGGTTTAGGCTAGGTGGTCGCGTTGTTCACCCCTTAACGCGGCGTTATGCGCTATATCGTTCAAAAAGGATATCGAATGAATAAGTTGTTAGAAGAGTTACTAAAACGTGGGTTTAAAGCAAAAATGCGGAATAAGAGCATATTTGTTAATCTTTCTCTGTTGTCATACCCAGTATCAATATCTCACAACACTGAACGAAACACCTACGAGTTAAATGTTGAATATTGGCGCTATATTGTCGTAATGATAGGGTTGTTGATTAATGTAATAGTCGGTTTCGTTTACGGCAATGTCATCCTAAGTTCTATCATATTGGCTATTGTGTTGTTGCAGCCAGTAGGGCTGTTTATATCAAAATCTAGATCCAGAGAACTAGAAGAATATCTTGAATCACTTAATGGTGAAGTACGCGCATAACAAACGCTTTAAGACGGATTCGCAACGCTCGGCGGTTTTGGCTTAAGTTGGCTTTTGTGTTTACGGTGCAACAATTGAGCATCGTGGTATCGTTGCTCACCACTTAAGCGGGCGTTATATAGTGACGTTTACTAAGTTTAAGGTGTAACGCTTTGAATTCAAAGTATTACGTAAGATCGAGTGTGCCTCTTACAAGCGAAAATAAGGGTGAGCAGGGGGCATTCTCATGCTACCCTCAAAGCACAGCTCGTCTGGTTAATACGCTTGCGATTAAAATCAGAACGAGCTGTGCTTTGAGGTAAGGCATTTTCCGCTGCCTCAGCTTCGATTTTTGCGTGTCCAAAGGGCAATTGAGCGCGTGAAAGATTGATAGTGCGATATCATGAAGCTTTGGTCACTAATATAACAAGACGTTCAAGAGCGACTCACAACGCGTGGCATTTTTACTATGCGTTGATATAAGTGATTACGGGGTCTGCAGTGACTGATGTATTGCGTTGCTCACGCCTTAACTCATCGTTAGTTTGCAAAGGGTAGAAAAGCGTTTGTGGTCTAAAAGCGTTGTTCTACGTTCTAGCTATTCACCTGTCCGTTTTCCAATCTCACGAACTTTCCGGTGGCACTGTATTGGAAGCGTTTGCGGTGCGTTAGTCACTTACTGGTTCTAACATTGTTGCTAGTTCTTTGGTGCGTCTTCTTTGTCTTGGTGACTAATTTCGCTAACAAATGGCTTGGTCACACTTGGTTGTTAGATTAGTCGAACGAATCCTTTGTCAGTTAAAGCGCTTCAAACCGTGGTTATATTCCGCATGTCGCTTCTTAGTCAAGGGTGTTTTGTTGGTTGGGTTTAACTTCTGAGCCACCCGTTTTACTTTTGTGTTCAAAGTCAGTAGTTTCATAGTTAATTCAGCACCTTGGCGCTAAGCCTCTAGTTTCATCACGGTGGCAAACTAACAAAGCGCTTAAGGCAGATTCGCAACGCGTGGCATTTTTAGTATGCGTTGATTTATGTGTTTAAGGTGTTATGCGGTGACTTCGTATTGTGTTGCTCACTACTTAGCTTAGCGTTATGCGCCAATAAAAAAACAAAAGGTTAGTCTCTAAATGTTAACAACAAAAATTGAAACGGAACGACTAATACTAAGAGCTTTAGTCGAAGAAGATGCAAGCGATCTGTTTGGTATATTCTCAGACCATGAAGTCATGAAATATTGGAACTCTAGTCCCTGGGTTTCAATTGATGAGGCTAGATTATTTATAGCTAATAGCGTACAGGCAATGAATAGTAATACAGAAGTGATTCTAGGTATTTACCTAAAGAGTACTGGTCAACTTCTGGGCAAGATTATGCTATTTAACCATGCGAAAGAGTCTAGGCGCGCAGAAATTGGTTTTGGCGTCAGCCGTAATTTCTGGGGTAAAGGTATTGTGCTCGAGGCGGGAACTGCGCTAATTGAACACGCCTTTAAAAACTTGCATTTACGTCGAATTGAAGCTGAGATAGATCCAGACAATATTGCTTCAGGTAAAGCCTTGGAACGGTTAGGGTTTGTTAAAGAAGGCTTTCTAAAGCAGCGGTGGGAAGTTAACGGGATTGTATCAGATTCCGAAATTTATGGGTTATTAGCCAAGCCTTTGGGCAGCGCATAACAAACTGTTTAAGAGTGATTCGCAACGCGTGGCATTTTTACTGTGCGTTGCGTTTGGTGTTTAAGGTGGTTTGCGGTGGCTTCGGTATTGCGTTGCTCACACCTTAACAGGGCGTTAGTTTGCAAGGAGCAGAAAAGCATTTGTGGTCTAAGAGCCTAGTCCGGTTTTTATGCTTTACACCTGTTCGTTTTTCAATCTCACGAACTTTCCGGTGGCACTATGTTGGAAGCGTTTGCGGTGCGTTAGTCACTTACTGGTTCTAACATTGTTGCTAGTTCTTTGGTGCGTTTTCTTTGTCTTGGTGGCTGAGGTGCTTGTAAATAGCTTGGTCGCACTTGGTTGTCAGGTTAGTCGAACGAATCCTTTGTCATTTAAAGTGCTTCAAACCGTGGTTATTTGTCGTATGTCGCTTCTTAGTCAAGTGCGTTTTGTTGGCTGGGTTTAAATTCTAAGCTGCTCGTTTTACTTTTGCGTTCAAAGCCAGTAGTTTCATCACTAATTCAGCACCTTGGCGCTAAACAGCTGGCTTCATCGTGGTGGCAAACTAACAAAGCGCTTAAGGCAGATTCGCAACGCGTGGCATTTTTAGTATGCGTTGATTTATGTGTTTAAGGTGTTATGCGGTGGCTTCGTATTACGTTGCTCACTACTTAGCTTAGCGTTAGTTTGCAAAGGGCAGAAAAGCGTTTATGGTCTGAAAGCTTTGTTCTTCGTTCTAGCTATTCACCTGTTATTTCCCAAAGACTTTTCATCGAAATAGGCATCTCGCGTAGCCCGCTTTTCGGTTAATTGGCCTCCGTGTTACTCATTTCTTTCGTGTTAGTAAGGTTCATTTCTCAATATTCTTGCGCGCTGCTTCTTTGGTTTTGAAAGCTAAGTGTGAGCATTGAAAATTGCACTTGTGGCTGTCGGCATCTACGAAAGTCTTCTTAGCCAAGTTTGTTTTGTTGGTTGAGTTTAAATTCTAAGCTGTTCGTTTTACTTTTGTATTCAAAGCCAGTAGTTTCATAGCCAATTTAGCACCTTGGAGCTAAACCTCTGGCTTCATAGCGGTGGCAAACTAACAAAGCGCTTAAGACAGACTCGCAACGCGCGGCATTTTTAGTATGCGTTGATTTATGTGTTTAAGGTGTTATGCGGTGGCTTCGTATTGCGTTGCTCACTACTTAGCTTAGCGTTAGGCTACAGCAGAGAGTTAGCTATGAGAATTATTTTCTATTCGATAACTGGAATAATGATTGTTTTATTAGCAAGTTTATTCATGATTTCTAATCAATATCGTCATGAGCAAAGCATTACATTAGAAAAAATTGCCCAAGAGCGAATTGTTAACAAAGAATCCTTTTTGAATGCAGAAAATAAAATTATTGCAGAAGAAAAAGCACCTCCCAAGAAAAAGGGTAACCTTTCAGTAGAAAATTTTGATGAAAGTCAAGTATGTAAAGCCGTTATAGCGACTGTAATGGGGCGTTCACCAAAGATTATGAAAGTATATAAAGAAAATGTATTTGAAGTATTTGTGTCTTATGTTCTTGACGATGGTGTTATGTGGAAATACCGGTGTGACTTTGGTTTGTATAGCGTAGACTGGCAGAGAGTTGGGGGTAACTGGGTAAAAACTAATCTTGATGTAAAAGAGATAAATCAGATCTTGATCGTGACCCAGACACATGACGATGGTTCAATTAGTCGAAAGTACTTTGATGAAACAGTATTCGACTAAGTAGCCTAACAAACGCTTCAAGACGGATTCGCAACGCGTGGCATTTTTGTCATGCGTTGATTTTGGTGATTTAGTGGTGTGCAGAAACATCGCATTGCGTTGCTCACCACTTAAGCGGGCGTTAGTTTGCAAGGAGCAGAAAAGCGTTTGTGGTTTAAGAGCCTTGCTCTGCGTTCTAGCTATTCACCTGTTATTTCCCAAAGACTTTTCATCAAAATAGGCATCTCGCGTAGCCCATTTTTCGGTTAATTGGCTTTCGTGTCATTCAATCCTTTCGTGTTAGTAAGGTTCATTTCTCAATGTTCTTGCGCGCTTCTTCTTTGGTTTTGAAAGTTAAGCGGGAACATTGAAAGATGGTATTTGTAGCTGTCGGCATCTACGAAAGTCTTCTTAGCCAAGTTTGTTTTGTTGGTTGGGTTTAAATTCTGAGCTGTCCGTTTTACTTTTGCGTTTAAAGCCAGTAGTTTCATAGCCAATTCAGCACCTTGGCGCTAAACCTCTGGCTTCATCGTGGTGGCAAACTAACAAAAGCGCTTAAGGCAGATTCGCAACGTGTGGCATTTTTAGTATGCGTTGATTTATGTGTTTAAGGTGTTATGCGGTGGCTTCGTATTGCGTTGCTCACTACTTAGCTTAGCGTTATATGCTTCAAGGAAGATGATGAAAAAAATAGTACTTTCAATATGTTGCTTAATGGCGTCCAGTCAGGCTAATGCTGACGTCAAGGTAGATTTTCCCTTCCAAAAAAAGTTCGAAGTGTATGAGGTTAGCGGGAATAGTGTTGAAGAAATTGAACGCTCATTTAACGCTAGACCTGAGTTTCTCGTAAATGAAGGCTTTGACGGGTACACCGCGTGGAAATATGACTTCAATACGAATGATGATACTTGCGAAATTAATGAATTTAAGCTGGAAGTTACCTATACACTTCCGAAGTTCGAAATGTCTAAGACTTCAGTTGAATCAGCGGAGGAGTTTCGCCTATATCTAGAAAAGCTCTATCGACATGAGCAGATTCATTGTGCTCTTGCAGTTAAGTCGATGCATGAAATTTATTTAGCCTTCAAAGGTGGGCAGCGCGGAAGGTGCAGTAGTGCTAATGATAGAGTCACTGAACTTGAAGGTGACTTAGTGGAAAGTAATGCGCTGTTTGACGTTTATACATCGCATGGAGAAATTGAATTAGCAGAGTCTCCATTTGGTGAGGAGCCTTACTTAAAAATATGCGAAATACCTTTCGTGCCAATGTCACCACGCATATAACAAAGCATTTAAGACGGATTCCCAACGCTCGGCATTTTTAGTTTGCTTCAACTTTAGTGTTTACGGCACAATGCTTTAGGCTCAGTGGTCTGCGTTGCTCACCACTTAATGCGGCGTTATGTGAATTGGAGAGTGTATGAGTATTGATAAACCCTTTCATCGCAATGTAAGAGCGATGGTTGATAGACCAAATGCAGGGTATAGCAGTTGGGCATATATTATAGATAAGGACTTCTCTCAAAATCCGACTCACTACATCCGAGCTTTCATGATGTTGCAAGATGACTTGCAGGAAGTTTTTGAATTTGTAGAGCCCTCAGATACAAATATGAAGACCCATAGTTTCCGGATTCATGAACTTTTAATGAGGACATGTATTGAGATTGAGGCTAATTTTAGGGCCATTCTGAAAGAAAATATCTATACACCCATAAGTAATGGCAAACCGCGTAAAGAAACGTCTTGGAACATTCGAGATTTTCAAAAAGTAAACGTAAGTCATCGACTGTCTTCTTATAAGGTGCAATATCCAGTTTGGGAAGGGGAACATTGTTTGTTTGAGCCTTTTAAAGCCTGGCGTAATGGTAATTCGCTCAGTTGGTATCAAGCATATAATGCGAGCAAACATGATCGTCATGATAACTTTAAACAGGCTAGCTTTGAGAATTTGTTAAATGCCTTTGCGGCTTTACAAATTCTAATTTCGGCTCAGTTTAAAACAGAAAGCTTCGCAGCGACACGAAGCTTAGGTGTGGCTGGCGATACTTACCACTCTCTTCGTTCTGGAATCGGCGGTTATCTGCTCATCGACTTCCCTTCGGATTGGCCAGAAGAACAAAAATACTCCTTTGACTGGTCTAGTCTCAAAGAAGAAGCGGTTAGGTTTCAAAAGTTCGATTACAACACTGTGTAAATTCACATAACAAAGCATTTAAGAGTGATTCGCAACGCTTGCCGTTTTCGCTTCGCTCAAAGTATAGGCAAGCGCTGCTCACACCTTAATGCGGCGTTATATTTTATTGGAGTTCATCGTGCTAAACAGAATCGAAGAATGGATTGATTTAACTAATGAAAGGTTTTCTAGTCAACGGCAAAGTTGTGCGTTGTTTGCGACTGAATTTGCTGGTTTTTACTCTGAAGAGTTTCTAGCTGACTCATATTTTGTAGTCGTTGATAGTATCCCAAAACCAAATTTTCCAGAATTACGCCAAGCGGGTCTAGGTGATTTTCTTGATATGGAAGTCCAAGGCATAACATACAAGAACACTTACTATATTGTTCCGAGTGTCGCCAAGAACTTACGTTTGCATTTTCACGAGTTGGTGCATGTTGCCCAATGGAAGACTTTTGGTGCTATTGGCTTTTTGCAACGCTACATCACCGAGGTTCAAAGTGTTGGTTATAACGAAGCACCGCTAGAGAAGTTAGCTTATGCATTTGATCTCCACTTTTCTCAAGGTGGACAAAAAATTGATGTTCCAAGCTACGTAGAAAGTAAAATATAACAAAGCATTTAAGACGGATTCCCAACGCTCGGCATTTTTGGTTTGCTTCAAAATAGGTGTTTACGGCACAATACTTTGAGTTCGGTGGTCTGCGTTGCTCACCACTTAATGCGGCGTTAGTTTGCAAGGGGCAGAAAGGCATTTATGGTCTGAAAGCTTTGTTCTGCGTCCTAGCTATTCACCTGTTATTTCCCAAAGACTTTTCATCGAAATAGGCATCTCGCGTAGCCAGTTTTTCGGTTGATTGGCTTCTGTGTTACTCATTTCTCTCGTGTTAGTAAGGTTCATTTCTCAATGTTCTTGCGCGCTGCTTCTTTGGTTTTAAAAGTTAAGCGGGAGCATTGAAAATTGCATTTGTGGCTGTCGGCATCTACGAAATACTTCTTAGCCAAGTTTGTTTTGTTGGTTGGGTTTGAATTCTGAGCTGTCCGTTTTACTTTTGCGTTCAAAGCCAGTAGTTTCATAGCTAATTCAGCATCTTGGCGCTAAACCTTTGGTTTTATCGCGGTGGCAAACTAACAAGGCGCTTAAGACAGACTCGCAACGCGCGGCATTTTTAGTATGCGTTGATTTATGTGTTTAAGGTGCTGTGCGGTGACTTCGTATTACGTTGCTCACTACTTAGCTTAGCGTTAGTTTGTAAAGGGCAGAAAAGCGTTTGTGGCATAAAAGCTTTGTTCTACGTTCTAGCTATTCACCTGTTCGTTTTCCAATCTCATGAACTTTCCGGTGGCACTATGTTGGAAGCGTTTGTGGTGAGTGAGTCACTTACTGGCTCTAACATTGTTGCTAATTCTTTGGTGCATTTTCTTTGTCTTGGCGGCTCATTCGCTAACAAATAGCTTAGTCACATTGGGTTGTCAGGTTGGTCGAACGAATCCTTTGCCAGTTAAAGTGCTTCAAACCGTAGTTATTCGTGGTATGTCGCTTCTTAGCCAAGTGCGTTTTGTCGGTTGCATTTAACTTCTGAGCTGCCCGTTTTACTTTTGTGTTCAAAGCCAGTAGTTTCATAGCTAATTCAGCATCTTGGCGCTAAGCCTTTGGCTTCATCGTGGTGGCAAACTAACAAAGCGCTTAAGGCAGATTCGCAACGCGTGGCATTTTTAGTATGCGTTGATTTATGTGTTTAAGGTGTTATGCGGTGGCTTCGTATTACGTTGCTCACTACTTAGCTTAGCGTTATGTCTCAGGAGGAGTTTATGTCTCAAAAGGTTCGTATATATCCACATCAAACACTACAAAGCTTAGCTTTGGTCAATCATGAGTTATTAACAGATAAACTAACTGCTGGGGATGAGGCGGATTTAGATTACTATTGTATAAACAGTATTGTTTCCTTGGCATTTTCTGTTGAAGCTATACTGAACTTTGTTGGTGGCAAAAAGGTTAGTGGGTGGAAAGAAAGACAAAATTGGCATCAAAAGCTAGAGAAAATATACAAAGCGATAAATGAACCACTAGACTTTGAAACAGAGCCTTTGATGTCAATTTTAAAACTCAAAGATATCAGAAATGAAATTGCTCATAGCAAGCCTGTTGAAGTTGTTAAATCAGCTTCTAACCTTACTGAAGCCAAGCTAAACATGAAAGCAGAATGGGAGTTACTCTTAGACCCAAACTTTTCTTTACATGCATATGAGCAAGTAGACACTTTTTACCATTACCTGTTACAAAAGTTCGGAATTTCAGTATTTGAAACTCTTACTTCGAGTATCGGTACCATTGATTCAAAGACATAACAAACAATTTAAGAGTGATTCAGCACGCCTGGCATTTTTGGTTTGGGTTAAGTCCAGTGTTTAGGATGGTCAAATTAAGTGTCGTGGTCGCGTGCTTCACACCTTAATTGGGCGTTAGTTTGCAAAGAGCAGAAAAGCGTTTGTGGTCTAAAAGCGTTGTTCTGCGTTCTAGCTATTCACCTGTTAGTTTTTCAATTTCACGAACTTTCCGGTGGTGCTATGTCGGAAGTGTTTGCGGTGAGTGAGTCACTTACTGGCTCTAACATTGCTGTTAGTTCTTTGATGCGTTTTCTTTGTCTTGGTGGCTAAGGTGCTTATAAATGGCTTGGTCGCACTTGGTTGTCAGGTAAGTCGAATGAATCCTTTGCCAGTTAAAGCGCTTCAAATCGTGGTTATTTGTCGTATGTCGTTTCTTAGCCAAGTTTGTTTTGTTGGTTGGGTTTAAATTCTGAGCTGCTCATTTTACTTTTGCGTCGAAAGCCAGTAGTTTCATAATTAATTCAGCATCTTGGCGCTAAGCCTTTGGCTACATCGCGGTGGCAAACTAACAAAGCGCTTAAGACAGATTCGCAACGCGTGGCATTTTTAGTATGCGTTGATTTATGTGTTTAAGGTGTTATGCGGTGGCTTTTGTATTGCGTTGCTCACTACTTAGCTTAGCGTTATAACTCAAAATCAAGCTATTGCTCAAATTGGTTAGTTGAACTATTATTTGTACGTTAAATTGTACTATTAGGAGTTCAATATGAGCCGTATCCATTTTGATCAAGATATTCAGCCTTTATCTGAATTTCGTGCTGGCGTAACGTCATTTATTAAACAGATTAACGAAACTCGAAGACCATTAGTAATCACGCAACGTGGTAAAGGTGTTGCGGTTGTCCTTGATGTTGCGGAATATGAAGCAATGCAAGAGAAGATTGAGTTACTGGAAGAAATGCGTACTGCTGAAGCACAATTAGCTTCAGGTTTAGGTGTTTCCAATGAAGACGCTCGTGCTCAAGTATTGGGGCGCATTAAGAAATGAAAGTAGTCTGGTCACCACTAGCATTACAAAAGTTAGGTGATGCAGCCGAGTTTATTTCACTAGATAATCCAGTGGCGGCAGAAAACTGGGTCAATGAAGTCTTCGATAAAACAGACCTTCTCTCAAGTATGCCTGAGATGGGGCGAATGATTCCTGAGCTACCTCATACCAATTATCGCGAAATCTTGTTTGGTCACTATCGCATCATATATAGCCTTAGCCATGAAATTCGCGTTCTTACGGTACGGAACTGTCGTCAGATTTTAACGGAAAGTGACGTGTAGCAATTGTGTTATAACAAAGCGTTTAAGACAGATTCCCAACGCATGGCATTTTTCATTCCGTCGTTGGGTTTTGTGTTTAAGGTGGCGTTGCTCACTACTTAACGCGGCGTTATGTACTTTCAAGAAAATTGACCTAGATACATATGAAAGTAGATCGTAAACTTAGCTTAAATAAAGGGTTAGGTGATAAATATGGCATTTTCAGAAATAGAACAAAAGCGCTACGAAAAGGCAGTGGAAAAGTATCTCGACTCTTGCCGACCACCAGTAGAAATCCGTAATCAACTTGATATTGGGTATCGCTTAGAAGGGCAGGTAATTGAAATTTTCGAGATCCGCCCGAAATGGAATGATCCATCAGAAAAGATCGAACGACCAGTAGCTAAAGTTAAATACTACAAGTCACGTGACGAGTGGAAAATATACTGGATGAAATCAGACTTAAAATGGCATTCCTATGAACCAATTCCTGAAGTGAAATTTTTAGAGGTGTTCTTCGAAATACTCGATGCTGATGCTTATGGGTGTTTCTGGGGCTAGGCTAGCGTCAACCACGTACATAACAAAGCGTTCAAGAAGGATTCCCAACGCTTGGCATTTTTGGCTTACTTCAGTTTAAGTGTTTATGTCACAATGGCTTAGGTTTAGTGGTCGCGTTGTTCACCATTTAACGCGGCGTTAGCCCTCAGAAGGAAAAATGAAGATATCCCTTATGGCAGCGGTTTCCGAGAATGGAGTAATTGGTTCTGGATTGGATATACCTTGGCGTGTACAAGGCGAGCAACTCCTATTCAAAGCCATGACTTACAACCAATGGCTTCTAGTCGGTCGTAAAACATTCGACTCAATGGGTAAACTTCCGAATAGAAAATATGCCGTGGTTACTCGTTCTGAAATCATCTCGAATGATCCTGATGTTGTGTATTTCGCAAGTGTTGAATCGGCATTAGTTTACCTAAACAACGCGACAGCACATGTCTGTGTTTCTGGTGGTGGTGAAATATACAAAGCTTTAATCGATCAAGCAGATGTTATCCATCTTTCAGTGATTCACAAGCATATCTCTGGCGATGTGTTTTTTCCTCCAGTTCCACAGGGCTTCAAGCAAAAATTTGAGCAAAGTTTCAGTTCAAATATTGACTACACGTACCAAATTTGGGCAAAGGGCTAACAAACTGTTTAAGAGGGATTCGCAACGCGTGGCATTTTTACTATGCGTTTGTTTAAGTGATTAAGGTGGTTTGCTGCGGCATCGGTATTG
Organism: Vibrio toranzoniae; assembly: GCF_024347655.1. Classification (NCBI taxonomy): domain Bacteria; kingdom Pseudomonadati; phylum Pseudomonadota; class Gammaproteobacteria; order Vibrionales; family Vibrionaceae; genus Vibrio; species Vibrio toranzoniae. The sequence goes on along the minus strand of NZ_AP025514.1, from coordinate 1,560,469 downwards.
CGTTGCTCACCCCTCCCTTAATAGGGCGTTAGGGCTCAATCACGCAAGTTAGTACAAGGATGATTATAAATGTTGGAGCAATACTTATTTCTACTGCCAATCGCTACGCTGTTACTCTTTGGCGCGATGACACCAGGCCCTTCATTTATCTTGGTTGCGCAAACAGCTATGTCAAAATCTAGATCTGAAGCCATGTGTATTTCTATAGGCTTAGGCTTGGGGGCAAGTACATTTGCATTTATTGCCTCAATGGGGCTCATTGCACTTTTTGACGCTGTGCCTGAGTTTTACGTAGCTTTCAAAGTTCTTGGTGGCCTATATCTATGCTATCTGGGGGTGAGAATGTGGAGCGTGAGCAAAAGCAAAGTTGTTTCTGCTGACGCAAAGTTAACTAGCAAACCAACTCATTTTAAGGCGGTAGTTCTTGGCTTGGCGACACAGTTAAGTAATCCAAAGACTGCAATTGTATTTAGCAGTGTGTTTGCAGCCATGTTACCCGTGAAAGTTCCTGTTCATACAACATCAATATTAGTTGTTGGTGTATTTGTCTTAAATTTTTCTTGGTACTTCCTAGTGTCTATTTTGCTATCGAGTCCAAAGGCCCAAGCCAGTTATTTACGATTTAAGTCCTACATCAACAAAGGTTCAGGTGTATTAATGGGGTCAATGGGTAGTAAGTTTGTTGCTGAGAGTTTCAAGCCCTAACAAAGCGTTTAAGGCAGATTCTGTAATTGACCCGATCTAGTGGACACCTTCAATAGCAATTGGAGGTGTTTATGCCAGCTTATAAATCAGGTAAAAAAACTCAACAATATCTCACGGAATTTAAGGTAACTGCCGTCCGACTTTAGCTTCGAGAAGGAGCTACAAAAAGCGTGGCGCTATCATTGGATATCCATCCTTATATGCTTTCTAAATGGCGAAAGGACTATAGAGAAGGGGGTATTTTGGAAGATAAACGTAAGAAAAGGACTAAGATCCCGAGTCAGAAAGCTGAGTCTAGTCGGATTGCGGAGCTTGAACGTCAGAACGAACAACTTAAGATCGAGAATGACTTGCTAAAAAAGTGGCAACGTTCGTTGCCCAAGAAAATCGACAAAATTCCGATTCATAGCCCATTACAAAACGCGTTATTCCATTGTATTGATGTGCCGTTTTCTATCTGTTTCTAAGTCGGGTTACTACGTATGGCTTGATAGAGAGCCAAGCCGCTACGATCAAGAAGAGCTGGCTTTGAAGAAGCGGATAATTAAAGTGTTTACCCAGAGTCGAGAGACTTACGGTAGTCCACGAGTTCATGCCGAGCTGAGGCGCCAAAGAGTTTCGGTTAGCCGCAAGCGTGTGGCTCGGATCATGAGAGAGCAAGGGCTAAGAGCACGAAGCTATCGCATTTACATGAAAATGGCCAAGCTACATCGGTTCTATCAATCGATTAAGAATATTAAAAAAGACACACCAAAACCAACGGCAGTTAATCAACAATGGTCTGGAGATCTAAAGTATATAAAGCAAGGTAAACGTTGGATGTATCTAGCGGTCGTTATCGATCTTTACTCGCGTAAAATCGTCGGTTGGTCGCTTGGTAGTAAGAAGAGTACACAGCTAACGATGAGTTCGTTGAGAATGGCAATTAGAAATCGAAAGCCACAAGAGCGTTTATTGTTTCATACCGACAGAGGTTCTGAATATCCAGCATTTTTATAACCGTTATAGACTGCACTCAAGTCTTGGATATCGAACCCAGCATGAATATGAAGTAGCGACGGGTTAAAGATAATAGGGTGTCCATTTTATCGGGTGAAGATCATTCGCAACGCTCGGCATTTTCGGTTTGCTTTGAATTTAGTGTTTACGGCACAATGGTTTAGCTAAGGTATAAGCGTTGTTCACACATTAATTTGGCGTTATGTGCTTGCGAGCCCCTGTATGTGACAAGCCTTGTAATTGACTGATATTTAATGGAACTATCTATATGAAAGTCGAAGTCGTTGACTATAATCCGGACTGGTCGAATCAATTTGAGAACGAGAAGCATGCTTTGGTTAATACGTTGAGTAGCGCTATCGAGGGTATCCATCACATAGGCAGTACTTCGGTTAATGGCTTGGCGGCTAAGCCAATAATTGACATCCTTATAGAGTGCTGCTCACTGTCTGAACTTGATACTCACAAGTCGAAGTTTGAATCTCTCGGATATGAAGTCATGGGAGAATTTGGGATCTCGGGCAGAAGGTACTATCGAAAGGGCGGCGACGATAGAACTCATCAGATTCATGCCTTTGTAAAGGGTGACAATCATGTTTACCGTCATTTAGCGTTTCGTGATTACCTTGCCGCTCATCCCGAAGCTCTCGAGTCTTATGCGCAACTTAAGAGAAAGGTAGCAGCTCAATGTAACCACGATATTGAGATATATTGTGACGGCAAGGATAGTTTTATCAAAGAGCACGAGGCCAAAGCGCTAGAGTGGAAACTACTCACATAACAAAGCGTTTAATGCAGATTCGCAACGCATGGCATTTTCACTATGCGTTGATTTATGTGTTTAAGGTGTTATGCGGTGGCTTTGTATTGCGTTGCTCACTACTTAATTGGATGTTAATTTCTTCCAAGGACTAGAAGGTAAATATGGCAGTTTTAGAAATTCTGACTGCACCAGACCCAAGGCTCAAGCTTAAAGCGGAAAAGGTGCAAGATCTGTCGACGGTACAAACATTAATAGACGATATGTTGGAAACGTTATATGCGACTGACAATGGTATAGGTTTGGCGTCGACTCAAGTTGGTCATAAAGAGGCCGTTGTTATTATCGATCTTTCAGAAAGTCGAGATGAACCGTTAATTTTGATTAACCCAGAAGTGGTTAGTGGCTCAGATAAAGCATTAGGTCAAGAAGGTTGTTTATCAGTTCCTGATTACTATGCAGACGTAGAGCGTTTTACTTCAGTTGTTGTGTCTGCTTTAGATCGCGAAGGTAAGCCAATTACCATAGAAAGCGATGATTTCTTAGCTATCGTAATGCAGCACGAAATAGATCATTTGTCGGGCAATTTGTTTATTGACTACCTTTCTCCACTTAAGCGTCAAATGGCCATGAAAAAGGTTAAAAAGCACGCAAAAGGTTGATTTTGTATTCTTAAGTGTGTCATATCGTGTTGTTTGCTACTGAATTAGATGGTTTGTGAACAGGGGAGTTATGGGTAATTATTTAGATATTTGGTTCACGGTTACCGCCTTAGTTTTTATTGTCAGCTTACTTTCAGCAATGTTTGTTGGCGTTTGGCATAAGAATGGAAAAGCGTCAATACTATTAATCGGAGTCGCGTTCATTAGTATTGTTCTGTTTTTTTCTCAAAAATATCAAATTAGATGGCTCCTTTCTGAAGAGTTGAGTGCGTCTAGTTTCGTCATTGAGGCACATGAAGAGTTTGAAGCATCTAAATTGTTAGATTCTTTGAAAAATAAGAAGTACGTGAAGATGAATAGAACGGCCCCATTATCTAAAAGTAAAGTGCGTATTGTTACTAATACTGGTGAGGTTGAGTTATTAATAGCTCAAGATTCTAAGAACAAAGAACTATTTTGGATATATTACCCTAAGTATCGATTTAGCCGTCTAAACCCAATTGGAAAAGTGCGTATTCATTAGACTTAGGCCGGCAGAGACTTCCAGATGCGTACCGTTAAATACAAAAATACCGCCGAGATCATCAGCGGTATTTTTTATGGATCTAATTGTCCATGCAAGTAAGCTGTCGCTGCTTATTTAATCAACTCTAACTCTCGATGCTCTGTTTGTTGCTAGGTGTTTTGTATGTTGCTTGACCTTCTTTTGCTGTCTGTTCAGAGGCGTTTACTTTCGGCTTTACTTGCCAATCTCCGCCTAAGGCTTTGTATACAGCAATGGTGGTGCTGGCTGTTTGAAGTTTGGCGGCCACTTGGCGGTCTTGCATCATTTTTTGTTGTCTCTGTGCATCTAATACCGATAAGTAATCCACTAGGCCAGCTCTATATAATGACTTGGCTTTACTGACCGCGCCATCGACGGCTAGGGTGGCTTCATCAATACGTTTTTGGTTCTCTTGACTGCGGCCATAGGCGAACAGGCTTGAATCTACTTCTGTTAATGCACTGTCTACCGAATGTTGGTAATTAAGTGCAGCTGAGCGAAACCTTGCTCCGTTCATCTCGATCATAGCTTCACCTCGACCACCATCAAACACATTCCAGCTAATGCCTGCGGATGCTGCCCAACCAAAAGAGTCGCTGCTGAACAAGTCATCAAAGCTTCCCGCAGTCACGCCTGGTGTACCAGTTAGGAAGAACTTTGGATAACGATTGGCGATGCTAGCGCCAAGTTCTTCATTGATCGCGGCCATTTCGCGTTCCGCGATTCGAATGTCAGGGCGTTGTTCTAACAAGTCAGAAGGTAAGCCTGTTGGGATGACATCATTCATTCGTGGCAAGGTAAATTCGCCCGCTAGGCGTTGGTTGACGTTCGAGAGTGATGCTCCCAACAATACTGCTATACGCTGTTTGTGAACTTGTTCTGCAATTTCTAGTTGCGGAACAATCGATTCTGTCGCGGCAAGCATCGCTTTTGCTTGAGCTAGGTCTAACTCCGAGCCATAACCGCTACGAACGACTTTGGTAACCAGTTCAAGTGTGCGTTGTTGGTCTTGGATATTGTCCATCGCAATTGCTTTACGTTCTTGTGCCCCACGATATTGTAGGTAATTGTGAATCACGTCTGCGGTAATCAGCGTATTCAACCCCGATTGGAATATCTCGGCTTGTTCTACTCGAATCGTTGCGGCGTTGGATTGTCTATCGATACGTCCGAATAAATCCACTTCCCATGCGATACTTGCCCCTAAGAAACCGCCGTCGTGTTGCGCGTCAAGTAGCGATATACCGGTCGTTGATTCAACCGCGTTAGAAGCGCCAAATACAGGGCCGAGTAGGGAGTCGTTCTCGCTTAGCTGAATATTGTAGTAGCCGCCACCAATATTCACCGTTGGCACTTTAAATGACGCTACAACACTTTTGTACGAGCTAGCCATGTTGATACGTTCTGCCGCCAATTTGAGTGGGATGTTTTGACTTTGAACATCTCTCACTAATTGGTTTAACGTTGCATCATTAAACTGCACCCACCAGTGATTGTCTTGTTCGCTTGTTTCGCTGTGGCTCTCGCTATCTTGATTGTACAGAAAAGTTTTAGCCATCGTTGTTTGTGGCTCTTGGTAATCTGGGCCAACCGCACAACCTGTAAGCAGCAATGCTAAGGCAATAGGAGCCGCTTTAAACCGAGGTAATAGATACATGTTTATGCTCCTTATTGATTAATGTTTGACTGGTTGGTGTTTGTGGCTCCACGTTCTGTGAAATTGGGTGTCTCATCATGCACAGTAATTGAGTCTTTAATGATTTCGTTTCCCGTAGTTACCCTCTCTTCTGAACGATAGAAGAGTTTGTATAATGCTGGCATCACGAACAGTGACAATACCGTTGCCGCGGCGAGACCACCGATGATGGTTGCGGCCATTTGGTCGAACAGCAAATCGGTTAACAGTGGGATCATGCCAAGGCCCGTGGTTAATGCCCCCATCGAAATGGCCATGGTACGGTTCACGGTTGCTTCTTTGATTGCATCTGATAACGAACGACCATTAGAACGCTCAAGTTCAATCTGATCCATCAACACGATGCCGTTTTTGATGATCATACCGGTGAGTGTTACTGCGCCAATCAACGCCATAAAACCAAAGGGTTTATCTAATAATAATAAGCTGAATGTTGCACCTGTTGCCGCTAACGGCAGCGTAGCAAAGATGATGACGGGTTGCTTGAAACCGTTAAACATTGCGACCAAGATGATTACCATTAACAAGGTTGCTTTTGGAAGTTGCTTAAGAATATCGCTGACGGCTTTGTGTTCGTCGTAGTATTCGCCTCCCCATTCCATGCTGTAACCCGGTGGGAGCGCGATAGCTTCAATATCATCAATCACTGAGTTCCTTACTGCTGCTGGCGTAGTGTCACGACCAACTCCTGCTTGCGCGGTAATGGTTTTTACGCGGTCACGACGCCAAATCATGGTTTCTTCGCTGGTGAGTTCAAACCCATCGACAACTTGGCCAAGTGGTACGCTGTGTAAACCAAGTAGTGAGCGGACGGGTAACGTTTCTAACGATTCAATTGAGCTTTCAATTCCACGGACTTGAATTGTCACTATTTCATCGTTTAGGTTCATTTGGCCAACAGGCATGCCCTCAGAAACACGTTTCATCGCGAATGCTATGTCTGCTCGATCAATACCAGCATGACGAATTTTGTCTTGGTTGATTATCGGCTCAAGTACTTTGCTTTTTTGGCGCCAGTCGTCACGCACGTATTTGGTGTCAGGGTGTGCTTCAAAAATGGCTTTCGCTTGGTTCGATAAATCATGTAACACGGCAACATCAGGACCAGAGAAACGTGCTTCGACACTGAATTTATCTGAAGTGGCGAGCTTTAAACCTCTGAATCGTGGTTCAGCGTCTGGAAATTCTTTCGCTAACCATTTATCACCACGAGTAACCAACGCACTGAGTGATGGATAATCGGCCGCATTAATCAAGATCTGACCATAAGCGGGATCGAATGGTTCTGGTTCTATGGTGACTGAGAAGCGCGGCGCACCAGCTCCGACATAGGTTGAAATATTGGTCACTTCCGGCTGCTCTAATAACCAAGATTCAATGCGTTTCATGTCTTGCGAGGTTCGTTCTATCTTTGCACCATTCGGTAACCAATAATCGAGGAGCAAGATTGGGCGATCCGCTTGTGGAATGAAGTTAATCGCAATGTTTGGAATAGCTAACGCCGTCACTAGAATCAGCGGAATGAGGCCAGTCAATGCTTTCATTGGGTTATCGACTGTCCAGTTAACACTCTTGCGGTACAAGCTCACTTTGTTATCGGTTTTTTGTTTGGTTGGTTTGATGAACATCCAACACATTAGGGTAGTGAACGTCATGGCCACGAGCCAAGACAGCAGTAACGATGAGGCGATGATTAAGAATACTGAGCTCGCAAATTCGGCGGCGTCTGTCTGAGAAAATATAACCGGACTTGCACCCATAATGGCGATAACTGTCGCGCCAAATAGCGGCATTCCTGTTTCTTTAACTGAATCGATGGCCGCAACAGTGCGGTTGATACCTTTGTTAATCTTCACGATCATCATGTCGGTAATCACAATCGCGTTATCCACCAACATGCCAAGAGCGAGGATAAACGTGCCTAAAGATACACGGTGTAAATCGATAGCGGCGATATTCATGTAGATTAACGTTAGTAGAATCGTCAATAGTAGACTTGAACCTACAATCGTTGCACTCTTTAAGCCCATGAAAATCGATAATACGACAAATACAATCGCGACACTTTCAAGCAGGTTGTTAACGAAGTTATCGATCGATTTTTGAACTTCTTCTGGTTGGTTGGCAACAGTTGCGACTTTGACACCCAATGGCAGTGACGTTTGGAACTCTTTAACAATTCGGTTGATGTCGTCCCCCAGAGATACGACGTTCACGCCGGAGACAGGGCTTACCGCGAGTGTTACTGCTGGCACCCCGTTATAACGATTTGCCGTCATCATTGGTTCTTGATAACCCATAGTCACATCAGCAATATCGCCAAGGCGCAATAGACCGATGCCAAGCTCACTCACACCGCCCTTGATCATCAAGTTTTTAATGTCCGTGAGCGAAGTAAATTGGCTCGATTGGTGAACACGAATGCGCTCACTGCCTGCAGAGAATTTACCGGAATCAAACGTGGTGTTCTGCGTGTTCAGTTGGCTCCAAACTTGAGCCATCGACAAACCGTATTGAGCTAATCGCTCGTCTGGAATATCAATATGCACCACGCGAGGTTGAACACCGTGCAATTCCACTTTCTTAATTCCGTCTACAGTTTTAATCCGACGCTGTAACTCTTCTGCATAACGACGAAGTTCAACAGGGGACGCATCATTGCTGTGTATTGAAAAAAGCATGCCATACACTTCAGAGAACTCATCTTGTACTACGCTGATTTGGGCGGTAGTAGGTAGGAGTAATTTCATGTCTGATACTTTACGACGTAGCAAGTCCCATTCTTGTGGTAGCTGTTTGGAGTTTAGTGACTCTTTCAAGTCTACAAACACCATTGATATACCTGGGCGAGACAATGAACGAAGTCGGTTTAACGATGCCATTCCTTGCAGCTTGGTTTCGACGGTGTCCGTGACTTGTTGTTCCACTTCTTCGGCTGAGGCACCAGGATATAGGGTCACTACCACGGCGGTTTTTATGGTGAAGCTTGGGTCTTCAAGTTTGCCCAAATCAAAATAAGAAAACAGGCCTGCGATAACACTCAATGCAGTGAAAAACAGGATGAAGGTGCGTTGTTTGATCGCGAAATCAGCTAGATTCATCATGGTTTACCTACAGGCTCTTAACTTGGATATTGGAGAAATGTTGGCCTTCGATAACGTATTGAGAACCACTAACTACAACGTAGTCACCCCCCTTCAATGTTGATTCAACACACGCTGAGTCTTTTTTAAGTGACATAACACTAACCATCACACCTTGCGCTTGCTCATTTTCGATCGTGAACACTTGCTCGATACCTGATTGATTCACAATAGCTGAATAAGGTAGACAGAAGTTATTGGAGATGTCATCTAGCTGAGTCGACAAGGTTACGGCTTTGCCCGGTAAAAGCTGCCTACTCACTCGATCATCACCGATTGGTGCTAAACGGTAGGTCACCGAGTAGGTTTGTTTGATTGGGTGCGGTTGAGTCGAGATCTCGCTAGCGTAAGCCGTTAGACCTAGCTTTGAACCATACCAACTAATTTTCGATTGTTGATCAGGGCTGAACTTATGAATGAGATTCTCAGGGACATCAATTGTAACTTCCAGTTGGTCTGGGTTGTGAATCGTAAATACAGAGGTGCCCGGTAGAACTTGCTCGTACTGGTCAAAGTTCGAAGAAGCAACGACTCCATCGAAAGGCGCAAGTAGTTGGGTATAACGAATGGAGTCTTTAGCGCGACGGATATTTTGCTCCACCACTTTAACAGCCGATTCGCTACGCTCGTAGCTACTGATTGCTCGGTCTAAGTTGACGTTGGCAATGGCGTTGTCATCAATCGCTTGTTTCACGCGCGCTAGCTCCACCTTAGCAAGTTTACGTGCTGACTTCGCCTCTAGTGCGCGAGCTTGTAATTCTTCCAATGTCACTTGATAGTCATGCGGATCAAGTTCTGCTAAAGGTTGGCCTTTAACTACAGTGTCTCCCGTAGAAACTAAGATACTTTGAATGGTGCCAGGAACACGAAATGCCACGCCCGCGGTTTCAGAAGATTTTAGTTTACCTGTAAATGACTTTTGAGCTTGGTTCGCAAGCGGTTCAAGCTGAATGACCTGGATAGGTTGCTCTTGTGTTACTTTGATAGAAGCGCTCGATGGCGCAGAAGTAACGGATGGTTCAGTGATAGCAGATGGGTTGCAACCGATAAGAGGCAGAAGCGTAGTGGCAAGTAGGGAGTAGCGATAGATTGACATCATTAATTGTTCCTAAAAATTGATGGCGCAATTCTATCTAGATGTAAGTCACAGATAATCAGTGTTAACGGTATAACACTGTCATGATAATCGTGACAATAATTATATATTTGGCAGTTCTTGTAACAAAAAGTCAATCAATAATTGGCTGGCATGGCTCAAAGCTTTACGTTGTGGATACAATAGCCAAGCTTCTTCTTTTTGTATGACATCAATAGGGAATAGGTTAATCAGTGAGCCGTCCTTTAGTTCTTGCCTTACCATCAGTTCTGGTAACAGAGCGATGCCTCGGTGGCGTGTAGATGCACCTTTTACGAAACCTATACTGTCGCTGACGATAGAAGGTTCAACCTTAATTATATGATCAGAGACTTGCCATTCTTTGTCTATATCACCGCTTGGCCAACGGAAACAAACACATGGAAAGCGAGAGAGTTCTTCAACCGTTGAAGGCTTACCGTATTTTTTTATGTATTCTGGACTCGCAACAAAAATACGTCGTAAATCCATCACCTTACGCGCGACTACGTTGGAATCACTTAAGCGGCCACCATGCATTGCGAGGTCTAATCCTTGGCGGTACATATCAAGAAATCCGTTACTGATACTTCTTATATCGAGCTCAACCTCAGGGTATAAATCTTGAAATTTAAATAGGGTAGATTGAACGATATCGCCAGTCTCTGGAAGCAAACCAATTTTCACGCGACCATGTGGGACTTCTAAAAGGTTAGACGCCACGTGGTTGGCTTTTTCGAGTGCACTTAACGCTTTCAGTAATTCGTTATAGTAGAGCTCACCCGATTTAGTAACCGATAAACTCCGAGTAGTACGGAAGAACAGCTGAATATTGAGTGTTTTCTCTAAATCGTTGATCCGTCGACTTACATTCGCACGTGGGAGATCTAATGCGTTAGCGGCTGCGGTAAAGCTGCCAAGCTCAACAACGGTTGTGAATAGTTTCAGGTCTTCGATTTTCATAGTGATGGACGGATTCGAATACGGGCTGGGGATGATTAGCAGGTATCGTATATTAAATGGTATACGAAATCGAAAAAAACCGATGAGCAATTAAGTACTCATCAGTTTGAGTTGGATCCGAATTAACCAATGCTAAGCAAGAAAGTTTATACTTGAATGTAGCTATATTTGAACGTAGCTACGTTTTAACGTGACCAAAGGTTACCGCAACTCGATACTAGCGACCTCGGCCATCAACCATCACCAAAATTGTTTTTGTCATAATGTTTAGGTCTGCAGCAATCCATGATCTCATAGAACATAGACTAAGAGCATAACTGTGGTCGAAGCCAACTTTGCGACGAACATCTTCAATGCACGTGTCATACCCTTGGTTTACCTGTGCAAGACCTGTGATACCAGGCATAACACCATAAGTACGGTCAGCAAAGTAAGGGATTTCATTTTCCAGTTTGTTATAGAACGTCGGGCGCTCGGGGCGAGGGCCAATTAATGACATTTCCCCTTTCAACACGTTAAACAACTGCGGAAGCTCATCAAGGCGTGTTTTTCTTAAAAAACGACCAACTGGTGTGATTCGAGGGTCATTTTCCGTTGCCCACACTGCACCTGAGCGAGTTTCCGCATCTTGATACATGCTACGAAACTTCATGATTTCAAAAATCTCCATCTTTTCCGGTGTCGATTTTCCGACGCGCAGTTGACGGTAGAAGATCGGGCCGCGAGAAGTGAGTGCAATAGCCAGTGCGATAAATGGGAACACTGGAGATAAGATGACTAACGCGAGTAAAGAGCTAACAAAATCAAAGGTGCGTTTCGCGCGAGAAATCTTGTATTGGTATAGATTCAGGTTTGATAATTGATCAATGTTCATCATGGTCAGTCCTTAACGATTCACTCGAGTCCAAGGGGAGTTTTCAAGTCCCAGTAGGTAACGTACGCCACCAATGAAGTTGGCATAATGACCAACGATTAAATAAGAAATTAATGAAATAGGCTTATTGATCAGGGCTTTTGGCATGATGCAGCCCAGTACACCAATGCTGTAGACCGCGATTTGTATCCAAAGTAACACTTCGAATAACAGGTTTTCTTTGAGAAGGGCGGAGCAAACTAAGCACATAATCATTAGATAAGGAGTGAGAAGTCGTAGGCCTTTCCCGGAGAAGAAAGCAAAAGCGGTGCCTTTAAATTTAGGGTTAAACAAGCCACACAACAGAATCGCTTGTTGCATGTTGCCAGCAGAAATTCGCAAACGTCGATTGAAGTCTGTCTTTAGGTTTGATTCTTCTAATTCTAAAGCCACCATTTGCGTTTCGTATTCAGCGATATAGCCTTGTTTGACGATTTGCATGGGTAAGATAAAATCATCATTGATGGCGTTATGAGGTAATAACTCAAACAGTTTAGTTCGGAATAAGTAGAAGGCACCGTGAGAACCTAAGCTCGAACCCATTGACGATTCATACTCTTTGACAGCGGTTTGATACTGCCAATAACTATTCTCACCTGTGTTTTCCGTTGGGTATAATTGATAAGTGGCATTAACGACACCAACCTTGTCATTTTCAAAATGAGCAGCAGCAATCAATAACGCATCCAATGAAATGAGTGCTGAAACGTCACTAAGAGCAATGATATTGCTGGTTATGTTTGTTACTTCTTCGTTGATAATGGCGACTTTTCCTCGATTTTGAGCATAGTCATGTATCTCGAAGTGAACATCACTACACATCGCTTCTTGGATTGCCATTTGTGCAATTTCGACCGTGTTGTCGTTACAGCCATCACACGCGATAATGACCTGCAGTTTCTTTCTTGGGTAATCTAACGAAGCGAGGTTACGAATCTTTTCAGCTATCCATTGTTCTTCATTAAAAGCAGGAACTAGAATGGTGATAGAGGGAAGAGTCGAGTCTCGTTGCTCCTCTTTATAACAACGAGAGCTTTCTGATACTTGACGCACTGGATTACGTTTTGCGTACCAACGCAACAAAATGGGGTAAGCGGCGTGATGGTAGACAATTAGCATTCCAGAAAACAAACATAGACTTGCGAGTACCCAATCAATCATGCGTAAGCTCCTTCAGAAATGACGTCATAAGACGCGACCATTTTCACAATGTCGAAGTTATTAAGAACGTAGCGACGAGGGTTAGAAGTATTTTCAAAGGTTAGAGCTATTTGATGTTGCTTCTTGACTGATGAGTTGAGAGTGGCTTTAAGCAGTTCGCCTGCTAACCCTGTGATACTGCCATTTTTGACAAGATGTCCACTGATTGGACAGAGTGTTTCTTCGACAGCCCCCACATTCATCGCGACGGTCGGAATGTTACAAGCTTGAGCTTCTAATGTAGAAAGTGGTAATCCTTCATGACGTGAAGGTAGGCAGAAAGTATCGAGTGCACCATAAAAAGTCGTCATGTCATCAACTAATCCAAGAAAGATGACGCGATCTTTCAAGTTGAGGTTGTTAGCTAATCGTTCTAATTGTTTTCGTTTAGAACCGTCGCCCGCAAAAGCTACGATGGTATTTTTAGGCAGCAGTGCAAGAGCTTGAATCAGTTGATCTTGACCTTTAACGTGCTCCAATCGACCTGCGCAACCAACAATGTTCTTGTCTTGTGGTAGGCCTAACGCTGTTCGTGCTTCTATTTTCGATACTGGCTTGAATTTGTCGCAATCAACGCCATTTCTGATGGTAATAATATTGTTGTAGGTGAAAGCTGAGCGGAGTTGGTTGTAGACACGTGTTGCATCGGCCACGAGTGTTGGTTGAACGGCTTTCAGTGCTAGTGCTTGTAGATGACGGCGTTTATCGTCTTGAAGATGCCACGCATCGTGTTCGGTATGGATTCGGGTCTGTACACCGGTGAGGCGAGCGGCATATCCCGCGTAAAGTAGTGGGCCAATATGATGAGTATGAACCACATCTGGACAAATAGATTTGAATTCTTTGATCAACTTGAGAATAACATTGAATTGAATGCCTGACTCTTTGTCTAGAAATATGATTTGGTTTTGGTAACGCTCTAACTTTGGCCAGTTATCAATAGACTCTTGTTTTGTTCCCTCTAAGCTTACAATAAACACTTGGTCACAAGGCTTAGCAAGGCGAAGCAAATCTAAGGTGAGTGTCTCTAGGCCTCCAGGAGCGAGATGCTGAACAACATGTATTACCTTCTTCCCATGTGTTGTGAGTTGGTTTTCCATAGCGCTCTCCCTGCTATTAAGTTATCTAAGTTGTTTCGTTTTCATTTTGTTATTCAATAACTGCACGAGTTGTGCCAATTAATTAATCTTTAATTATCAACAGCTTAATTTCTTTTTTATTTTATCCTCTTGTTATTCTCAAAATAGGAATCAAAACAGAATGTCGAAATAGGTAAGAGACTAATTAAGTGGGAGAAGAATAAGGCGAGGCGGTGTTTTAATCTGATAAAGATAAATGGCAGAGATGAAAATACAAGCGTAAAAAAGTGCCCATAGAAAGAAAAACACCAGTACGAAGCTGGTGTATTGGTTAAGTCTTAAATTGGATTGCTCATTTTGGGGATAACGGTGATCACAGGAACGCCCAAAATATCTTCGATTTCTTCTTTACGTTTGATAGAAGAATCAAACAATTCGAATAACACCGCTAAACCGACACCAAGACCAATGCCAGCAACCAAACCTGCTAGGATAAATACGAATGTCGGCATGTTAGATTTTACGCTTGGTGTAAAAGGCAAATCAATAATCTTGACTCGCTTGTTCTGCTCGAATATACCTAGAGAGCCTGTTAGTTGTGCCATTTCATAGCGTTCAGTAAGTTCATCATATAACTGACGTTTGATCTTCACATCTCGTTGAAGTCGGTACATCTCTTTTGCGTTTTCACCGAAGTTGTTGGCCTTGTTTTCCAATTCAAAGATTATAGTGCGAAGGCTTTTTGTTTCTTCTGTTAATGATTCAAAGCGTGCTCGAACTAATTGAAGGCTTTGCAATTGTGTGACCAGCAATGGTTGATTGTCGGATAGCTTACTCAATGTTGCGCTACTGGCTATATCCCACAACTGGTCATTGTTCATTCCTGGTTGTTTGAGAGCCAGCAATGTCTTGCGCTCGTTCTCCAGCCTCTCTAGTTCGCGAACCTTGGCTTGAACTGCGCTGTGTTTGTCTGTGTATTTCGCTTGTAGCAAGGTTAGCTCACTACGAATATCAATCAATTGATCTTCTAGGCGCCCAATTACCGGGTTGGTTTTCGATAGTTGCTGATCAATCGAGCCTAGGCTTTTTTGGACACCAGATAACTCCGCCTCTTTCTCGGCCAATGTTTGTTTGAGTGACGCTAGTCGATTCAAACTCTGACTCTGAACTTCAGGTGTTGAGTGTACGTTTTCATTTACATAAAGCGCCAACGCTTCCTCTGCTTTGGCTAATTCTGCGCTGCGTTCGTCAATATGTACTTTTAAAAAGCTACTAGAGTCTTGAATTGATGAACGCTCCGGCGCTAATAGCTGTTCGATAAAATGTTCGCTGACTGACTGAAGAGTTGACTCCATGCCAATTGGAGTGTTTGAACTCAGGCTTATCTTTAGAAAATCTTTTCCTAGTTGAGTGACTGATAAACGTTGTGACAAATCGGAGATGAGTGTCTCTTTGTCGAAATTGGACATTTCCGGCGTGAGCAATTTAAGCTCTTCCGCCACTGAGTAAAGTACATGGCTGCTATGCAATAGTGTTCTCAGTGCGCTAATTCGATCTTTAAGCATTGTCGATACAGCGATGTCTTTTAAGAAAGGGTTCATCTTTGCGGTTTCTTGGATCAACATGCTGGTGTGAGCATCATATTTGGTAGGAGCCAGTTTACTGACTCCGAACCCAACGAAGGGGAGAACAAGAATCGGGACTAATATTACGTAGCGTTGACGCCACATTGCATTCAAAAGAATCAATAACCGCAATTTCAGATTATTCATAGTAGCTCCAACATCCAGTGTACGAACTTGGCACGGTTCTGCCAGCTGTCTTTTTCAACGAGTGATAGTGGTGAGTTGGTAAGCTGCTGAGCTTTGTTTAACGCCTCTATCATTTGTTGTGCGTTACTGACTTTTGTGACGTGATCTTGATAAGGTAATAGCGCTGGAAAAGGCGTGGTTACGATAGGCGTTCCTGCCGCAAGGTATTCCATGAGCTTCAAAGGGCTGCATGCACGAATCTGTTCGTTATCAACAAATGGTAAAAGGCTCACATCCCAATGTTGCGAATAACTTGGCAAAGAATGGTGGGGTTTTGGACCAAGGTAATGAACATTGTCAAGGTTAGGAAGCGCTAAACTATCAAGCTCATTCGGGCCAATGAAAACAAAATCCCAGTCGGGCATTGCTGTCGCTACATGTTCAATAAGGCCGTAATCGAGCCATTGAGATAGGCTTCCATAAAAACCTGCGATTGGTCTGTGATTACTGGGTAAGTCTTTCGCTCTCGGTACTTGAGTAGAGAAAAGGCTTACATCTACGCCATGTGGCAACAACTGGACTTTATCTTCTGGAAACTTGTTTATTAATGTCTTACTCGCGGCAAAGATTAGGTGCGATTTTTTTATCAGATCGGATTCATGCTCTGTAACAGTTTGATGGTCAACTCCGGCTAATGCGCTAAAATCGTCTCCACAATAATAAACCACTGCAGATTCACCAAGGTGACCACACAGGTCGACAGCGGTAGGAAGTGACGTCCACAAGATCGGTGCCCGCATGTTTAGCTTTGCGATAATGGGCTTTAGTTGTTTCAACATGAGCATTTGTGCAAGCTTTCTTGCTAATGTTGATGAAGGTGCGGGGATAGTTTTTAGGTTTACCACCGTAATATGACTGTGTTCATTTGCATCGAGCATATTCTGTGTCACGGCATTGGTTTTACCAAACCATTTGTTGAACGCACGCATGACATCTTTTGTTGACAGTTTAGGTTGTCTTAAACCAATGGAGTTAATCCATAGCACTTTGTGTGTCTTAGCTAAGTGGCGAATCAGATGCTGAGTGGATGAAGGAAGTCCGCCAAAGTCTTCACCAAATACGATTAGATCACGCATGGTCACCTCTATGAGTTTCAAACGATTTAGCGGTATTTTGTTTGGCCGCTTCAACAGATTCAATCTGTCCTACAACTCGTGCTGGGTTGCCGGCTGCAATTGCAAATGGCGGGACACTTTTGATGACGACACTACCTGCAGCAATCACAGCACCTTCACCAATGGTCACACCGCCTTTTACGGTCACGTTTGTGCCTAGCCACACATCTCGCTCGAGGATAATATCGCTGATCTGTTGGGGATCATCGCCTTCACCATCAGCTCTTCGTTTTGCATCAAGAGGATGACCCGAATACCCAAACAAGAATGCACCGCCAGCGATACGAACATTGTCAGAGATGATGACGCGTTTGCCCACTGCAATCGTTGATTGCCAGCCGATATCAACATTGTTGCCAATCGATAGAAGAGGGGGCATGAAACTGTCTAGTGGCTGAGAACACCCTAAAAATGTGGTGTGGCCAGAAACTCGACAGTTATCGCCAATTGAAATTTGTAAAGGACCACTCACAAACGGTAAACCACCGTACAGATACAAATGTTTTCCGCATTGCGTGACTCTTCCTTTGAATGCGGGTGTCCAATAACAAAAACGAGTAAAGCCCGTAATCATGCTCACAACTAACTTGTGTAATTGGTAAAGGCAACGGTTAACCATTTGTGGGGTCGGTAGCTCTGCGCTTCTTACGCTTTTCAAAACAGAAAATACATTTCGAATTCGAGAGTTTGGGTGAAACTTAAGCCAATGTTTGAATTGATGTACGGATACTGTCGTCATAATGAAATTCCTTTTACGTTGTTACATAGAAGTCTTTCATATTGCGTGCCACTAAATAAATATATAAATTTCATATGGTTACAGCTTGTCTTTTAGATTTTTTCATTTTGACAAGCAGTATGAGACACGTTTGATACGCAAACGGTAAGTGCGGCTAATATGTAAATTGGCCAGTTGAAACCTTGTGTTAGGAAGGTGCCTGATACAATGGTACCAATTAAACCCGCATAGACAGCATAAGCCACTGCATTAAGCTCGGGAGCGACCGCCGTACCTGCTTCAGACAGTCTTGCTAGTGTGGAGCGAGAAGTTCTGATTAATGAGATAATTAGGATGACAAAAATCATGAGACCAATAAAGCCTGTTTCTGCTAGAACGCCAAACCATGTACTGTGAACCGCGTGATTTAAACCATCCCAGTGGGCGCTATAAAAGAAATAATTTGAGAAGAAGTTGTTTAATCCAACACCAGTCAATGGGTTTTCCACGGCCATTTTTATTGCAGCTTCCCAAGCGTAAATTCTCCCCATGGCAGATTCATCAATGCCTTGCTCAGCAGCGCCTCCAGAGGCTCTGTCGGCAATGCCTGCGACAAGATAAAGTATAATCGCAGCTATGGATCCTAGCGATAGCAACAACACTTTTGAACGAATCAATTTCAAAGCAAAAATACCTATTACCGCAATAGAGCCAAGTAATCCGCCACGACTCTGAGTGGCAATAATCGCCGCTAACAATAGGACACAAACTAGCGCACTTATTATTCGCTTGAAATGGGAAATACCTGGCGTCGTGGTTTGACTAATAGCGAATGCGAGTGGGAAAAGCAACACCAAAGCGAGGTCGTTCGGGTCACCAAGCATCGAACCAAAATCTCGTCCAATGGTCACTCTGGAGCCTTCCACAAGACCGATGCTGTTCACGGAGTTATAAACGGCGATAGTACTCACTAATGCGCCGGCGTAGATGATGGTCATCGCTGTTTTAGCAAGATTTTCTGTTGTGTTAACGAGCCAAACGATAGCGAGGGACATGACTATTATCTTCCAATAAATGCCTTTGAACTCTGCGAGCGCTATGGTTCGGTTCGACGCGAATACGATTCCAATAATGGTTAACACCCAAAATATAGAAAGCCAATTGAGTGAAGGGTGCCAATAGATTTTTAGCTCTTTACTGATTAGTGAGTGCCACAACAGTGCCGATAAGGCCCCCATGGATAGCAGCAAAGGTATTTTCAAAGGGTAAAGTAGCGGTAAAGCTTCATGAATTCTAAAAAATGAAAACACCACAAACAGGATCACAAACCAAAATGCTTTGTTGATAATAAACAGTGCGCCTAAAGGAATGAAGCCGATCAATATCACCATCGCTGGATGAGGAACCAAATACCAAGCAGCACCAATCAGTAGGCTTAAGGTGGATAGCCCAATAATGAGTGGTATTCTGTTGGCTTGATATTTCATTGCATCTCCTAGAAACGGATATATCGGCTAGTTCTGTTGATAGGCATTTCTAATCGACAATTTGATTCAAAAAACAATCAATAATTTTACTTATTAACAAGAGACTGCAAGGTAAGTGCCACATACGTATTAAATTTAAATCGCTGTATTTGATGAATATTTCAAATATAGATGGGGTGTACTTTGACGATTGTTCAAATTAAGAATCAGATTGAATGGAGAATTAAAGAGATTGAAGTAGCTGATTAGAAGGAAATTATGAGCCGTAACACTTTAAGATTTGGGGAATAACAGCTTGAGGGGAGTAACGCTCAATGATGGTGCTTCTTGCTTTATCTCCCACCGTGCTTTTATCTTGAAGAGGAAGGTTGATCCAGTTCTGCAGGCATTTATGGAGTTCTGCTTCACTTTGAGCGAGGTAACCATTGGTTTGATGTTCAATCAACTGTGGTAGATTACCAACCGCTGTGGCGATAACAGGGATTCGTCGTGCCATGGCTTCGAGTGCTGCCATCGGTAAACCTTCATATCGAGAAGGTACAACTAATACATCGATGGTTTGCCACGCTTTTTCCATACTTGTTTGGAGGCCATGAAAGGTGAGATTAGCAGGTTGATTACACTCTAACGATTGTCGTTCAGGGCCATCACCGAAAATGTGGAAGTGTTGATTTGGGTTAGACTTCGCTAACATTACAAATCTATCGGCGGCTTTTTCGTGGCTCAAGCGTCCAACAAAACCTATGTCATAAATGCTGGTGTTTTCTTTTAATACGCCAGGAACTGTCGAGTTAGACTTGCAAGATGAACAGGATCGTTCCGGGATTGAAATGAAGTTATTGAGCAGTGTTGTTTTCGTTGGAATCTTATCTCTGATTTTATCGCTCACCACTAAAGAGTGATTAGAGATAAAACCGCTATACCGGTCGAGAAAATCGTAGAGCCACACTTTTCCTCTTGGCTTTTCTCCTGCGTGATAAGTGGATATTTGACGCAGTTTGTTCGGAGTCGTCGTGAACTTAGTGACCTTACTCACTATGCTCGCTTTGTAACCATGGGCATGGATAAAGCTAGGTTGGTATTCGGTAATTGCCTGTTTGAGTTGAGATAGTGCGTTTTGGCTATTTGGAGCAAGCTCGCAGAGGTGACAGTAAGGAAGCTGTAATTGGTTTAAGCGTGTGATAATCGGCGGTGGAGGGTTGAACTTAGTGAGAAGAACGACTCTTACTTTCTGTTTATGCTCAATTAAACCCATTGCTAATTCAATAACGTGAGTTTCAATTCCTCCGAAAGTTTGGCTGTCGAGCAACAGCCAAATTTCATCATGCCCAAGAGCAAGTTGTTGTTGAGCCGAAGTGAGTATCGTCGTGTTCAATTGATTAGGCTTGATTGTACTCATTCTCTGATTCCCAAGCCTGTTTCTTACGATAAACAGTAGAAGGGCTCAGTTCTAGCAATACGGCAGCGCTTAGTACATTACCATCACAATGATTAATAGCGTGCTGGATTGCTTCACGTTCAATTTGCCACATAGGGCGAATTGCGCCATCACTGGTTGTTAGTGGCGGCGTTATTGGAGCATGTTGTACTGGCATTTTGTGATCGTGAGTCGTTGAAGTGTGCAGCAGCTCTTCAGGGGTGATTGGTGGTAATCTAGTTTCGGAGACAGCGGTATCTTGAGGCGCAGCAACAGAGGGCGACGCTACATTTCGTATTGAAGTAACACTTTTCGGCGTCGCAATATCCATTCTGTTGATTGGCGGCGGTACCATCTCTATAGTCACGCTCGTTTCGTTGTTTAACACCACTATGTTTCTAATGACGTTCTGTAATTGACGAACATTTCCTGGCCATGGGTAACGTTTGAGTTGTGTCTGTGTTTCTTTGTCGATGGATTTGAATTTCTTTTTATCTTGCTTAGCGTACAGCTTTAAAAAGTGGTTAGCTAAGGTGAGAATATCACTCCCACGTTCTCTTAAGGGGGGCATTTCGATAGGCACGACATGTACCCGGTAATAAAGGTCTTCTCGGAATCGGCCTTCTTCAACTTCAACGAGTGGATCACGGTTAGTTGCGCAGATAATTCTGACATCAACTTTTATTTCTCGATGACCACCTAACGGTGTGAAGGTTCCGGTTTGCAAGAATCTCAGCAGCTTTTTTTGCATCTCCAATTCCATTTCACAAAGTTCATCAAGAAATAGGGTTCCGCCATGGGCCTGCATTGCTGCACCTTTACGATCAGTTGTCGCTCCAGTGAAAGCGCCTTTTACGTGACCAAAAATTTCACTTTCCATTAAATCACGAGGAATCGCACCACAGTTAATGGCAACGAATGGTTTACCGTTACGTTGACTTTCTTGGTGAATGGCTTCTGCGCAGACTTCTTTACCCGTACCACTTTCGCCGTTGATGAATACGCTTGCGGTGGTGGGTGCTACCGAGTCAATGATTTTGTAAACCGCTTGCATGGGTAAACAAGAGCCAATGAAATTATGAAAGCGGTTACGATCGAACTTACTCTGGATGTCGTCGACAAGGTTTTCGAGCTTAGCTCTACGTAGGTGGAGGTTGATTGACGTTCTCAGACGGTCGGCCTGAATGGGCTTCTCTAAGAAATCTTCCGCGCCACGTTGAATGAGGTCAACAGCGATATTCACGGAACCATGTGCAGTTGCGATTACAACGGCTGTGGGAATGTCATTATCACTGATCCAATCCAATACTTCTTCACCCGGCATATCGGGCAGTTTCAAATCAAGGATAACCAGTTGTGGAGCGTGTCTTTCAATGAATATTTTTGCTTCAGTACCGGTCTCAACATGAAATATATCGTAAGGCTCGTCTTTAACATACTGTTTGTAGAGCACTGCGAGAGAGGTGGAGTCTTCAACCAACAATACTTTAGGGCGCATTGAGTCTTCCTTTTGAAACTTTATCCTAATCAATCAATAGCATAGTGATATGCAACCATCAACATGAAACAAGTGGAATTGTTATCTACGTGTACAATATCTTTAATAGCACTTGGTGAGTAGCGAATCGTTCTTAATCACTGGTTCTTAACAATGAATGTGGTTAAGCCTACTGTAGATACTTAAATAAGTATTGATACTGTCCTATTCGAAGTTTTCCTCTTCCAGAATAATTCGAAAGCTGACTTATTAACTAAAGCCTTCGTTTTTTCTTTTCAGTAAAGCCTTAATTGAACGGTCTGCGAGCTCTAACAACTCTTCAACCCTAAGAAAGGCGGCATCATACTCTTGCTCTAGACATTGTTTTTCTAAAGTTCGAGACAGCACTGATAGAGGGCGGTTGCCTAACACCAATGCCGTACTGCCTATAGTGTGTACTTCAAATTCGAGGGCTTGTGCGTCGTTATTGGTGGCGGCATGTCTAATGGCGGCTAAGCGCGTGCGTGATTCTTCAACATAGTGATCGATTAGAATAGGGATAACCTCCGCACTTGTGTCATGAATTAGCTGTTTTATAATTCGCTCATCAACAAGTTCTGCACCCACTTCTGCAGAGGTGTCTGAAGCTAAAGTCGAGTTGTCCACACTAACTCCTTGATTGTCCCGCGAGTAAATACGCTCGCTTGAGGTATATATACTTTGAGCATTATTAAGTTTTAGTCATTTATTAGAATAATTTCAACTGCTTGCCGGTAAAAAATGAGAATTAGTCGACTGGCTCTAGCTAATGACTTAATAAAGGCCTGAATGTAAACCTATACCTAGTTGTTCTTGAGTGTTTTTAAGGTGTCGAAACCATAGACTATGAGCGAAAATGTGATTTCTTTTCTTTAAAAATCAGTGTCTTAATGATTTCCTCAGTAAGAGGATTGATTATGTAGAGTTTAAGGGTTTAAAGGCTGGAAGCGCTATGAGGGGAGTAAGCTGTCAGTTTTTAATGACAGCTAACAGATTACATCGACAGGTTTAAGAATTCATTACGATGCAGCTTATTCGCCAAGTTATCGCGAATTTTTTTTGGAATGAACTTCATCCGATTGATCTGCCTAACGAGCTCTTGAGCGAAACTAGGATGTTGTTTCATATTCATTACGCAGCCCATGAGAGAGATACTTTTTGCGTCGAGTAGTTGCTTAGCTTGCTCTAGATGATGAGTTGACGTTTCACCATAGGCGACAACCAGTAATGCACAATCACAAGCACTTGCGACGGATTGAGCTGGGATATTGCCTTTGTTGATATTCAGTAGTGGTGAGGTATCGACGATGACACGATCATAGCTGTGCAGCCATTGGGTTACTGCTTTTTGAAGCGTCGAAGGATCTTTGTATGCCAGTTGAGCAGACGCCAATTGTGGGGCCGGGACCCCAAGGAACATACGTTGTGACTCTATGTGCTCTATAAGTTGGCCTGACTGATCTTCTTCAAGCATGTTTACATCCTTAAACCCAGGATTAAACAGGTTAAGGTCTACGTAAAGCGTAGAGTGACCTGCCAACAAAAAACGTTCTGCAAGTGCAGTGGCGATAGATGTTACACCGTCACCAGATTGACAAGCCGTAACACAAATCGAACGCTGACCATTAAGTTCCGAAGCTAAATACAATTGTTCAACTTCGGCATGCGTGGCTGAAATAGTCATTATAAAGCTCCTATAAGAACGATGGTGGTCGTGAGACGAAGAATGTCATCTAACCCTACACGGGCTTTTTCAAGAAAACTTTCACGACGGTCAGGAATGTAAATGGTGTCACCCGCGCGCAATACCGGTAAATTGTAAATATTCGCGGTTTTACTGAACTCGATAAGGTTGAAGGTGCGTGCTTGGCCTTGGCAGCAAGACATATTGACGATGGTAATTTTTTCTACGTAAGCATTGTCGGTAGGGCCTGCTGCTTCTGCCAATATATCAAGGATAGTCATATTGTCGTTGAACACATAACGACCAGGGTTGTTGATAGCGCCCAGCACTCGAACGGTTGCTTCTTTTGGCGTATCTAACCAATTCTTGTTTTTCTCTGGAATGTAAATGGTGTCACCAGTGGTCACGTTTGGCAGCAATGATTCATCACCAGTTTCAAAGTAAACGGATAAGTTTAGCTTGCTTACTTGCGAATAGGTTTTGTCACGATGTGTCACTCTAATATTGTGTATATCGGCACCTTTAGCTGGGCCATCAGCGGCAGACAATATGTCTAAGAAGTGCATGTCCTTGGTAAAACGGTAACGACCGGGGGAATTCACTTGACCAAAAACGTAGATCGAAGCATCTGAGCTTTGACGAACCCATTGTGATTTATTGTCTGAAGGATCTTGTGGTAAGTCATGAACACGAACGATTGAACCCGCTCTAATGGAGGGCATCTGATCTCGTGGGGCGCCGTTTTTAATAAATTCATCAAGGTTAAACACAACCAGTTTTCTGCCTGTCACCACCTCAATTTTTGACGTGTCTGCACGTAGAGTTGGGCCTCCCACATGAGCTAACAAACCCATGAAATTCATTTCATCTGACCATTCGATACGACCGGGGCGATTCACCTCTCCAATAACATTAACGGCTCTATTGGGCGTAATTTTCAACCAAGACTTCTCATTCATATCGGTTTTTTCAGGAACGAAAATCGCGTCACCCGCCTGAATTGAAGGGGGAGCTGAATCTGATATGCCTTCAGTATAGGCTGCTAAGTCAAATTTAAGTACACGGCCATTGGATTTGATAACACGGATTTGTCTAGACTCAGCAAATCGAGTCGGGCCACCAGCATTCGCAAGAATATCCATAAATGTCGCGTCTTTTTTACCTTCAAAAGCACCAGGTGCTGCTACTTCTCCCATGACGTAAACGGTATTCGCACCAGATTTAATCTCTTCTTCTTGTTTCGGTACAAAAATGGTTGAGCCGGGTTGGAGGACGGGCAACAAGCTTTCATCTCCAGAGTCTAGGTAGCGCTTAAGGTTAAGCAGGGTCGGTGTGTTGTTCGAAATTACGCGGATTTGTTCGACGCCGGCATAGCGGGTTACACCACCAGAACGCATCAGTACATCAACTAAGTCGGCGTTCTCTTTGTAAGTAAATGAGCCAGGTGCGTTCACTTCACCAAACACCTTAATGGCGTTGCGAGAATCGGCACTGTCGCCAGAGTTAGCAAGTTTTGCAGCATCAAACTCTTGCTCGATGTTGCCTACTAACGGAGAAGCTGGAACAAACAAAGAATCGAGCGATTGAAGCGTTGGTAAGGTAGATTCATCACCAGAATCAAGGAAACGTTTATAGTTAAACTCTGTCTTACCAGCCCCGCGTTTTAAGATAAGTTTGTCTAATTGTGCGCCCGGACGCAGACCACCTGCAGCATACAATGCCATTTGAATACTAGAGCCCAATGACAATGTGTATTCACCTGGCTTTTCTACGTAGCCTTGAACAGCGATAATGATTTGCTGCTCTTTCACGTAAACTGAAGCGTTAGTTAGATCTTTATATGCGGAGGCTAGTGCTTCAAGCACGACTTGATTCAACTGGTCGTTATCGTAACCCGCGACAAAAATTGTACCCACTTCCGGAAGAGTGATTCGCCCGCGCTTGTCAACCTGAAAACCTGTATTCAAGGTGACTTCTCCGGGTAAATTGACTTGAATAAGATCGCCCACTTGTACTGCACCTGAAAATTTGTCTTCTGCATTGATTGTGGCTGCAAAGCATAGCGAGATGGTAATAATAAACGTCAGTAGTATTTTCATAGTGCGCCTCCCATTTTCGCCGCATTTTCATGCGAGATCACTTCAATGCTTACCCGACGATTGGTTAAACGTGTTTCGTCATTCTCACCTTCGAAAAGTGGTACTGTTTCACCGACTGACACGGCTTTGATTCGTTGTGGGCTTAACCCAAAGATAGTGAGGTAACGCTCAACTTGTTTAGCACGGCCGAGCGCCAGTTTGTTGTTGTAAGTTTCTGATCCGCTTGCGTCTGCATGCCCCGTAACAATGAGGTCTAGCGATTCATTTTGCTTTAAAATATTGGCCGCCTCAGCGAGGTGTCCCATGTACTTAGGATTTACTTCGGTAGAGTTTTTCGCGAATTGATTGTCGACATTGAGTAGGTCATACAACAGCTCAATCATCGACAGTTGCATACGGAATTGACTTTCATTCTTAGGAGGTTCACAACGAGCCTGTGAGGTCACGTAATCAAGTTGGAGCTCAAGTTCATTAAGGCGTTTTCTTTGAATAACCAAATCGTTAGCAGCATCTAACAACAACCCACCTTGCAGTTCGCGTGCAATTCGGTTTTGCTTTTCGATGGCTTGAAGTACCGCAGCAGGAAAGCACCAACGAGCGCCTTCCTGAATTAAGGCATTTAGGTGCAGTTTTGCTAATTGCCAATCAAAGCGTAAGCCGTGTTCTGGGCCGAGTGGTTCGTCAGGCATGACTGGCGATAAATCTGAATTTTGATAGTTAATGGAATCATAACTTTCAGCCAATCCCCCCGTGCCTTGCTCCGGGTAGCTTGTACAACCAAGAACAAGAAAAGACAGAGAAAGGCCTATATAATTTTTCAGTATTTTCATGCCAACGTCCTTTGTTTTCTATTTTTATTATTATGTTTTGTTATTTCTAGCTTAGTGGATCTTCATGAATTAGTAGGATTTTTTGAGTTAACTGGGATCGCGTGGCCAATGCGAAGTAGCTGCATAATTTCAAGAGGTTGTCCTGAGACATTTTCTAAACGCATATTTCTTTCTCGCTCCGTAAGACGTTTGAACATATAAACAATGGCACCTACACCTGATGAATCAAGAAACTGAACTTGGCTAAAATCCACTTCGATTTCTTGATGCCCATAATTTGAAATAACATCATCAATATCGGCTTGCGCCTCGCGGCTACCTGCTGCGTCTAAGTTGCCAAAAATAGAAAGAGTCAGTGTTGTAGTGTCTAAGTCAATTTTACGTAATTCCATAATGCTATCTCCTTTAATGTATGACTTAACAAGAGCATGTAGCATGCCAGTTTTAATTTTATTGTTTTTCAATGAGTTACAACGTCTATTGTTTTTAATCTCATATTGATAAAGGTTGTTTCTCAATATGAGAATTAGAAATGGCCTAATTTTTGTGAGTTATAAGTCATTAATTTTATGAATGAAATTTAAAATTAAATAAGGTTGATGTCTGGATCGCATCCTATTCCAAAGTTTGTCTATCTATGGAGTGGAACGCTTAGGATTGAAGGAGTTACTAATATGGAGCAGATAATGAGGCTAACCAAACTGGCTATAGCGACTTTATGGGCGTGTTCGCTTTCATCTCATTCATACAATTTACCGCCAGAAAATTTAGTATTGGCAAACACATACCAGCAAGGTATTAATGTTTCTGAATATTGGAAAAGTGAAAAGCTCGATGGGATTCGGGCGCTGTGGGATGGTAACCATCTCTATACTCGTAACGGAAACCAGATTTATGCACCAACGTGGTTTACTGAACAGCTACCAAAGGTCCGCCTTGAAGGGGAGTTATGGGCCGGTAGAGGCAAGTTCCATTTAGTGCAATCGACTGTTCTTGATCATACCCCTAGTGATACTGCATGGCGTGAAATAAAATTCATGTTATTCGATATGCCGGGAGCGGCGGGAGATTACCAAAAACGCTACTATAATATCTTGCATTGGGTGAGTCTAATTGACGAGTCTCATGTGGGTTATATTGAACATGTCCCAATCAAAAATGAAAAGGCGTTATTTCATCAGTTAGACAATATCGATGAACGTAACGGGGAAGGTTTGATGCTCCGCAAGATCACAAGTCGTTATCAGGCAGGTCGAAGTAATGATCTTCTAAAACTGAAAAGGCATCATGATGCGGAAGCAACAGTCATTGGTTACAAAAGTGGTACAGGAAAATACAAGGGGATGATGGGTTCAATTTTGGTCCACACGGAAGAGGGGGTTGAGTTCTATATCGGTAGTGGATTTAGCGATAAAATGAGACTGTCACCTCCTGAAATCGGCAGCAGGATTACCTTTCGTTATAATGGCTTTACGCAAAATGGAAAACCGAAGTTTGCCCGCTTCGTTCGAGAGAAGAGTGAATATTAGACTACATTCACTGAACTCATACAGTAAAAAATTGAGCTCTAGACTCTTATCTTAAGAAAGTCAGAGCTCTTTTTTATTTGTGGTATCGGTTCTATCAATTTAGCAATTGAGCATTTAACGAGAACTAAATTCTAACTGTACAACGTCATCTTGCTTGTGCATCCAGTGCAGGCGCATACCAAGCATCATTGCGGCTGAAGTGAGTCCGATAATGAAACCAATCCAGAAGCCGTGAGCCCCCATTGGTTCCACAAGCCAATCCGTCATCCCAAGAATATAACCCGTCGGTAGACCAAGTAACCAATACGCAATAAAGGTTATGTTAAAAATAGAACGCATGTCTTTATATCCACGTAATGCACCCGCCGCGATCACTTGAATAGCATCAGTACATTGATATACCGCGGCAAAAATAAGAAGCTGCATGGCAATGGTGATCACTGCGGTGTTTTCTGTATACAATAATGATACTTGTTCTCTAAACAACACCGTCAATGCTGCGGTCATAAAGGCGGTAACCAAACCAACAATAATCCCTACATGGGTCGCAATCTTAGCGCCTTCGGTATTATTCTCGCCGAGTTTATGTCCCACACGAATACTCACAGCAGCGCCGATACTCATTGGAATCATAAACACCAAAGTCGAGAAGTTAATGGCGACTTGATGCGCTGCAACCACTAATGAACCTAATGGAGCGACCAGAAGAGCAACCACCGCAAACAAGGTCACTTCAAAGAAAAGTGCCGCGGCTACAGGAAAACCTAGCTTAAATAAACGGATTTGTGCTTTTAACTCAGGTTTATGGAATTGACCAAAGATGTTGATCTTCGCGAGACGCTTCGAAGTGAGTATGTATGCAAATAGTAGAGCAAACATTATCCAATAAACGATAGCCGTTGCTACGCCACAACCAACACCACCCAGAGCAGGAGCTCCAAGCTTACCGTATACAAACATCCAGTTAAGCGGGATGTTTAGCAACAAACCAATAAAACCAATCACCATTGCCGGTTTGGTTAAAGACATACCGTCAGTAAAACTTCTTAAGGTTTGAAAAAGTAAGAAAGCAGGCACCGCAAACATTACCGCATGCATATAGCCAATGGTTTTTTGAGCCATCAAGGCTTCAATGTCCATTAGCTCAAGTATGGCTTGAGTTTGAAAAAGTACGCCAATGATCGGCAGTGATATCAACAACGCCAGCACCGCGCCTTGTTGAATTTCGTATGGAATTTTAACTTGACGACCTGAGCCATTAAGTTGAGCAACCACTGGGACTAATGCCATCAATAAGCCTACACCGAACAAGATCGAAGGAAGCCAAATACTCGCAGCTATTGATACTGCGGCCATGTCAATGGCACTCACGCCACCGGCCATCACGGTATCGACGAAACCCATTCCGGTCTGTGCTACGGATGCGATCAATACAGGGGTCGCAAGTTTGATTAGATTTGAGGCTTCTTCTTTGTAACGATGCACAAATTACTCCAAATTAGATTAGTAGTATGAGGGATAGACGTTCAGAAGAAATCAGAGGCACTGATCATTAAGCTTCCATTGGACGAATCATAAAGAAATGTCACAATAACTGCTATTAAAAACTGATAGTAATACGCTAAATAGGAATCTTATGTTTACAGGTATCGTTCAAGGAATGGCAACATTGGTTGCTATAAATAAAAAAGAGTTGTTTCAGACTCATACCATTGAGCTAACAGATGAAATGATTGAAGGATTAGTGATTGGCGCTTCATTAGCCCATAACGGTTGTTGCTTGACTGTCACTGAAATTTCAGGAAACCATGTCGCATTTGATTTAATGCAAGCAACGTTGAGGTTAACGAACCTTGGTCAATTGAATGTTGGAGATCAAGTAAATGTAGAGCGTGCAGCCAAGTTTGGCGATGAAATTGGTGGTCACAGTATGTCTGGGCATATTGCTCTTATGGCTAAACTGGTCGAAGTGATCACAACTGAAAACAATCGTACGCTATGGTTCGAATTGCCAGAAACATCAATGAAATATGTACTAAGTAAAGGCTACATTGGTTTAGATGGGTGTTCATTGACTATTGGTGAAGTTAAAGACAATCGTTTCTCTGTGCATTTAATACCAGAAACATTAAACCGAACTCTATTTGGTGGTCGTAAAGTAGGGGATGATGTAAATATTGAATTCGACCCTCAAACACAAGCCATTGTCGATACCGTTGAACGCGTACTAGCTAATCAGAAATAGCTTTCTGTTTACTTTAAAGTTTCGTTTACTCTCGAATCAGCCCGGAACATGGCGATAAAGACACAATATAATTAGAAAAGAGCACTTGATGTGCTCTTTTTCTCTCTCATGTGGGATATCAATACATACGACTCAAAACACCTGCTCGTCATCAGCGTCAATGGATAGGCTTATTTTGTCTCTTATCTCGTCGACCTGCATATCTAAGTGAATCGGATTGCAACACACAGGACAATCGTCATAAAATTCCTGGCTGCCGTTGGACGCATCAAGCGTTATATTGATGGCGTGCCCACAATGCGGGCAGGAGACATGTTTTTCGGTGTATTTATGCATGGCAAATTCTCCCCACTGTAACCAACACCAACCCTAGTAAATTACGGTGATTAGCATTAAACGGCCTGAATTTTCTGAATACACGCTTCGGTTTGTGCCAAATAATGACCGCCAAATTGATTACAGTGATTAAGCAGGTGGTACAAATTGTAAATGTCTTTGCGATCAGTATAGCCAATATCGAGTGTACTGACGCTTTGATAGCCTTCATAAAATTCTTTTGGAAACCCCTCGAACAACTCTGTTAATGCTAAGTCACATTCATGATCACCCCAATAACAGGCTGGATCATAACAGATTGGACCAAAAGCAGAGTTCGCAACATTGCCATACCAAAGATCACCATGAAGCAAAGAAGGGCGAGGGTTGTGGCCTGCGAGGCGCATATTAACAACATCAACGAGTTCATCAATGTCACCGAATTTAATGCCTTTTTCTTTCAACAGTTGCAGTTGAAAACCAATGCGTTGTTCTGAGAAAAATCGCCCCCACTTCTTATGCCAAGGATTAGGCTGCAGTGTACTACCGATGTAATTGTCTTGATCGCAACCAAATTCTTTCTGTTCACCCCATTGATGAAGTCGAGCAAGTTGAACGCCGAAATCAAAGCTATTATTGCCAGTTTCTAGCGGCTTGGTTGGTAAGTAATTAAGAATGATGAATGAGCACTCTTTAGTTTTACCAATAAGTACGAGTTCGGGAACATAAACCGTGGAGGTCTCTCTCAACAAACGCAAGTTCTCGGCTTCAATTTCGAACTTTGGTAAAAATTCTCGCTGATTCACTTTCACAAAGTAACGCTCGTTACCATCACTTATCATATAGCAATCATTAATGTCGCCACCAGAGAGCTTGGTGCGTTCAGTAATCTGGAAGCTAAATAGAAGTGTATCTGAAAGCTGTTGAGAAATGGCTTGCCACATAGATAACCCTCAGGGAATGTTTGTTTAATAGCAATAGTTTAGGATAAATCTGAGTAATTTATAGATGTACTCGTCAATGTTCTTGTTTCTTATTCATCTTATGTTGATTCATTTGGTTGATTTGTGAACTCGAACTATTTCAAGCTCATTGATAAACAAGAATAAATTGAAAATACGATGTCATAAATGGTTTGAGACGAGTCTCACAAACGGCACGTTTTTGATCGTAATAAACTGGAAAAGTCGACATGACTTGTTATTGTTTCAACTTCATCTTAGGTAAAGCCTCAGAGTGATAGAATGTACTATCATTCAGTGGAAAGCCACGCTGCTGGAACACTCGTCTAACTCTTTGGAAGCATGTGACTGTCTATGTCATCCGTATATTGCTTGAAATTTAAGCTTAAAGACTCATTAGGAGCATTTTAATATGATTTTTAGTAATAAAGTGATGACAAATAACTTCATTTACATAGTATTAGGCAATTACGTATTAATCTGCTCTAGAGCTTAAAACGGAGATTTATTGTGGTTGTAGAAACCGATGGCTATTTGGCTTTGATCGAACACTTATCATTTAACTTAGATGTCTTTACGAATAGTAATGGCTATACAGGTAATGAAAGTGTTGAAGATATCATTACTGACATGATTTCAACTAACATCATGGCTATTTTCGAGCAAAATCCCGAGTTACATTCCAGCGTTCGTTTTCAGCTATTGAAAGAAGCTGATGCCGTAGTAGCTGATTTAGGTGAAGTGCTAGCCGGTGTGTGGACCAAAAAAGCAACCAACGAGCAAATTGTATTTCTAGACGAATACATCGCTTTGGTAAAAAACCTATTTGATTCAGCCGTCGCTAAATACGATTAGATAGAACTGATATTATGATGCACGCTTACCTAGCATATTAGTGAGCGTGTAAGGTCGGGTATAAGCCTGCAGTGGATCTGTTATAAACGTCTAAAGTGCCAAAACTTGGAAGCCCAATAAGGGTTATCCAGCCTCGATATAATCACACCTTTCGATGTAGAAGCATGTAGAAATTGATTATTTCCGAGGTAGACACCTACGTGTCGCACAGTCATCGATGTCTTAAAAAACACCAAATCGCCACTCGTTGCCTGTTCATACGCAATTTCTTTTCCCTTTTGACTTTGATCTTTTGTGGTTCTTGGTAGAGCTTGTTGGGTCGCATTTTGCACGGCAATCTGCACAAAAGCGGAGCAATCTACACCTCTAAATGAGGTTCCACCGAAATGGTACGGCACGCCTTTCCACTGCTCATACACGCTCATATAAGCATTTTTAGTCAATTGTTCCGACTTTGATAAAGGTTTCTGTGCGGTTTGACTAAGCTGAGAGGGAGACGGGGTCGAGCTACATGCAGCTAATGTTGCGAAAGTTATTGTAACTGCAAGCATTTTTCTGAATTTCATATGTAACTCTTCTGAAAAAAAAATGAAATAAAAACGTCATCAAGGACTTCTAGTATACAAACTAACTTAAGGATATCTCTTTTCGTAGTCAAACTGGATTTCACATGCCCGACACAAATTTATCAATAAAACCCTCACGTTATACATTCTCGCTCATCCAAACCGTCACTACCGTATTTATCTCCATTCTTTTACTAGTTAGTTTTTTGTCGATGGTCAGCATAACGGGAGTTGAACGGATTGGGGGTCACTTCAACGCGTTGTCCGAACGAGCACTACCATTAGCTCTTCATAATGCAGAACTGACACAAAACGTGTTAGAGCAGGTGAAGCTCCTCACTTACAGTACTCAATCGAAAGATCTAAACACATTGAATACGACTCGCTCATCTATTGAACAACTCGTCGAGTCAAGTAACAAAGTGCTAGAGGAACTCCTTTTTATCTCTCAATCTTTTCCTGAAGCGATTTCTGTTGAACAAAAGCAAAACCTAACTGAAGACATGACGGCATTAAAGCTTATGACCAACAAGGTCTTGATGTCTCAAATTGAGATTCAAAATAAACAAAATCATATTGATGGCCAAGTCGCTGAGTTTCGCTATGGTGTAAATTCAATTGGACCTGAGATGAATCGTATTAGCTCTTTTCTTGTTCAGGAAAACCCCGCTGCACACGATGCCGCCAACCGCTTCACGGCGAGTGCTTCGTCAATGGCGAATACCTTCCTAATGCTGATGATGCAATCGGACTTAGACAAAGCTGAAAGTGAGTTTCGAGAGCTACGTAATCGCATGGCTGGGATTAATCTCGCTTATGACGATTTTTCAGAATGGCACCCTGATATCACTGAGTTTGCAAGTTTAACGGCCCCTTATGAGATGGTTCAGACTGGATTCCAAGACAATGGTGTCTTAAAACAAATTCTGCTAAAGCTTAAGTTAATCAAGCAACAAGAAGCCGACCTTGCTGAAGTGATAAAGCTTGCCAACACCGTGATAGGCACCTTAAATCAACTGTCTAATACTGCATCCATATTAATTGATGAAAGTGAATCTGTGGTCAATCAAACGATAGCGACCATTGACAGAGTGTTATTTATAAGTGGATTAGTGATCGCTGCTATTATTGCTACTTCATGGTTTGCGTTACGTCGTTGGGTCAATAAAGGGCTCAAAAACATCACTTGCCAACTAAGCTCCCTTGCTGAGCACGATTTTTCAAAGCAAAGCGAACTGGTTGGGCCAAGAGAGCTTCAAGTTATCGCTTCGAAGCTCAATAGCGTTGTAGACTCGACAGCCGATTCTGTACGATCGGTGACGCGTAACTGTGAAACGCTTTACCAAACAGCAGAAGTAAGCCACGACGCTGCAGAACAAACTAATTCTAGCTTGAACGAGCAAAACGAATCGCTGCAGAACATGATCACCACCATTACTGAACTGGAAGCGTCAATCGGTGAAATTGCACGTATTTCGAATGCATCCAATGACGATGCACAAGTTGCAGAAGACGAGTCGGTCAATGGTAGCCAGGTGGTTGGGCTCAACCAGCAACGTTTGCAAGCGTTAGAACAGTCACTAAGCATGAACGAAGAATCAATGGCCGACCTTGATGGCCGCGTGAAACAGATTCGTGAAATGGTCGATATGATCAGTGGCATTGCAGAAAACACCAACTTATTAGCACTGAATGCAGCGATTGAAGCAGCGCGAGCAGGCGAACAAGGCCGCGGTTTTGCTGTCGTTGCTGACGAAGTACGCAAATTGGCGAGTGGCACATCTCAACAAACCACCAACATTCGCAATATGATGAATGAGCTGGTGGCTGCGGCTGACCGCTCTCGAACGTCTGTGACTGAATCTCGTAGCGAAATGGCCAATGCTCTGCAAACTAGCGAGGACGTGAAGCAAGCGTTTGAAAAAATAGACGTTGCGGTTAGCCAGATAAAAGGACGTGTTGAGCAAATTATGGTGGCAACAGAACAACAAGCACGCGCAACGGTGGACGTGACACATTCAATCACGCGCGTTTCTGAACAAGGTGAAAATACCAAGCTTCAACTTGAATCAATGATTGAAAGTTCAGAACAAGTGGCCGAGATAGCGGGACATCAGCAGGAAATGCTTCACAAATACCAGTTTGATGCAGAAAAATAGCGAATATTTCTAGTGCCTTAAGAACTTAAAAACTGAACCACAATAATAAAGCAAAACTTTCGGATAGCTTGTTAGTTCTTATTTTTCTGATTATATCTAAATGGCTGGGTAATCAACTTATCTAGCCTTTGTTCTTTTCCATCGCGTATTTCAGGAACGCCAATGCTTACCTTGTCATGGCCAAGCTTAGGTTGCGCGCGATAGGTTTTGAACCAAATATCCCACACCGATAAGAAGAAACCAAAGTTCGAATGGGTTTCTTTAACAATGACAGAGTGGTGAACTCGATGCATGTCGGGCGTCACAATCACTTTGCGTAACTGTTTATCCAGCCACAAAGGCAGTCGGCCGTTGCTGTGGTTGAACATCGCACTCACATTCAATACCACTTCGAAGATCACCACCGCTAATGCCGGAACGCCGAGTACAAAAATCAACGCGACTTTAATCAACATCGATAATATCATCTCAATCGGGTGGAAGCGTGTACCTGTCGTTACGTCAATATCTAGGTCTGCGTGATGAACTCGATGTAACTTCCATAGCCAAGGAATACGGTGAAACACCAAGTGTTGGAGGTAAATAGCACAATCCAACAGCAACACGCATATCAGAATGCTAAGCTCTTTAGGAAGTGACAGGGTATTGAATACCCCCCATTGATTATCTTGTGCGATAATCGCCGCTTGGAACGCAGCGATAGGGATTAGAGTGGCTAATAGAAAACTATTCAAAGTGACTAGCGCGAAGTTATTCCCCCAACGAAACCATTTGTTTTGAGTCAATGTTTTACGTGGGAAATGTTGTTCCCATAGAGCACACAATCCAAAAGCGACAATAAAACAAACAAGGCGAAGTAGCGATGGGTCCTGCATAAGAATTCCTTCTATCATTATCAAGCCACTGTAAGTACAATCGTGCCACTTTTCTAGTTCTATCTGTCGTTATTGTCCATGAGAATCCACGCTTTCCACCGTTTATACCAACACCGTTTATCACTTTCTACCAAACCGTTTAATGCGCGCGGATGTAAAGTGGTGCGATGTGAGTACTGCAAAATCAAACAAGACAGTTGTATCTGTGAACATCAACCAGACATAGATACGAACGTCGCGACCATGTTGATCTTGTCTGATAACGAAATCTTAAAGCCAAGCAACACAGGCCGTTTGATTGTGGACACCGTAAAAGACAGTCATGTTTACCTTTGGCATCGTACAGAGCCAAACACAGAGATGCTGGAAGTACTCAAAGATGACAAGTATCAGCCTGTCATCGTGTTCCCTGAAGATTACACCGATGACAAAACGCGAGTGGTTCAAGACTTACCACAAATGCGTGACCCGAATAAAAAGCTACTGCTAATTTTCATCGATGGTAGCTGGCGTGAAGCAAGACGTATCTTCAGACGTTCTGAGTACCTGCAAGATTTACCGGTGCTATCGATTGAGCCTGAATCGGTTTCTCAATACATGATGCGTAAGTCTGATAACGACCAACACCTTTCAACCGCAGAAGTAGCGAGCTTAGTATTAAAACAAGCAGGTGAAGAGCAGGGCGCGAAGACTTTGCAGCTTTGGTTTGAAGCCTTTCGTGAAAGCTATATGTTGAGTAAGACTCGTTATAAGTCGGATCCGACCAAACCAAGTCTGAACGCTTTCATAGAGCACGGTAAAAATGAGAAGTCACTCTAACCTTTAACCGCTTTGTGCTGACTTGTTGTTCAAACGGACTCGAACACGAGATAAGTTTGTTATCTATCACGGTTTGTAGGGGGAGTGTTATGGATAATGCTCCTTAGTTTTTTATTTACAAAAATTTGTTTGCCCGAATTTAGGGAAAAATTGGAGAGATTTCATGTATTACGGCTTCGATGTTGGCGGCACAAAAATTGAGTTTGGTGCGTTCAATGAAAAACTTGAGCGAGTAGCAACAGAGCGCGTACCAACGCCAACGGAAGATTATCAATTACTGCTTGAAACCATTGCTGATTTGGTGAAAAAGTACGATAACGAACTCTCTTGCGAAGGCAAAATTGGCCTTGGTCTTCCTGGCATGGAAAACGCAGACGACGGCACAATGCTGGTTGTTAACGTACCAGCTTCAACAGGTAAACCACTACGTAAAGATTTAGAAGCGCTGATCGGTCGTAGTGTAAAGATCGAGAACGACGCAAACTGTTTTGCGCTTTCAGAAGCGTGGGATGACGAGCTTAAATATGAGCCATCAGTTGCTGGCTTAATTCTAGGTACTGGCTTTGGTGGTGGTTTAGTTTACGAAGGTAAAGTGTTCTCTGGCCGTAACCACGTTGCAGGTGAGCTAGGCCATATGCGCCTTCCTATTGATGCATGGTTTCACCTTGGCGACAACGCACCACTATTAGGCTGTGGTTGTGGCAAGAAAGGTTGTCTAGACAGCTACTTATCTGGTCGTGGCTTTGAGTTGATTTACGAGCACTACTTCGGTGAGAAGAAGAAAGCGATTGAGATCATCCAAGCATACAACGAAGGTGAAGCAAAAGCGGCTGAGCACGTAGATCGTTTCATGGAGCTATTGGCTATCTGTTTCGCAAACCTGTTTACTGGTCTTGACCCACATGTTGTTGCATTGGGCGGCGGTCTTTCAAACTTCGAGCTTATCTACGAAGAGATGCCAAAGCGTGTGCCTAAATACCTGTTGTCTGTAGCGAAGTGTCCTAAGATCATCAAAGCGAAACACGGTGATTCAGGCGGCGTTCGTGGTGCTGCATTCCTTAACATCAAGTAAGATCTATTTGATGTAAATTATTTAAAAGCACAAATAAAAATGCCGCAATCTCGAAAGAGATTGCGGCATTTTTTATGGTTTGGTGTTTTCATTTCTTAAGTCTTAGCTACTAACTCTTAGTTCTTAAATACAAACGAAAAGCTAGAAGCTAGAGAACAGAAAAAGAGCCAGAGGGCTTACTTCTTCTTTTTACCAACACCAAGGTTGTCTTTTTGCTTCAACGTAAGCTTAGTAAAGCCAAGCTTGCGGAAGTAGTTGTCCTGGTAGTTACGAACCGCTTTCGTATCGGAAATCAACTCAAGCTGTTGCTCAGTTTTAAGATACTCAGAGATATCGATGCCTTCCGCTGCAGCGACAGCTTCTTGGATCGTGCGGTGTTCTTGTTTAGAAAACAGTAACTCTTTATCTTCGTCTTTATAGGTATATAGAATGGTACGAGCCATGGTGCTCTCCAATAGGATTATTACTTTCGCGCACTCTACATAAAAACCGTACGTGGCTCAAGGTAATGGTAAGAAATCTTAAGATTATCGTTTTAACGCTTATCGCTATCTGAGCTTTGAATTAAACGCGGCCCTGCAGAGGGATAATCGTCACTGTTTCGCCAACCTTCACCGTATCAACCGCTGGTGAGATTTCGATCAAGCAATTTGCTTCGCTCATTGAACTCAGAATACCTGAACCTTGTTTGCCGGTTGTTTTTACTTCAAGCACACCAGATTCGTTCATTGAGAACACACCACGGCTAAACTCAGT
Organism: Vibrio toranzoniae; assembly: GCF_024347655.1. Taxonomy (NCBI): domain Bacteria; kingdom Pseudomonadati; phylum Pseudomonadota; class Gammaproteobacteria; order Vibrionales; family Vibrionaceae; genus Vibrio; species Vibrio toranzoniae. The sequence goes on along the minus strand of NZ_AP025514.1, from coordinate 1,521,861 downwards.
ACGACCTTGGCGAGAACGTAATTGCTCCGTCGCAACCGCGTTCGCTTTCACTGGTGTCCAGTTAGTTTGACCTTGAAGCTTACGAATCGCAGGCTCTACAAAGTTAATGAACGACACCATCACAGCTACTGGGTTGCCCGGTAAACCGAAGAAAGGTTTGTCTTCAATTTTGCCGTAAGCAAGAGGTCGCCCCGGACGCATGTTGATACGCCAGAAGTTAATCTCACCCAACTTATCTAACGCGAGTTTGATGTAGTCAGCATCACCAACAGATACACCGCCAGACGTTAACACCATGTCAGTCTCCAACGACGCAGAATGCAGTACATCCATCATCTTCTGTTCGTCATCTTCAATGATGCCGTAATCGACGATGTCACAACCTAGCTTCTGAAGCATACCGATAATAGTAAAACGGTTTGAATCGTAGATAGAGTTTGGTTTCTGCTCGCTACCCGGAGCTTGAACTTCATCACCCGTCGAGAATACACCCACTTTCACTTTGCGCAGAACAGGGCAGGTACCGAAGCCAAGTGACGCCATCATACCCATTTCTGGTGCTTCGATTCGTGTGCCACGAGTAAAGACAGGCTGGCCGATTTCTAGATCTTCACCCGCCATACGGACATTTTGTCCTACTGAAATTTTCGCGTCTGGGAAGCTAACTGTGTCGCCTTCTTGAACGGCTTGCTCACGCATAACAACCACATCAACGCCTTCAGGCATTGGCGCGCCAGTCATAATCTTAACAGCTTCACCTTGTTGAACGGTTTTGTCGTAGCTGTGACCCGCCATTACTTCAGCAACCAGTTGGTAACTATCCAGATCTAAATCTTCACTGCGAATGGCGTATCCGTCCATTGCAGAGTTTGTGTTCTGAGGCACGTTGATTGGCGAGATAACATCTTCAGCTAATACACGACCATAGCCTTGCTCTAACGCAACAGATACAACAAGCTCTAGTGCGTCAATGCTATCAACAATTTTTTGCTGACCTTGAGTCACCGTTAAGCCGGCTGGAGAGAAAGAGTCACAACACACAACTGGTGCGTCGTCTTTTGACGATGCACACGCAGCGACTTTACTTGTTTTCGAAGCAGGGTCGAATGACTGAGCATAGTCGATGATGAAATCACGAATCGCTTCTAAGTCGCTGATCGCCATTTGTGGCAGGTCAGATTCAACTTTGCTGTCTGCGGCGATAGCAATAATGTTGTTGTCGTTTGGATAAAGCCAAGGTTTACCCACTTCGTCTCGGTGAAGCTCAATCTTAGGGAAGGCGATGTTCTTGCAGCCTTCAACCAAAATCAAATCCAGCGTATTGGTATCAAAGCGAGTCAGCAGATAATCAAAGTCTGCTTCGGCTTCTGGCGTTTCTGTCATCATCACGTGACGGTTACGCGAAGCGATCAGCATTTGATTCGCGCCCGCTTTGCGTAGGCGGTAACTGTCTTTACCCGGCTTATCGACATCGAAATCGTGGTGAGCATGTTTAAGAACACCCACTTTCAAACCGGCGTTGGTAAGCAAAGGCAGTAACGCTTCAAGTACGGTAGTTTTGCCTGTACCGCTGTAGGCAGCAAAACCCAATAAGGGGAGATTAGGGCGTTGTTTTGAATCTTTCATTATTGAAGCGTTCCGAATTGGGTGAGTTCTTCTGGCGTATTGAGATTTACAAAGCAGTTTGGCGCGTCGCTAAAATCGACGTACTCAGTCACACACTCTTTGTATAGCAAGATGATCTTGCGGTCGCCACGTTCTAAAAAGGCTTCTAACTTTGGAAGTACGCGCTTGTGAAATAGGGTAAACACAGGCTGTTTATATTCACCATCATGAGCCACAAGAATATCGCTGTCTTCTTTTACCGCAGCGCAAAAACGCTCGACAAGGTCGTCACTGATTTGAGGGCTGTCGCAAGGAACAAAACCAACCCAATCTGTTGCCGCGTTTTTAAGGCCAGCGTGAATGCCACCCAAAGGACCTGGGTAATCAGGGAACGAATCGGAAACAACCGGAGCGAATGCTTGGTAACTGTCGAGGTTACGGTTGGCATTGATGGTGATGCTGACATCTTGTTGTGACAGCTTGTCTATAACGTATTGAATAAGCGGGGAACCGTTGAGCTCAACGAGTCCTTTATCTTTTCCGCCCATACGGCTGGCTTGTCCGCCAGCCAAAATAACCCAACTAGTTTGCGTTGGAAGCAGCATAAATATTCTCTTGTGCTTTGTTCTTTTTAATTACTTGCAGAAGCGGTGATTCGGTCAAGGTATTGTCTTTGATCCACCACTGCTTCTTACACAAATCGGTTAACGCGTTGGTTTGGTGACTGGTAATGACTAAACTCGCGCCTCTCTGAAGAAGATCTTCGGCCATAATCACCAATCTTTCAATAGATTCTTTGTCTAAAGAAGCACTTGGTTCGTCCATCAGCAAGATTGAAGGCTTGAGAATCCAAGCTCTTGCCATTGCTACGCGTTGACGCTCACCACCAGACAACACGGAAATGTGCTCGTCTGCTAGGGTTTCTAAACCTACCATTCTCAATGCATTAATTATTTGAGCTCGCTTATCTTTTTGGTTCTGTTTGTTAAAGCGAACGCCATAAGCGACATTTTGGTACACCGAGCCATCAAATAGGTAAGGGGTTTGATGGAGATAGATGATGTCTTTAAATTTTAGTCTGGGAAACAGGTTATGCTGCCACCTTTGTGTCGGGGACTGAATACGGCCAGAGCTTGGTTTGAGCAAGCCTGACAATATTTTAAGCAGGGTCGTTTTGCCAACACCGTTATCACCTTTAAGATAAATAGCATCGTTTGGGCCGATAGACAGTTCAGGAATATGGAACAAAACACGCTCTTTATAGCGCATTGAAATTTGCTGCGTTGTTATTTTTATACTCATGACAGCGTTCCTAAGTTCTTAAATAGCCTTTTCCTCTCACACTGGAAAGGAAAAAGTTAAGGGCTAATGCCAATGCTAATAACACCATGCCTAGCGCAACACCTTGTGCGAATGCGCCTTTGTGACTTTCCATTGCAATAGCCGTTGGGATATTTCGTGTCATTCCCATAATATTGCCGCCGACCATCATCGAACAGCCGACTTCGGTTACGATGCGAGAAAATGCAGCAATGGCAGCTGCAAGTAGCGGGAAACGAGTTTCCCAAATCAAGGTACACGCAACTCGAGTGGTAGAAACTCCAAGGGTACGTGCCGTTTCTACCGCTCGGCGATCACTGGCTTGAAGCGCGCCGTGCATCATAGCAACCAAAATAGGGAAGCAGATCAGCATTTGGCCCAGAATCATCGCCTTTTGAGTGAACAGCAATTGCCAGTCACCTAAAGGGCCAGAGCGAGAGAGCATCATGTACATCAACAAGCCAATCACCACAGTCGGTATCGCTTGTAAGGTGTTGATCACCGAAAGCAGTGCCCATTTACCGGGGAATTCGGTGTAAGCCAATAAGAAAGCCATAAGGATTGCAGGAACAATCACCAGAGAAATGGCAGACAAAGACACGCTGAAGGATACCGCTACGATTTTCCACAGTTCGTGGTCAAAACTGACTAGTAGGTTCATTGCATCAATCGTTGTTTGCCATAGGGTCATGAAGTATCTCGTGTGAATCGACAATAAGTCTTAAAAGGTAATGCTAATATTTAGGTTATAGCTGACACGGGATTCGTCAAACAGGGTGAGTCAGCTATTCATTTTTTGCGAGCTCAATATTCACCCTGTAAGAGTAGTGCAATGACGACTATTCAGCGCTCGCAACAAACAACTGCTTGCCGTTTAGCTTGAAATCGTTAATCAGTTTCTGACCTTTAGGGTTCACCAACCAATCACTGAATACCTTCGCCGCTTGGTAGTTGATGCTTGGGTAACGCTCAGGGTTTACAAGAATCACTTGATAAGGGTTAAATAGGTTCTTGTCGCCTTGGAACAATACTTTTAGGTCAAGCTTGTTTTGGTAAGCCAACCATGTGCCACGGTCTGTCATGGTGTAGCCTTGCATTTCAGACGCCATGTTCAGAGTAGGGCCCATGCCTTGACCAACACTGCGGTAGCCACCAAAGTTTGGTTCCATTTTGGTTTGTGCCCAAATACCCATCTCTTTCTTGTGCGTACCTGAATCGTCACCACGAGACACAAACGTCAGATTGTTGGTTGCAATCGCTTTGAACACATCAGCCACTGCTTTTTGAGATTCAATTTTTGCCGGATCGCTTTGAGGGCCAACAATCACAAAGTCGTTGTACATCAGTTTACGAGGTAAAACGCCATAGCCTTGTTCAACAAAGTTTGCTTCAGCCTTTGGCGCGTGAGTCATCACCAAATCCACATCGCCATTTTCACCCATGCGAAGAGATTTACCCGTCCCCGCCGCTAGAACATCTACTTTAATACCAGAATCTTTTTCGAATTCAGGTAGTAAGTAGTCTAGTAGGCCAGAGTGATATGTGCTTGTTGTTGTCGCAAGTTTGATATGCGTGGTGTCTTCTGCGCTGCTAGCCGAGTAACTGACGATAGATAGAGCGGCAATCGTTAAGGGAATTGCTTTCATTATTATTATGTCCATTCTGTTATAAATGAATGACACGCTTTCTTTTAAAGGGCTCAAAGAAGAGCATGTGCATAAGATGCTAATTTTTGTAATTAGAAATCATCACATTACAAGCAAGCTTAATGCCAATAAATAGTGCATCAGACTTCATTAAATTGCTGTTATTCCGCACAAAACTGCGCCATTTGACCCGATAAAATGCATCAAAATATGAGCTAGGACAAAATGTCGCACGTTGACCCTGTTGATCAAAAGGTTAATTGGTACACTCTGTCCCAACTTTTCCTATCGGCTGATCATTATGTCTTTACCTAGTTCAAGCGCGTCTCATCTCAACTCAAACACATTGACTCAATATCAAGCATTTTCTGTCTTGGTTGTCGATGATGAAATTGGGATGCAGGCAATTCTTAAGAAAGCACTAGGTAAGTACTTTGGCAAGGTATCGAGCGCAGGTTCAGTAGAAGAAGCTGAGGTTCTGCGTTGCAACGAACACTTCGATCTCATTGTTCTCGATATCAACCTTCCCGGCCGCTCAGGTATTGAATGGGAAGAAGCTTTTAACGACAGTGACCGAAAAGCCGATGTGATCTTCATGACCGGCTATGCCGATTTAGAAATGACCATCTCGGCACTCAAGCTTGGCGCTTCTGACTTCATCCTGAAACCATTCAACCTAGAGCAGATGATACAAGCCGTTTTGCGCTGCATGGACAAACGCCTAGATCAAAGGATGCAATACGCGTTGAAGCGCGATGTTAGCCGTCATATCAAAACCGAACTAATCGGCAGTTCAGACAAAACCAAACAGCTCAAGCTACTTATCAGCCAGTTCGCACCATCACGAGCATCGGTTCTTATTGAAGGCGAGTCGGGCACGGGTAAAGAGTTAGTTGCGCGTGGCGTGCATGAAGCCAGCAAGCGAACAGGGCCATTTGTGCCAATTAACTGTGGCGCAATTGCTCCAGAACTTCTCGAAAGCGAATTGTTTGGCCACACCTCTGGCGCGTTTACTGGCGCGAAGAAAAATCGTGAAGGCTTATTCAGAGTGGCAAGCGGCGGCACACTTTTCCTTGATGAAATTGGTGAAATGCCATTGCCAATGCAAGCCGCACTTTTACGTGTATTAGAGCAAAGAACCATTCGTCCGGTCGGTAGTGAGAAAGAAATTGCCGTTGATGTACGTGTCGTCGCGGCGACCAACCGTAACCTTCAACAAGAGGTAGATAAAGGAAACTTCCGTCGCGATCTCTTCTATCGATTGAATGTATTGAAGATTGATGTCGTGCCGCTCAGAGAGCGTCCATCGGATCTGATTGAGCTGGTTCCATACTTCACCCGTCTATTATCGAGTGAGCTAGGCATGCCCGTTCCAAACTGGGCACATGAAGATATCTTAGCGATGAATGAATACGAATGGCCGGGGAATATTCGGGAACTTAAAAATTTAGTGGAACGCTGTATTCTGTTAGACAAGCCACCAGCTCACTATTGGCGTGAAGTGAATGGCGACCCTGCACCAACCAGCATTTCGGTGACGGTGTCACACGGCGCAGAAGTACCAAACCTGAATAACGCAGACGCCGTAGAGGGCTACCCAAATACTTGGACGCTCAAAGAAGTGGAAAAATCCCATATAGAACAGTTGGTAAGTTTCCATGATGGTAATAAGTCTGCAGCAGCAAGAGATCTTGGTGTTGCACGAAAAACCTTAGAACGTAAATACAAAGACTGGAATACAGAAGGCTCTGAATATGCCGATTAGACGTCAGTGGTGGTCCAAGTGGGCGTTCCGCTTCAAGACCATGGTACGTTACCGTTTATTGTTTCTGACATCTGCGCCGATCATTCTGACGTTGTGCGCGCTTGTTGCTATCACGCTGTATTGGTCGGTTCATTACACGTGGCAGGGGGCATTGATTGATGTTGATGAGCGCTTGGACGTTGCCGACAACAGTATTCAACTGATTCAAAGCCAACAGGCTTACAACGTTCGTGCCTTTGCTGAGTCATACAACTTCCGCGTCAAACTCTCGAGTGATACTTCAAAAGAAGAACTCACGCGTTGGGTTTCAGAAAACAAATCTCGCTATGAACTCGATTTTCTACGCTGGCATAGTGTCGAACGTATGGATAAGAAGCTGGAATACCTGAATCTGACCCACAAAGCGTCGTTTTTCAGCGTATTAAGCCAAAATGAACTCAGCAACCTAGACCGAGATCTCGCGAGAAAAGCCGAAGTGCCTATGCTTAACGGACAGAGTGTCGAAACACGAGGTCTAGTCAGTCGCACAGTCGTATCCATTCGGGATGAGAATGACCGTGTAATTGGTTTCCTAGATGGCGGTATCCTACTCAACAACAGTACACAGCTCGTTGATCAAATCAGCAACTTGATCTATCCGCAACGCGATGGACTTAATCGTCGTATTGGTACTGTCACCGTATTTCTTGATGATCTACGTGTCAGCACCAACGTGCCTTTAAGCAGTGAAAAGAGTGCAGGACGCGCGATTGGTACGCGTGTTTCGCATGAGGTTCACTCAAAAGTCTTAAACGAAGGCAAGGAGTGGCTAGATCGCGCGTATGTTTACGACGCTTGGTACATCACCGCATATCAGCCTATACATGACCAGTTCGATAATGTGATTGGCATGCTTTATACCGGGTATCTGATTTGGCCGTTAATAGAAACATATCTGACCAACCTTGGTGAAATCAGCATTACGATTGTGCTGCTATTGCTGACTTCTGGCTTGATCGTTCATCGTGGTGCACGTGATCTTTTCAACCCAATTGAACGCATCCATAAAGTGGTCAAGCTAGTACAGATGGGTAAAGACAAGCGAATTGGCGCGCTTGGTCTGGATGATCAACATGAATTAACACTACTCGCTAAACAATTCGATAAGATGTTGGATTTGCTCCACGAGCGCAACCAAGAGATTCAACAAGCGGCTTCTGAGCTAGAATGTAAGGTTCACTCACGTACGGCGAGCTTGAAAGAGAAAACTGAAGAGCTTGAACTGCATATCAAACTGCTCAATCAAGCTAGAGATAAGCTGGTGGTCAATGAAAAATTAGCCGCGCTAGGTGAATTAACCGCAGGCATTGCTCATGAGATTAATAATCCGACGGCGGTGATTCTTGGCAACGTCGAATTGATGAAGTTTGAACTCGGTGACGAAGTGAGCCGCGTAGACGAAGAAGTCCACGCCATCATGGAGCAGATTGACCGTATCCGAAACATCACCCGAAGCCTGCTTCAATACAGCCGACACGGCGGCGTACAAGACGAAATTACGTGGCAACATATCAACCCAATCGTTGATGAGAGCATTACGCTTGTAAAAACGGGTGCGAAGAAAAAAGGCATTTTGTACGTATCACAACTGAATGCTAAAACCTCAGTGGAAGTGAACCGCAACCAATTATTGCAGATTCTAGTTAACCTACAAATGAATGCCATTCATGCCATGGACGGACAGGGCACATTGACTATCTCAAGTGAAGACTGGCTTGAAAATGGCGTGTCTCATGGGGCGATTGTTCATGTGGAAGATGAAGGTTGTGGTATCAATGAAGAGCAATTGAAACGTATTTTCTCGCCTTTCTATACCACCAAACGAGACGGTACTGGCTTAGGTTTGTCAGTGTCTCAAAGTATATTGAGTCAAACGGGCGGCGAGATACGAGTTGAATCGAAAGTGGGTAAAGGGAGCCGCTTTAGTATTTACCTTCAACAGAAAGCTACGCCTCAATTGCTAGTATCAAATCTATAAGTTCTAAGAACTAATTCACTGATATTATTACCCGATAATATTTCTAACGCGCTTGGGCTATTACACGAACGTTTTAGCCCAAGCACGAAAATTCCGCATTTCTAATCTATCGCCAGCCAAATCTCAACCTCTGCCTGTTTGACGGGTACCTCTTTTTTATTATGTAACACAGTGTATATATAATTCACTTGATGCATATCAACTTAGCTGCGCGATTTTTTGATACCTTGCTCCAAAATTCATAATTAAAAAAGATAATAAAGTCAGTCAGCTATGAAATTAAGTAATCTATCCATCAAATCGAAGCTCGCATCCATCGTCGTTTTATCGGTTGTTCTATTGGGAATGGCGTCGACCTTTAATTTAATCCAGCAACGTGAAAGCTCCATGCAAGAGCGATAAGATAAACTCAGTGCTCAAGTCGAAACAGCGGTCAGCTTAGCTCAACACTATTATGACCAACGTAATGTTCTTGGCGAAGAGGTGGCGAAGAAACAAGCCCTACAAGCCCTTGAAACGCTTCGCTATGACAACACCAACTATTTTTAGATTTTAAACCAGCAACTCAACATCATTAACCACCCATTAAAGCCAGAGCTGAATGACACCAATGCCGGAAACTTGAAAGACGGCGCGGGTAAACAGCATTGGCGCGAGATGGTGACTATTTCTCGAAACCCAGAAAAGAAAGGTTTTCTCGATTACCAATGGATGAGCCCTCAAGGGGAATTGAAAGACAAGATTTCGTACGTTCAACTATTCCCAGAATGGAACTGGATTGTGGGCTCTGGAATCTTAGTCTCGGACATTCAAGAAGCCTTCTATGCGTTAGCCATTAAAGAGGGGGTGGTTGCCGTTGTTTTATCGGGTCTGTTGTTTGCGATGGGATATGCGATTTCAAATAATATACTCATCCCACTTAACAAGCTGATTGATAACACCCATAAGATTGCAGACGGTGATCTTCGCGTGCGTATGAATATGACGCGCAAAGATGAGTTAGGTGATATGAGTCATCAAATTGATACCATGCTCGAAAAACTACAAAGCACGCTTCGCACTGCCAATGAATCGGCGGATTTATCCAGCAACATGGCAAGTCACATCGCGCAAGCCAGTGAAGAAGCCGCAACCAGTGTGAACTCGCAACACGCACAGCTTGAGTTATTGTCTACCGCAATGACCGAGATGAGCGCTACCATTTCTGATGTCGCGGTTAATGCAGAAAATACCGCCGAGAGCACCAATAAAGTGGTCGGTCATGCAAACCAAAATGACAAGAACATGCAAGTGACGTCTGAGACGATATCTCAGGTTTCAGAGAATATTTCGACAGCAAACGACCTAGTGAGAGATCTGCAATCAGGCGTCACTGAGATAAGCCAAGTGGTGAGTGTGATACGTGATGTATCAGAACAAACTAATTTGCTTGCGCTTAACGCAGCAATAGAGGCTGCACGGGCTGGAGAACAAGGGCGAGGGTTCGCCGTCGTGGCAGACGAAGTACGTAACCTAGCGAGCCGTACTCAGAACTCAACCAATGAAGTACAGGCGACGATTGAGAAGCTGACTCAGCAAGCAGAGCGTACCTTTAAAGCGATGCAAAGCAGTAATGAGAAAGTCGATCATAGTGTCGTTGCCTCTAACGAAACTCGTCAGCAGCTTGATGTGATTGTTAATGAGCTTCATAACGCTAATGACATGGTGGCACAGATTGCTGCAGCATCGGAGCAACAGAGCACCGTTGCGACGGAAATGAGTGAAAATGTCACCGGTATTCATTTAGCGGCTAACGAAGTTCTCCAAGCGTCACAATCACTCGCAGAAGACAGCCAGAAAATGGCCAACACCACAGAACATCTTACTGACCAGTTGAAGTACTTTAAGGTGTAAATCCAACGACTCTAATCTTTCCACACCTAGTAACCTAATAAAAACACCTCCGCACTTGAGATAGTTCGGGGGTGTTTTCGTTCGTTAATAACTAAATAGCTAAATAGAAAGCTAAACCTGAAACCAGTCTTGATTAATGCGCCGCCACTGAAATTTGCGGTGGATTAATGTTATGCTTTTTGAACTCTTTCATTACTCGAAGGGTAATGTCTGTCTCGAACAACTTCTCATACGCCGTATCCACTACATAAGCCTTACAGGTTAGCTGTATCGCTAGGTAGTTGTCAGTAATCGTCTGTTTAACAAGAACCGTCACCGGCTTTGGTAAGTGAATGTAGCGGCTTGAAGAAGCAGCCTCTTGAATCAAATCACGGGCGAGAGTGATGTCTTCATTCATCCCAACATAAAACGGAATCACCACTTGCATATCCAACGCGCCATAGTTTCCACTGGTGGTCACTTCATTCAGGAACTTGTTATTTGGAATGGTAATGATGTCATCGTTCAGGGTTCTCATTCGCACTGAACGCAAACCAATGGTAATGATATCCCCGTAGTTGCCCTCAAACGTAACACGATCACCAACTTGGAACGGTCTATCAATCATCACCGTGATACCGGCGATGAATGATGCTGCCAAGTCTTTAAGCGCAAAGCCGACAGACACGGCGAGGGTACCCCCAATCAGAGCCAGTATTTGGTCGTTGATTCGAAAACTCATCATGAATACGATAAGCCCTGTACTTACGTAAATGAAGAACTGAGTAAACGACTGCAGCTTTTGTAACAACATTCTATATTGCACGAATTGGCTACCAAAGCTTGTCACCAACGAATTGATGAATTTAAGCAATAACCACATTGCTGCTATCACGATCATGGAAAAGAACACGCCGCTCCATCGTACTAAGCTAGCGATCTTCGAAATGTTTTCTACGTTAGCTAACTCTTCCGTTGCGTAGATCGGAAAACTGACCGTCGTCGCTAGGCCAACAAGTAATAGGACAAATAACTTCTTCATTTTACTTCACCAATAAATGTTGACGGTCGAGGACGTTGGTAATGTGCCGGAACCAGTGATCTGAAATCTTTGCCTTATCTTCATTCCAACCAATGTAACCACGGCTCTCGAAGTAACGCAAAACCCCAGTAATTTCAGCGATACTCAATTGAGTACAATCAGACAGCACTTCAGGAGACGCGATTTCCAACTGCACAATAGAACGCAACACAGCCAACATAGGTTTAGGCATGTTTTCGAGCTCTTGCGCTTCTGGCACATGAAACAATCTCACTACAGCTTGATCCGTCTCTTTATTCCGATTTAGAGAGAAACGGAAGAAACGCAAGGCGACAGTAGGGTTGCCATCTGAGTAGTGCCATAAGATCCGATAGAAACCTTGGCGAGCGCGCTCTTCTTCTGTCATGTCATCTTGATCCCACTGTTTGGGAACGACCAAGCCATCAAACGACAGCGGCTTTTCTAACTCGGTATTAATGCGGCTTGTCAGTAGATCACCGATTTGTTTCTCTGTCCAACGTGGCAGAAAGCAAACCAAATCAAACAACAGGCGTTCACCACGCGCTCTATCAACAAAGCGCCAACTAGACTTTGCAATCGACATCACTACACGGTGATTCTTTTTAGAACGACGTAATAAATTAGTTAAACGGATAAGATCAGATAAGCCTCCGACCATTGGTTTAACCAGCCTCTGAGCATTATCAATTGCGATCAAGTAAGTCGTTTCGCTTTTCCTTAAATGTGCCAAGATTTGAATTTCTGTAGCGTCTTCGTCCAAACCAATACTCATGGCGAGGTGACATAGAAACTCTTGGTATCCGGCATAAGGGCAACTGACGTAAAGGGGTTCAGCATTAGAAACTTTGTGCAGTAAAGTATAAAGCAGAGTTGTTGACCCAATGCCACGCTCACCAGACACGATACAGATAGCAGGACTGTCCGACATGAGGTAACGAGACAATTGTTTCACTTCGTCGCCAGCGTAATCTATTAGTGTGCTGTCGATCGAGCCCGGAAGTATGTATTCAAAAGTTTGGTCGCCTTTTATTCGTACTAAGTTTTGCTGGCTTTTATCAAGGTCAGATTGCTTTGCCACTTCGATTCTAAATAGGTAAGCCAACGCTTGGCTAAACAGTGTGTAATTAGAAAGCAGAACCATAATGCGATGCTGACAGTTGTAGATACCCAACCATATAATCCCCAGTACTGTGGCTATTATATTAAGTAGGAAAGTGTCTTTGCGGTTAACCGCCCAGTTTACCCATACCGGTCTTTCTGAAATATGCGAAAGAGCGTCAAATACCTTTGAACGCCATAGTCGTAGAACAGATATAGTGACCAGTACAAACCATACGAACAGAGCACTGTAGATCCAGCTGTAAATAGTACCTTTACCAAGAGTTTTAATCGATATCTGAAGGATGACGCCCGCGACAATAAAACTCCATACATAACGTCGGATAGTAGACAAACGTAGTGCAACAACTTCTTGGTTTGAAGTTCGACTCATACGATAAGCAAATTCGAGGATAAAGCTAATCGCGATCGAACCACCAAGTATCCACCACGTAAAGATCTCTAGGAAGATCAAGTGCTGTAGGCTAGGTAAACTGGAGAGCACTCGCAATGAGATAGTGATAGCAATTAACCACGCTATCGCACGATGGGCACGGCTGATATACCAAACCGAACGGACCAAAAAAGGAGGGTTCTGCTTGGCTTCCAAAATATTAACTCGGAACAATTCGGTAAGACGCGTGCTGTTTGATAACCACCAGACTAAACAGAAATAGATAAACAATACCTTCAATGAAGCCCAAATAACTGGGACCGGTGAAATGAAGATCTCTGTAATCAAAGCGTTGAAGCTACGAGTTTGTAAATACACCAAGTACTCGATATTAAGTTGAGTTAGCTGCCATTCCTGCTTAAATTGGGTTACGCCATAAGGCCCAAAACCCGTTAAGCGCTCTCTGTTCGCGTTCGTTGTTTGCTCTAAGAGGCTCTGTTTACTGACGTTCAAACTTTTTAATGTTAAGTAACTCGATTCAACAAAGAACCACTGGTCTGAATCGGCCTTGTCTCGATATGTTTTGAGCTGTCGTTCAAACGTTTCGATTTGTTGGTTTTGAATTCGTATTACGTCAGCAAGCAAGATACTGACTTTACGTTTATCCGATTCGTCCATAAACAAAGGGTCAGGCAGTACATCGATTCGTTTAGCCAGATTTTGAACAACCTCCGACACCTCAGGTTGTAATTGCACGTCATATTCCAAGTTGGCATTAACAGACCAAGAGAGCAGGGCTAATGTGAGTAATAAGAAGCGCAATAATGAACGCATAAAAAGTCTCTTAAAATTATGAGGTTAGGAATACTATAGTTAGTTAACCTTATTTTGTGAAATCTAACGCCGTTTGGGGATAAGTACTTTATTCTTGTTTCTTTCATCATGCTCATGACGTTGTCAGGATTCAGGTTAGTATTTGAGCGCCTTGCTATGTCGCGTGTTACTGATATCAAAGAAGTTTTTAAATAGCTTACCGTGCTATATATTCGACCATGAGAATTTGATCATTGTAGAGGGCATATAATCCCCAATATTGGTTATCGTTCTTTATTTTATTGTTTCTGAAGGACAACGTTTTTCGCAGTAAGTTAGAGAATAAGAAGTGTGAGTTAACTCAAATTATAATTTGACTAGGTTATGCTCAATTAATGGCGGGTAATTACAATCAAGGCTTGCAGTTAAACCCTTGAACAAGTAACGTTGCGGCGTTTTTCACATTAAAAAGGTAAATGCATTGATCTCCACAGCAAATATCACTCAACAATTCGGTGCTAAGCCACTTTTCGAAAATATTTCAGTTAAGTTCGGCGAGGGTAACCGTTACGGTTTAATCGGCGCGAATGGCTGTGGTAAATCGACGTTCATGAAGATCCTATCTGGTGAACTTGAGCCAAGTGCAGGTAACGTAAGCTACGATCCAAATGAGCGCGTTGCGAAGCTAAACCAAGACCAATTTGCTTACGAAGAATTCACGGTAATCGATACGGTTATCATGGGTCACAAAGAGCTTTGGGCTATCAAACAAGAACGTGACCGTATCTACTCGCTTCCAGAAATGAGCGAAGAAGATGGCATGAAGGTAGCTGATCTTGAAGTTCAGTTTGCTGAAATGGACGGTTACATGGCTGAAGCAAAAGCAGGTGAGCTTCTTCTTGCTGTAGGTATTGAAGAATCAATGCACTTCGGCCTAATGAGCGAAGTAGCACCGGGTTGGAAACTTCGTGTTCTATTGTCTCAAGTACTGTTTGCAGACCCGCATATCATGCTTCTTGACGAACCAACGAACAACTTGGATATGGACACGATTAAGTGGTTGGAAGATACGCTAAACCAACGTAACTGCACAATGATCATCATTTCGCACGACCGTCACTTCTTAAACTCAGTTTGTACACACATGGCTGATCTTGATTACGGTGAGCTTCGTCTTTACCCTGGTAACTACGATGAGTACATGACAGCAGCGACACAAGCTCGTGAGCGTCTACTTTCTGATAATGCGAAGAAGAAAGCACAAATCGCTGAACTACAAACGTTCGTTTCTCGTTTCTCAGCTAACGCATCTAAAGCGAAACAAGCGACATCTCGTGCTAAACAGATCGACAAAATTCAACTAGACGAAGTTAAAGCGTCTAGCCGTCAAAACCCGTTCATCCGTTTCGAACAGTCTAAAGAGCTATTCCGTAACGCACTTGTGGTTGAAAACCTATCTCAAGGTTTTGAAGAAGACCTTTACAGCAAGTTCGATGCGATTTTCGAAGTAGGCGAGCGTGTTGCTATTATTGGTGAGAACGGTGTGGGTAAAACAACGTTACTCAACACACTAGCAGGCGCTTTGGAACCTCGCACTGGTGAATACAAGTGGTCTGAAAACTCAAACATTGGTTACTATGCTCAAGATCATGCACATGACTTCGAGACAGACATGAACCTGTTTGACTGGATGAGCCAATGGCGTCAAGAAGGTGAAGACGAGCAAGTTGTCCGTGGCTTCCTTGGTCGTATGCTGTTTGGTCAAGATGATATCAAGAAGTCTGTAAAGGTTATCTCTGGTGGTGAGCAAGGTCGTATGCTTCTTGGCAAGATCATGATGCACAAACCAAACATCCTACTTATGGATGAACCAACGAACCACATGGATATGGAATCTATCGAAGCGCTTAACTTGGCTCTTGAGAACTACAAAGGCACATTGTTCTTCGTATCTCACGACCGCGTATTCGTAGACTCGCTAGCAACTCGTATCCTTGAGATCAAAGACGGCAAGATCAACGACTTCCGCGGTACTTACGCTGAGTTCTTGAAAGCACGTGGTTAAGTTTTAAGTTAGCCTTAACTTCCAACTCAATAGGTTGAGAATTAAGCTTTCAACTAAAAACGCCGTCAGACTGAAAAGCATGACGGCGTTTTTGTATTTATCTCTTGTGAGCCACTAACTCTTTACATCAGAACTCATCAGAACTTTACAATTAGAAACTGTTAGTGCACCACCAAATCGAACTTACGCTTTTTGTTCACCTGCTGATTATTCACCTTTTACATCGAATTCAATCTTTTCTGCGCCAGTAAACACTTGGAAACGAAGGCCTTTAGCGCGAGCAATGGTCGTGATGCCAAATTGCTGAGCCAAATCTAAGCCCATCTGTGTAACGCCAGAGCGTGATAGCAGAACAGGAATACCCATTTGCGCCACTTTGATGACCATTTCAGAGGTTAGACGACCAGTGGTGTAGAAAATCTTATCTGCGCCATCTTCTTTGTTAAGCCACATCTCACCGGCCAGGGTATCTACCGCGTTATGTCGGCCTACATCTTCAACAAACGATAGCACCTTGTCGTCTTTGCAAACTGCGCAACCATGAACTGCACCCGCTTTCTTGTACGTGTCGTTGTAATGAGTCAACGCTTCTAAAGCCGTATAGATTTCAGATTGCTTAATCTTGGTTTGAGGCACTTGGTAATCTTCCAATTGCTTCATTACGTTACCAAACATGGTGCCCTGACCGCAGCCAGAGGTCACTGTCTTCTTCTTAAGTGCTTGCTCAAGTTGGCTCGTGTCTTCTTTGGTGATAACCGCAGCAGAGCTGGTTTCCCAATCGATGATGATAGATTCAACCGCTTCAGGATCAGAAAGGAAGCTTTGGTTCTTCAAATAGCCTAACACTAACGCTTCAGGACGTGAGCCTAATGTCATCAGCGTGACTATCTCTTTCCAGTTCAACATAACGGTAAGAGGGCGCTCGCACGCGATTTGTTTCGTTAGCTTTTCGCCATATTCATCAAACACTTCAACTTCGATGGTCTGAAGTGGGTTTTCACTGGTTTTTATTATGTTTGGTTTTACCACAGTCATGTCCTACTTAATGAGACAGCGATGTTATGAGGTAAGAAGTCACAAGAGCCATCCTATGACTCTGTAGAATACATTTGTTCGCTGTAATTTATTCAGTCTTAGTTTTACTTTAACTCAAGCATTTAGCAATTCTCATTCCAAAATAACGGGGATTCCAAAAAACATGAAGCATTCGATGAAAATAGCGCAAAATAAGAGAGTTCGCCGGGGGAGCTGTCTGAACTTACGAGTATCGGCTAACGTTATAGGGTTAACTGACTAATGAAAGGCATTATGTAGGATAGTGAAAGTTATCGTGTATTGGCGTGTTTATTGCTATGTAGGGGTATATGATTGCGCTCAGTACAAAATGTCCTACGTGCATTCAGACCAAAGAAAATCAATTGGGTGAAGTATGTCTGAGATAAAAGAATACAAAGAACAATATCAAAAAACAGAAGCAACTTGGCCAATAGGTGTCCAAAGAATAGAGAAAGAGATCAAAACAGGTATCTGGGTAACCACGCAATGGGAATTAACTGGGTTTGAACTGTCACCAGAAGACGATACGCAAGACGTGTGTTTACTTCAGTTACACAAAGACGAACGTACTGACTACCGATTCAATTTAAGCTCTCAGCAACCGAAGCTTTTCTTAGTGATGGATAATGTTGATTCAGGTGTTAAGCCAATCATTCAATTGCTAACAGCTTCTCAAACCGTTGCTGGGCAATACATGGACGGAGACAACCAAGTGCTGTCTTACGACATGCCTCTGCCTGTACAAGCTTGGATGGAAGCATTCATTGGTCGTCATGGCGAGTTATTAGAAGCAAGGCGCAAGAAACGTAAAGGGGTGGGCAGATCAAATGGCAACTAACTTTTTTAGCCGTTGGTCTCAACGAAAGCTTGATGAGTCCACAGATGAGCCTTTTGAAGCAGAGCAAACACTGGAAGAAATAGAACTTACCTCCTCCGATTCTGTATCTTCTGAGATTCTATCTACTGATCTTTCACCTGCTGCTGCCGCAGAAGCACCTCAGCCTTTAGAAAGTGATGCTTTAGAAAACGATGAAGAAGCTCATGCTGTTGAATCCCAAGATACGGCATCAGAATCGGCTGAGGACTTGTCTGTTGCTCAACTATTAGTGTCGGAAGCCTCAGAAAGCGTAAAAAAGGCCGCATTGCGTAAATTGTTCCTCTCAGAAGAGTTTAACGTCCGTGATGGTTTAGACGATTATGATGACGATTACAGTAACTTGAAGTCTCTTTCTGAAGGCGTCGCAGAAACATTACGTGATTGGGTAAAAGACAAGACAGAAGAGGAAGCACCAAGCGATACCGAGCAAGTTACTGATAATGAGGAAGAAACTGTAATTAATGAGCTTGATGACTCTATTAATGAAGCGGAAAAGACCGAATCAGAACTTAGCGAAAGTGGCGAAATTGCCGGGGAAGAAAAGGAACTGTATAAAAACACAGTATCTGACAATGGTGATACTGAGACAATCGAAGATGACCTAAAAGAGGTGGGACAAAATATACCACACAAAGAATAGGTACATTTTGACTAAACACTCAATGAGCCGCTTGCGACAAAATGTCCCAAGCGGCTTTTTTATTTTCTAAAGAGACTCAGAATTACACTAATTCATTGAAAATAATGAATTATTAATTTGGCATGGCACTTGCTAAATAACGTTCACTATCGACTTTTTTGTAGATAGCTTGAGTAAGGTTGAATGGATAATGAATAGCTAACGAAACAATTAGCTGTTAACTGATTACTCAGCAAGTTCTCTAACGCTAACTACAATGAAGGTTGAACAGATTATCCATGTCCAAAGATGGAACTGAGCAATGCTTAAACAATTATTAGAACAAGCAACTTCAAATAACGCTAAAGCAAGACTGTATGCATTTGAAAATACAGTTGAGTTAACAAACCTAATTCCACCGACAGTCAGTTATGAGAGCGGGGGAAACACACTCATTATTGGTCCAACAAAGATCATTGAGAGTGCGGCTGCGCAATTACCTCAGTTAACGAGCCTAACTTTATTATCGACAGATGGCGAAAAGGGAACAAACCCAGAATTGTACTTCGCGAACGCGGTTCAAGTATCCGGTTTCCTTGGCACGTTTGAAGTTCTGATTGAGAGTAAAGGCACATCGAGCAATCTCGCCAAAGTGGCCATTAATCACGATTGTTTCGATGTGGTTTTAGACCTTTGCCTAAATAGCTGCATGACAGAAGAAGTGCCTGTTCCTGGTTATTACCCAGTCGGGCGCGGCTATCCCAAACTGGCTGAAGCGTTAGAAGAGATTCCAACGTTAATGGGGACATTTGATAAGCCTAAATTCTTCCGTTTAGACACAGACCTATGTGCGCACAGTTCACGTGGCGTTAAAGGCTGTGAGCGTTGTGTTGACGCTTGTCCTGCTGGTGCACTATCAAGTGAAGGATCGGACAAGACGGGTCACAAGATCGAGATTAACCCTTACCTATGTCAAGGTGTCGGAACTTGTGCAACAAGCTGTCCTACCGAAGCCATTACCTACGCGCTTCCAAATCCTGACGATACTCAAAAGTTCATTGAACGTACGCTAGCGAATTACGAGCAAGCGGGCGGTCTAGATCCTATCGTGCTTATCTGTAGCTCACGTCATGAAACCTACAATGTAATGGCACTTAAAGCGCTGCCAGATAACGTGATTCCGATTGTTGTCGAAGAATTGCCTTCTATCGGTATCGATACTTGGTTTGCAGCTTTAGTTAACGGCGCCACTCAGGTTCTGTTTGCAGCTTCTCGCTTTATGCCAGAAACCATCATTCGTGTTCTGAATAACGAAGTCGGGATCGCTCAAGAACTGCTAGACCAAATTGGTATCCCAAAAGAAACCATCGATATCCTTTATCTAGAATCGCTTCGCGAAGGTCCTCCGACACTGTGTGTGGATTCATTCGACCTTGCACTTGGCGATCTTCAAGGCAATAAGCGTCAACGTTTGTTCACAGCACTTGATGCGATGTCTTCGTCTCGTATTCCAGTTGAAAACATTGTTGAGCTTCCTTCGAATGCGCCATACGGCACGGTTTCGTGTGAAAGCAAAGATTGTACCTTGTGCATGAGTTGTGTGGCTGTGTGTCCAACACGTGCTCTGCATACCGACGGCGCATCTCCATCCCTTAAGTTTGTCGAACAAGATTGTATTCAATGTGGCCTATGTGAAAAGGCGTGTCCTGAGAATGTTCTCACTCTGACTCCTCGAATGAATTGGGTGAAAGAAGAACGTCAACAAGCGGTTGTGATTCATGAAGAGAAAGCAGCGGAATGTGTACGTTGTCATAAGCCATTCGCACCACAGTCTATGATTGACATGCTACAGAATAAGTTACGCGGTCACTCTCATTTCTCAGATGAGACAGCAATTAATCGTATTGCGATGTGTGAAGACTGTCGTGTGGTGGACATGTTCGATTCAATGGCTCAAGACCCATTGAAACAATTGAAATACTAGGAGTTGGCCTTGGATACTCATTTAGATCAAGCACAAGAACCTGAGCTCGCAAAAGAATTAAAGCAAGAACAAACACTAAGAACTGAAATATATCTGGTTCTTTCTGCACTTTTTCGTAGCGCACCTTCTGAAGAGGTGATTAATTTCCTAAAGACGCTAGACATTGAAGCGTCTGAAAGCGCGATGCAAAAGGCTTGGATTGCTATTAAACAAGCGGCAACCGAATCAAATCAAGAAGCATTAGAAGACGAATATCAAGACTTGTTCATCGGCATTGGTCGTGGGGAAGTGGTTCCATTCGGTTCTTGGCACAGAACAGGATCGATGATGGAAAAACCATTAGCTGAGATCCGTCACGATCTTGAATTGCTTGGCATTGAGCGTGATGAGCAGGTTAAAGAGCCTGAAGATCATATCGCGGCTCTCTGTGAAGTCATGGCGATGCTAACCGATGAAGAAGACGCGCTACAACAAGCCGTTTTCAATAAACATATCGGGCCTTGGTTTAACTCTTTTACGCGTCAACTTGAAGCCGCAGAGAGTGCGAACTTCTACAAATCGGCAGCTCAGCTGTGTGAAGCATTCCTAACGTTAGAGCAAGTGCGTTTTAGCGTTAATACAAAAAGCAGTAAACATAAATTAAAGATTGATGTGAAAAACGTCACTGATTACGAGTAATCGAGCAGTACGCGATTATATCGATAGAGGGGCATGAAGCCTCCAAAAAGATCTACCGCAAGGTAAGGAAGCAATGATGAAAGATAATAAAGAAATAGATACAAGCCGTAGAGACTTACTCAAAGGTTTAACGACTGCAGCCGTTGCTGGTGCCGTTGTCGCTGGAACAACTAAAGTGGCAACCGCTTCAGAAACGATTGAAATGCCTGAAAAAGACGTGAAGAAGACGGGCTATCGCGAAACGCAACATATTCGCGATTACTACGACACACTTTAGGAGATAACGGATGAAACTTGTCAAACGCTCCGATAGTGTGAGCAAAGAAACCAATCAGCTAGGTGTGTCTCGTCGCGCCTTCATGAAAAACACTTCACTTGCTGCTGGTGGCGCGGTTGTAGGCGCAAGTCTTTTCGCACCGGGCATGATGAAGAAAGCACAGGCTAAATCAGTCGACCCAGAAGCGAAAACAGAAGTGAAACGTACTATCTGTTCTCACTGTTCTGTGGGTTGTGGTATCTACGCTGAAGTTCAAAATGGCGTATGGACAGGTCAAGAACCTGCATTCGATCACCCATTTAACGCTGGTGGACACTGTGCAAAAGGTGCTGCACTGCGTGAGCATGGCCACGGTGAACGTCGTCTTAAGTACCCAATGAAATTGGAAGGCGGTAAGTGGAAGAAGCTTTCTTGGGAACAAGCGATTGAAGAAATCGGTAACAAAGCGCTAGAGCTTCGTAAAGAATCTGGCCCTGATTCGGTTTACTTCCTAGGCAGTGCAAAACACAGTAACGAGCAAGCTTACGCATTCCGTAAGATGGCGTCGCTTTGGGGCACCAACAACGTTGACCACCAAGCGCGAATTTGTCACTCAACCACAGTAGCCGGTGTTGCAAACACTTGGGGTTACGGTGCAATGACAAACTCGTTCAATGACATGCACAACTGTAAATCGATGCTGTTCATTGGCTCAAACCCAGCAGAAGCTCACCCAGTAGCGATGCAGCACATCTTGATCGCGAAAGAGAAGAACAACTGTAAGATCGTGGTTGCGGATCCTCGTCGTACACGTACCGCTGCGAAATCGGATCATTACGTATCATTGCGCCCTGGTTCAGATGTTGCCTTCATTTGGGGCATCTTATGGCATGTCTTTGCTAATAAATGGGAAGACAAAGAGTTCATTCGCCAACGTGTATTCGGCATGGAAGAAATCCGTGAAGAAGTGGCGAAGTGGAACCCAGCAGAAGTTGAACGTGTGACTGGCGTAAGCGAAGAAGACGTTTACCAAACTGCGAAACTACTGTCTGAAAACCGTCCGGGTTGTATTGTTTGGTGTATGGGTGGTACTCAACATACTACGGGTAACAACAACACACGTGCTTACTGTGTACTTGAGCTTGCGCTAGGTAACATCGGTAAATCAGGTGGCGGTGCAAACATTTTCCGTGGACACGATAACGTACAAGGCGCAACTGACCTTGGCGTACTGTCTGACACACTACCGGGCTACTACGGCTTGTCTGAAGGTTCTTGGCGTCACTGGTCTAAAGTTTGGGACATCGATTTTGACTGGGTAAAAGGCCGTTTCGACGACAACGCTTACGGTGGTCAAAAACCAATGAACAGTGCAGGTATTCCTGTGTCTCGTTGGGTTGATGGTGTACTTGAAGACAAAGACAAGATTCGTCAACGCGAAAACATCCGCGCGATGTTCTACTGGGGTCACGCAGTAAACTCTCAGACTCGTGGTCCTGAGATGAAGAAGGCGATGCAGAAGCTGGATATGATGGTGATTGTTGACCCATACCCAACGGTTGCAGCGGTAATGAACGATCGTACTGACGGCGTTTACCTGCTTCCAGCGACTACTCAATTTGAAACCTACGGCAGTGTAACTGCATCAAACCGTTCTTTACAGTGGCGTGACAAGGTGGTTGATCCTCTGTTCGAATCTAAGCCTGACCACGAAATCATGTACCTTCTTTCTAAGAAGCTTGGCTTCTCTGATCAGCTGTTCAAAAACATCCGTGTTGAGAACAACCAACCATTGATTGAAGACATTACTCGTGAATTCAACAAAGGTATGTGGACGATCGGTTACACAGGTCAAAGCCCAGAGCGTTTGAAAGAGCACCAACAAAACTGGCACACATTCCACAAAACAACGCTTGCTGCAGAAGGTGGCCCTGCGAACGGTGAGACTTACGGTCTTCCTTGGCCATGTTGGGGCAACCCAGAGATGAAACACCCAGGCACACATATCCTTTACGATACGTCTAAGCCTGTTGCAGAGGGCGGCGGTAACTTCCGTACTCGTTTCGGTGTGGAGTTCGAAGGTCAAAGCCTACTGGCTGAAGACAGTTACTCAAAAGGCAGCGAAATCAAAGACGGTTACCCAGAATTCAGTGACAAACTTCTGAAGCAACTTGGTTGGTGGGATGACCTAACGGTAGAAGAGAAAGCCTCTGCTGAAGGTAAAAACTGGAAGACCGACGTTTCTGGTGGCATCCAACGTGTGGCTATCAAGCACGGTTGTATTCCGTTTGGTAATGCAAAAGCGCGTGCGATTGTTTGGACATTCCCAGACAGAGTGCCACTACACCGTGAGCCACTTTACACACCACGTCGCGACCTAGTCGCTGATTACCCAACTTGGGACGACAAAGAAGCTATTTTCCGTGTACCTACGCTTTACAAGTCGATTCAAGAGCAAGACAAATCTGGTGAATACCCGATTATCCTGACTTCTGGTCGTCTGGTTGAATACGAAGGTGGTGGTGACGAGACTCGTTCTAACCCTTGGTTAGCAGAACTGCAACAAGAGATGTTTGTTGAAGTGAACCCAAAAGACGCAAACGACATCGGCTTCAAAGACGGTGACGATGTTTGGGTAGAGGGCGCAGAAAAAGGTCGTATTAAGGTGAAAGCGATGGTCACACGTCGTGTGAAACCGGGGCTGGCGTTCATCCCATTCCACTTCGGTGGTAAGTTCCAAGGCGAAGATTTGCGTTCTAAATACCCAGAAGGCACTGATCCTTACGTTATTGGTGAAGCTGCTAACACAGCAACCACATATGGTTACGACCCTGTCACGTTGATGCAGGAAACGAAAGTAACCCTTTGTAATATTCGTAAAGCGTAAGGAGTCTTAAAATGGCTAGAATGAAATTTCTTTGTGACACCAAACGTTGTATCGAATGTAACGGTTGTGTCACTGCATGTAAGAATGAAAATGACGATGCTCTGGAATGGGGTATTCAACGTCGCCGCGTTGTGACACTGAACGATGGTGAGCCGGGTGAAAACTCTATCTCAGTAGCATGTATGCACTGTACTGATGCACCTTGTATGGCAGTTTGCCCAGCAGACTGTTTTGAACATACAGAAGACGGCATCGTGCTTCACAATAAAGACCTGTGTATCGGTTGTGGTTACTGCTTGTTTGCTTGTCCGTTTGGCGCACCTCAATTCCCTAAACAGGAAGCGTTTGGTGAGCGCGGTAAAATGGACAAATGTACCTTCTGCGCTGGCGGCCCTGAAACAGAGCCAGGTTCTGTTGAAGAACGCCAAAAATACGGTGCGAACCGTATTGCTGAAGGTAAGCTACCAATGTGTGCTTCGCTTTGTTCGACAAAAGCGCTGCTTGCCGGTGATGCTGAGCAAGTCTCTGATATTTTCCGTCAGCGTGTTGTAGAACGCGGTGCGAAAGGTGCCGGTTGGACAGACGGCAACGACCTTTCTTACGATGCGATGAAGAGCTAGTTAGGAGAGACATATGCTTACAATGTTTAAGCGTCTCTTCCTTGTAGTGTTGCCGATGTTGGCAGCACTAACAATGCTGTCTCCTTTGAGTCATGCATCTGAGACGAACTCATCACAAACTCAATCGAGCTCTGCTGAAAGAGAAATCACACAACTTGCTGGCGCTGATTTTTGGCGACAAGTAAGAAATGGTGAGGAAGGTTACACGACCTCTCAATCGGCTGAGCACGGTGTGTTGATTAGTGCTCCAGGTCAAACGTGGTACATATTGAAAGAGAAGTGGATGTCACCAGCCGGTGCTGTCGCTATCTTTGGCAGTATTGCTTTTGTGACTTTGATGTACGTTGTGATTGGCCCGTTAATGCTAAGCGCACCAAGAACAGGCCGTAAGATCAAACGTTGGTCTCGACTTGATCGTGCATTGCACTGGAGCATGGCGTTTACCTTCTTAACACTGGCGTTCAGTGGTTTGATGTTGGTTTACGGTAAACACTTCTTGAAACCTTATGTCCCAACGGATCTATGGGGCTTCATTGTTCTACTGGCTAAGCAATACCATAACTACATTGGCCCGATCTTCTATGTGCTGTTGATGGCTGTTCTTATCAAGTGGTGGCGCAAGTCTATCTTCAAGATGGTCGATCTCCAGTGGTTCATGAAACTGGGTGGCATGGTTGGCAAGCATAAAGGTTCTCATCCATCGGCAGAATTCTCGAACGCGGGTGAAAAAGCGCTGTTTTGGCTTCTGATTGTGGTGGGTACTGTGGTTGCGTTTAGTGGCTTGGTATTGGACTTCCCAATTTTTGGTCAAACCCGTCGTGATATGGAACTTTCAAACCTCGTTCACATGTTGGCGGCTCTGATCCTTATTTGTGGTTTCGTGTTCCACATCTACATCGGCTTATTCGGTATGGAAGGCGCACTAGAAGGCATGGTAACCGGTGAAGTTGATGAGACTTGGGCTAAAGAGCACCATGACCTTTGGTACAAAGAAGTGATGGAACAAGAGAAAAACGGCGTTGAACAAAGCGCAAACGCAGCAACAGAGAAAACGGAAGGGGTGAATAAGAATGAACAAACCTCATAAAGGTATTTGGGTCGCTTACATACTAAGCTGCTTTACGCCATTTACTTGCCTTCTCTCTGGTGTGGTTGCCATCATCTACGCGGGCTATCGTTTAGATAAAGGCGAAGACGGCGAAGTAGTGGATACCCATTACTACGGCTTGATTCGCTCGTTCTTCTTGAACCTGACGTTCTTTGTGGTGCTTATTGTAACGGTAGCGACCTCTAATGGCGTGTTAATCGGTGTGAACGATTACTGGTATCAAAACCATATTATCGATGACATTGCTTACTACATTCCGTATGTAGGCGTGTTATTCGGTGGTGTTGCGATAGTGGTTTGGTTTATTCGTATGTATCAAGGTATGCAGCGTTTGAGTCAAAACTTACCGCAAAACCCTTCAACAGGCCCGAACTTGTAACGCTAACACGTTACATATCTAAAGAAAGCCCAGTGATTCATTTCCTGGGCTTTTTGTATTTAAGCATCTGGATAACTGTAAGCAGCTCTGACCCACTCAACTCTGAATAAAATTCGCCCCATTGACCGCTTCAATATGGTGCAATTCCCTCCGTTGGTGCAATCGTTCGTGTGACTTTTCCGCCCTCTAAGAATCAAAAAAGTGCAGCGGGAAATTTATTTAATTTTAATCAACAACTTAAAAGTTAATTCTGTTGCACGAAAATTACACCACGCAGTTGGAACACATCTTGCCTTCACTGTTGAGTCTTTAATTAATTACATTATTGAATCGCACGATATCAGTGCAAATCAGATAAAGCGAAGGAGAATGCTTTAATGAGTGAAACGGTGACTCAAGTTCATAGTGCAGTACAAACCCTTACCCAAAGTTCAGATACTTTATTCCTATTACTCGGCGCCATCATGGTCTTCTTGATGCACGCTGGCTTTGCATTTCTCGAAGTAGGTACCGTTCGAAAGAAGAACCAAGTCAATGCGCTGGTTAAGATCCTCTCGGATTTTGGTGTCTCCGCTATTGCTTACTTCTTTATTGGCTACTGGGTCGCTTACGGCGCGCACTTTTTTGCCGACGCGGAAACGCTATCGCAAGGGAATGGATACGAGCTGGTTAAGTTTTTCTTCCTAATGACCTTTGCCGCAGCAATCCCTGCGATCGTATCCGGTGGTATCGCAGAGCGTGCACGTTTCTATCCCATTTTGATTGCGACACTATTTACCGTTGGTTTCATTTACCCATTTTTTGAAGGCATCATTTGGAATGGTAACTTTGGTTTCCAAGCGTGGCTAGAAGGCCAATTTGGTTACGGATTCCACGACTTCGCAGGCTCTGTTGTCGTTCACGGTGTTGGCGGTTGGATTGCATTGGTCGCAGTTTACTTCTTAGGCATGCGTAAAGGTCGTATCCGGGCAGGTAAACACACCAACTTCGCACCATCGAACATTCCTTTCTTAGCATTAGGTTCGTGGATCTTATGTGTGGGTTGGTTTGGCTTCAACGTAATGTCTGCTCAAGCTATCAATGGCATCAGCGGCCTAGTGGCGATGAACTCATTAATGGCTATGGTTGGCGGTATTCTGGCGGCGCTTGTTACAGGTAAGAATGACCCAGGCTTTATCCATAATGGGCCTTTGGCTGGCTTAGTAGCGATTTGTGCAGGTTCAGACTTAATGCACCCATTAGGCGCGTTAGTGACTGGCGGCGTGGCAGGTGCATTGTTCGTCTACCTGTTCACGTACATGCAAAACAAAACACAGATTGATGATGTTCTAGGTGTATGGCCTCTGCACGGCGTGTGTGGCGCTTGGGGTGGCATTGCTGCTGGCATCTTCGGCTCACAAACATTATGGGGGCTAGGGGGTGTGAGTTTTGCTTCTCAAGTTGTCGGTACATTAGCGGGTATCGCTGTTGCTCTGACTGGTGCTTTGATTGTTTATGGCGTGTTGAGCAGACTAACGGGCTTACGTTTAAGTGAAGAAGACGAATTCAACGGCGCGGATCTTTCAATCCATAAGATCTCGTCTATCAACGAAGATTAACGTCGTTCACTTTGATGGGTTTAAGCTCGTCAAGTAGACACCAGTTAAACAAGACTAAGCGGCTTCGGCCGCTTTTTTGTGTTAGTTGAAAACACATCGAAAGCTTCGGTAAGAAAGCCAAGCGATAGACAATCGAGTTATGTCACAAATAACCAATGAATTCAGTTGGCTAAGACTATGGTCTAATCCCTAAAACTATTGTTGGAATTTGATCAGTGCTAAGCTGTTACAAAGTGACATATTGAAAAGGACGTTATATGCATTTCCCATATCGAAATATCGTAATTCTTACTGGCGCAGGTATTTCAGCGGAGTCGGGGATACAAACATTCCGATCACAAGACGGATTATGGGAAAACCATAAAATCGAAGATGTCGCGACACCTGAAGGCTTTGAAAAAGATCCAGACTTAGTACAAGAGTTTTACAACAAACGTCGTTCCGGATTGCAAAGTGACAGCATCCAGCCAAATTCAGCCCACAAGGCGCTAGGAGAGCTTGAAGACAAGCTTGATGGCAAAGTCACCATCATTACTCAAAACATCGACAACCTGCATGAGAGAGGCGGTAGCAGCAATATCATCCACATGCATGGTGAACTGCTTAAAGCACGTTGCAGCGAGTCGAATCAGGTTATCGACCATAAAGAGAACATCGAGACAGGCGAGCTATGTCACTGTTGTCAGATTCCCGCACAAATGCGTCCACACATTGTTTGGTTTGGTGAGATGCCATTGAGAATGGGCGACATCTATTCAGCACTGGAAGAAGCCGATCTGTTTATCTCAATTGGCACGTCTGGCGTGGTGTATCCAGCGGCGGGTTTTGTACATGACGCTAAAATGCATGGCGCACATACGATTGAAATCAACCTTGAGCCAAGCGCAGTAGAGAGCGAATTTGAAGAGAAGCGTTACGGTAAAGCGAGTATCGAAGTACCTAAGCTCGTTGAGGAACTGCTGAGCACGGAGCAAGGATCTTTAACGGCTTAATAAAGTATAAAACGATGACAGGCTGAGAGTTGCTCAGCCAGTTCTATCCGAGTCGCGTCTACCTGAAACCATTTAGATTAAAAAAGTAGTTATCGTTTTGTGTAGATCCATACAAAACACTTAAAACTCGTCTGTGTCAGATCGCTGGGCTTTTTTCATTACATACATCGCTTTATCAGATTCAATTAATGCTTGTTTAAAGTTTTCTCGTTGTGCAACTTCAATACCGTATGAAAATGATATGTCCTCATCGAGGAGTAGGTTAGTAACTTGTTTAATAAACTCCCCACCGCGACCAAGTTGAACGGTTGCTACAAACTCATCGCCGCCAACACGAAACACCATTTCATCTTCAAGTACCACCTGATTCAATGCTTGAGAGAAACGGACAATCATTAGGTCACCCTCTTGGTGCCCTTGGCGATCATTCACTTGTTTTAACCCATCTAAGTCGAAATAAATCAACTCAAACTCTTCAAGCTTAATCGCATCGAACTTTTTACGATTATATAAGCCTGTCAGCTCATCTTTCTTGCTTTGATCTTTTAAGTGGGTGTTTAATTTAGTGATACCTACGGCGATTAACAGAAAAGCTATTTGAAGTAAGCCATCTTCGAGAAAGGTATCAATGAGTTCATTTCGGTCAGCCCATTCATCGAGATATTGAACTTCACTCGATACATCATAAAATAGATTAAAGATAAGTAGCAGTGAGCCGAGCATAAGTGTTTTATTTCGGCGAATAGAACGGCGAGCAACAAAGCAGATATATGTCGTAATGACGAGCGTATTCGTTTCAAAGAACAGATCGTAATTAGAATCAACTTGAATAAGTGAGTTCAGCCCAAACAAAAGGAGTGACGTTAGAAGCGTTAAAATCACAACGAGTAGAATAGGGTTTGTTGGCATAACAAATAATACTCCGTATTGCTTCCTTTTAATCTTCTATAAAGTGTAGATAAAAATAAAGCGGCTTACGCCGCTTTATTAACCTCTCGGTAAAAATCTAGTTGTTTACTTTAAGTTTTTGGAAATACTCGTCATAAATGACGCTCGCTTCGCCAACTTCATCTTGCCAAACGCCGTTATCCATCACTGATTGTGGTGGGAAAATATTCTTATCTTCAGCAAATTCTTTTGGAAGAAGAGGGTAAGCCGTTTTAACTGGCGTCGGGTAACCGATCTCTAGAGCAATCTTAGCTGCGTTTTCAGGACGAAGAAGGAAGTCGATCATCTTATGTGCCGCTTCAGTGTTCTTAGCGCCTGATGGAATCGCTAGGCTGTCCATCCAGAAGATAGCGCCTTTCTCTGGCCAAATGATGTCAATTGTTGCGCCTTCTTGACGCGCCATGTAAGCAGAGCCATTCCAAAGCATACCAAGAGATACTTCACCCGCTAAGAAAGGGTTCGCAGGGAAATCTGAGTTGAATACCAATACGTTTGGCATTAGCTTACGCAGTTCTTCGTACGCTTCTTTGATTTCTTCAGGGTTAGTCGTGTTTGGAGAGTAACCTAGCTTAGACAGGGCAATGTGGAAAACCTCACGAGAGTCATCCATCATCATCAATTGACCTTCCCACTGCGTATCCCAAAGATCACCCCAGCCTTTAACTGAAGACTTATCTAGCATATCTGAGTTAATACCAATACCCGTTGCGCCCCAAATGTATGGGATCGAGTAGTTGTTGCTTGGGTCAAATGGCTTATCTAAGTAATTTGGGTCCAAATCTGCAAAGTGGCTTAGCTTAGTTTTATCAAGCTCTTGAAGCATGCCTTCTTTACGCATTTTAGAAACGAAGTAAGTCGAAGGAACCACTAGGTCATAACCTGTACCTTGAGTTTTTAACTTAGCGTACATGCTTTCGTTAGACTCATAGGTTGAGTAATAGACTTTAATGCCAGTTTCTTCGGTGAAGTCTTTTAGCACTTCATTTGGAATATATTCAGACCAGTTGTAAAAATACAGTTCTTGGTCAGCTGCGAAAGAGGGCGTAGAAAGTAAAGTAGCAGCACACAATGCGCCGGTATACAGTGTCTTTTTCATTACTGTTCCGTTCATTTGTTTGATTTGGAGCTGGGTAGTGAACCCAAAGTAAAAGGATTTTTAAAAATCGCGCTAGATTATATCAGCGATATAACAAAATAGGCAGCCTAAGCTACCTATTCATTGATATTCTTATTTTTAACTTGTTGATTATCTAAATAGCCTTGTTAAGTAAACCAATGACTTATTAGCATCTGGTGACCAGAGCAACTAGACAACTAACTCGCTTACTGACCGGCTTTAAGCTTCATGAAGTAATCTTCGTACTTCACGGTCTTGTCGCCAACCGCAGCTTGCCATTCAACACGGTCAAGGTCTTCTTGAGATGGGAACAGAGCAGGGCTATCTTTGAACTTCTCATTAGACGCTTTAACTGCCGTTAGGTAGCCAGTGTCGCGAGAGATTTGCTCTGCGATTTCAGGGCGAAGTAGGAAGTCGATCATCTTATGAGCCGCTTCTACGTTTACCGCACCAGAACTGATTGCGAAGTTATCAACCCAACCGATGCCGCCTTCTTTAGGGAAAACCAGTTTAATTGGTAACCCTTCATTTTGCGCTGCAGCCGCAGAACCGTTCCAAAGCATACCAAGACCTACTTCACCTGCCATGTACGGTGCGCCTGGATTGTCTGAGTTAAAGACGAGAACGTTTGGCATTAGCTTTTGCAGCTCAGCGTAAGCTTCGTCGATCTCTTTCTCGTTGGTTGTATTACCTGAATAACCTAACTTGCGCAGTGCGATGTGGAACACTTCACGCGTGTCGTCCATCATCATCAGCTGACCTTCAAGCTCCGGCTTCCATAGGTCAGTCCAGCTTTGGAAAGCTTCTGGGTCGTACATGTCTGTGTTAACAGCAAGACCCGTGATCGCGACTACGTGTGGAATAGAGTAGTCGTTGTTCGGATCATATGGCTTATCTAGATAGTTTGTATCTAGATTCGTAAAATTGTTTAGCTTGGTTTTGTCGATCTTTTGAAGCATGCCTTCGTCGCGCATTTTAGACACGAAGTAGATTGAAGGAACCACAAGGTCGTAACCTTTATTGTGTGTTTTTAGCTTTGCGTACAAAGTTTCATTCGATTCGTAAGTCGAGTAAATCACTTTGATGCCAGTTTCATCCGTGAACTGTTCTAAGATCTCACTGTTGATGTAAGGTCCCCAGTTCATGAATACCAACTCTTTGTTATCTTTTGCAAACGATGGTGCAGATAACATTGAAAGCGCACATGCACTACCAGCTAATAGAGTAGCCCATTTTTTCATTGACGTTAGCTCCAAACTAAACGTGCCCGAAGGCAGTAGATAGAAAAACAGAATGGCAATTTACCATTCTGTTTATGATTAACACTTTGTAGAACATGAAGTTTGTTAACTTCTTATCAAGTTCGTCTCTGTATAGAGTAGGAGACTTACTTGATCTTCTCTCTCGCTAATAACTGAGAAATAATCACCAGAACTAACGACACCACTAACATCACTGTTGCTAGGGCGTTTACCTCAGGAGAGATACCGACTTTAACCATTGAGTAAATCTTCAGTGGCAAGATTTCATAGGTTGGGCCCGTGACGAAAGAGCTGATGATCACGTCGTCCAAAGACAGAGTGAAGCTCAATAACCAACCCGCAGCAACCGCTGGCTTAGCAAGAGGCAGGATGATCTGTTTTAGAATCGTCCATTCGCTTGCCCCTAAGTCTTTTGCTGCTTCTAGCATTTTTACATCAAAGCCATTCAAGCGACTGTAGACCGTTACCACAACAAACGGCAGGCAGAAAGTAATGTGCGCGGCAAGTAGGGTAAAAAACCCAAGTTGCACACCCATTACCAAGAATAGCGCAAGAAGCGAAATCGCCATGACGATATCTGGTGACATCATTACGATGAAAAGCATGCCATTTACTACGCCTTTACCTTTGAATTGGTAACGGAATAGGGCTACTGCTGTCAGGCTTCCGACAATCGTTGCGGCTGTTGCTGAGAACACGGCTACGTTAATCGAGTGCCACGCGGCCTGCATTAGGCTGTCGTTGTTAATCAGCGCGTCATACCACTTAGTGGTAAAGCCACCCCATTTCATACCAAACTTATTGGCATTAAATGAGTTTGCAATCAATACGATAATAGGTAGGTATAGAAAAACGTATACCAGCGCCATAAAGCTGAACTTTACTGTGCGACCCATTAGTCTAGCTCCACTTTCTTATTCAATAACTTGCCTGCACGATAGTAGGCATAAAGCATCACGGCCATAGCGGTAGTCAGTGCAATACTGGTTGCAGCGCCAAACGGCCAATCACGAGCATTCAGCACTTGGCTCTTAATGACGTTACCGATCAACAGGTTCTTAGCACCGCCCAACAAATCTGAAATGTAAAACATTCCAAGCGCAGGGAGCAATACAAGTAAACAACCGCCGATAATGCCTGGCATTGTCAAAGGAAGTACGACTTTCAATAACGTTTGCAGTTTGTTCGCACCTAAATCTTTCGCGGCTTCTAAATACGTATCATCCAGTTTTTCAATCGCTGAATACAACGGCAGAATCATGAACGGAAGTAGGATATACACCAAACCGATCATCACTGCTGTTTCTGAGTACATGATACGTAACGGTTTATCGATAATGTCTAACGCTAATAAGCCTTTGTTCAACACGCCTTGAGTACCCAGCACCACTTTTAATCCGTAAGTACGGATCAAAGAGTTGGTCCAGAATGGCACAATCACTAGGAACAACATGATTGGACGCCATTTCGCCGGCATTTTTGCCACGATGTAAGCGAACGGGTAGCCAATGATTAAACAAAGTAGGGTTGCGACAATCGCCATATAGAAAGAGTGCATTAACACTTTAAAATACAGCGGGTCAGCCAAACGCACGTAGTTATCGAGAGTGAAGGTCATCTCGATCAAGTTCGCTTCATCACGAGTTAAGAAGCTAGTACCGATGATCATGATGTTTGGAATCATCACGAACAGCACCAACCAACCTGTGATTAAAGCAACAATCGCGTTTTGTAAATTAAACTTTTTGCTCATCTTCTAATACCACTTCCCAGCTCTCAACCCAAGTTACTGCAACTTTTTGGCCCAGTGAGTGATCAACATCAGGGTCATCTTCGTTGAAGAATTCGCTAACCATCACACGCATACCAGATTCAAGTTCTACCACTGAATCCAATGTCATGCCTTTATAGGTTCGCTCGACAATGTGACCAACAATACCGCGTTGCTCAGACTCTTTGATTTCTTCGATACGAAGATCTTCAGGGCGAAGCAATACTTGAAGTTTTTGACCCGGTGTTATGTCTTTATCGTGATAGATAACAGACTCTTCACCTTCGATTGTCGCAACAATGCGCTTTTCATCTAGACGAGATTTCGCTGTCGCTTCGAATACGTTAATTTCCCCAATGAAGCGAGCTACAAACAGGTTCTTAGGCTCTTCGTAGATCTCTCTCGGTGTGCCATCTTGTTCAATCACGCCATCACGCATAACAATAATGCGGTCAGACATAGACAGCGCTTCTTCTTGGTCGTGCGTTACAAAAATGAACGTGATACCAAGTTGGCGTTGTAATTGTTTAAGCTCGATTTGCATCTGTTTACGTAACTTGTAATCAAGAGCAGATAGAGATTCATCCAATAGAAGAACTTTAGGCTTATTAACGACAGCACGAGCGATGGCGATACGTTGCTGTTGGCCACCGGATAGCTGGTGTGGTTTTCGCTGTGCCATTTGTTCTAAGCGCACCATTTTTAAAGCTTCCATCACACGAGGTTCAATCTCGTTGCCTGGAACTTTCTGCATGCGTAAGCCAAATGCCACATTATCGAAGACAGTCATATGCGGGAATAGGGCATAGCTTTGGAATACAGTGTTAACATGCCTTTGTTCAGCAGGAACTTGGGTTACGTTCTGGTCAGCTAATAGTATTTGACCACTATCTGCCGTTTCAAAACCCGCAATCATTCTTAGTACGGTTGTTTTACCACAACCTGATGGGCCTAAAATCGTGAGAAACTCACCATGATTTACGTTTAGATCAAGATTACCGATAACTTCTTTGTCATCGAAACTTTTACTAATGCCAGTAAGTTGTACGACTGGCTTTCCTACTGATTTTTTAGCTTTCAACGTCTGTTTTTCTCCACCTTGGTTCTTTTTGACACCTGTTGCTATACACTTTTAAGGCGCGCATCATAATCACCAAAAACGTGAATTCAAAGCACTTTTTACCATTCGAAGATAAAAAATTTCGCAGGTAAAAGTAAACTTCTTTGACCATACTGATATTTACAAGCTTTACAGCCAAATAAGTGTTTAATTATTAATCATTAAGACTTAAAAGCAAAGCTTGTTACAGATTCATATTTTAGTTTATATCCGACATATGAGTATAATGAAGACAATTTTTTATCAATAAGTTAGGTGGCTTCGATAAAGTAAGTACACCTAGGTATCATTATGAACGACGACATCGAAAAAGATTTTAATTTAGGCGGTAGTATCAACCGCGCTCTTTCAGGAGATTATGAGCTCAAAGCAACGGCTGTATTCCAAGAGGCTTGGAAACAAACCATCAGTCACTTTCTTTCGTTCTCTCCTGCTATTGTTGCTCTGATGTTCGTGCAACTGGCCATTTTTTATATCGCATTAAAATTACAACTGGGTGATCCTGCGGTTATCCTAGATGCCGTTATAGACCCAGAGGCTTTCACCCCACAAATCGTTGAATCTATTTTCATTGCTAACTTTAGCTATGAAGTAGTCAGCGCTCCTATTTACGCTGGTATTAGCTTAATGGCAATGAGCCACGCCGCAGGCTTACAAACCAAGACTCGTCACATAGGTAAAGGTCTACAATTTACAGTGCCTGTTATCTTAGTCACTTTGTTCAGCCTTATGCTACAAGGTATCGCGGGGATGATACTCCCGTTCCTTTCTATCTACTTCTCACTTGCATTTAGCCATGCAATTCTGTTGATTTGCGATAAAAAAGTACCGCCAATGCAATCACTGTTGCTTTCTTTGCGGGCCGTAAACAAGAAAATCCTCACTATCGCGTCTATCTACTTAATGGTGATGTTGATGTTCATCATTGCGGCGATGATGTATGGCATTGGTTTAATTTTCGTTCTTCCATTCTTTTTCCACGTGAAAGGTATTCTTTACCGTGAAATGTTTGGCATTAAGTTAAAGCTTATAGCGTCAGGCAGACCAAAAGACGATGACGACAATAACGACGGCAGCGGTAATAACGACAGTAACAACAAAAACCCACAGGTGTTCGATGCATAATAATGTTCGCGCAAGCGCTGGAAAGTCACTCGCGCTTAAAGTAACAACACTGGCTCTTGTTGGATCTATCTCACTGATTGGTCCTTATATTTACCAAGAAGAGGAGCGTCGACGTACGACAGATCAAAGCTCCAATTCGACTGATCAGTTTGGTGACTTGACAGTTTCCTCAAGCACACCAAACTTTGCAGCCATTGATGATGTAAACAAGAAAAAAGACACCTTCTTTTCTTATCTACGTCCAAGCATCAACATCGAAAACAAACGCATAACTAAAGAGCGCGCGTTTTTGACTAAGGTTTCTGAATCAAGCATTGCGAACATCGATGCGGAAGATTTGTCATACGCTATAAGGTTAGGTAAATTGTACAGCTTGCCTGTGCCTTCATCAGGCTTAGATAAAGCTTGGCTTACAGAAATGTTTAATCGCGTAAACGTCTTGCCTGAAGCGCTTGTGTTAACTCAGGCGGCAAACGAGTCGGCTTGGGGGACATCGCGCTTTGCAACCCAAGCGAACAACTATTTCGGACACTGGTGTTACACCAAAGGTTGTGGTCTTGTTCCGCTACAACGTAACGAAGGTAGCTCCCATGAAGTGGCAACATTCTCTTCAAGCCAAGAGTCAGTACACCGTTACTTCATGAACCTTAACCGAAATCGTGCTTATGCTAATTTAAGAGCGATCCGCGCCAAGCTTGCGGCACGAGGCGATGATTTGCTAACGACAGGCACCGCTACAGAGCTTACCAATGGCTTGTTAAAATATTCTGAGCGAGGTTCAGACTATGTGACTGATTTACAAGCTATGATCCGTCACAACGAGGTATACTGGAAAAAGTAACTCGATTTGATATCAGTTGGCAGCCTTTCATAGTCGGCTAAGTCAATCTACATCACATAAAGAGCAGCTCACTGGCTGCTCTTTCTATTTATAAACGCTCAACTTCGACAAGATTATAAAAATGAAAAAGACAGCACTCGCTTTATTAGCCTCACTAAGCCTTGGGGTCTCTTTACCCGCTGCAGCACAAGAGTACATGTTCACGTATTCTAAGCTCTATACACAACTTAAAAACAACACCAAAGAAGGGCACGATGACGTCAAAGTTGCGGTCTTCTTTGTGGATCAACAAGCTAAAACAATTTGCCACATCAGCAAAGCCTGGATGGAAAAAGAAGAGCACTACGAAGAACTAAAAGTGTCTCCAACACATGAACTGCTTCTACCTGTCGACCAAAACCTCCGTTCAGCAAATCCTCTTATCTTTGTGCAAACGCAAGAGCAAGAATGTGCGTATTCTTTGGTTGTTATGACTCAAGAACCTTTGGCTGGAACGGTTGAAATTACGCAGCTGGAGAACCTACTACCACAAATGCAAACGATGCTAGAAGACGTCAGCGGTATGTTCTCCAGTTGGTTCACGCCGGACATCCAAGGGTTAACTTTAGAATTTGACAACAAACTTGAAGGCTACATAGCTTTGTCTAACGGTAAACAGATCCCAATCACACAAGGGCGCGCAAAGTTTACCCTAGCAGAATTGAATGGAAGTGACAGTATCACGTTACCAGAGCCAACCATTCGCGTATTACCGTACATTCCTGCGCAATAGAGTTTGCCGAACACGTATAACTAGAACTTAAACCGCACCACGAAAAGCAGCCGAACCTTATAGGAATAGGCTGCTTTTCTTTTTCTATTAACATGTGATTCGTATCTGTGAATACCTGCTTTTCTCAAAATCTTAGAGCTCAACGAAAAATCATAGCCATTATCGCAAGATAAAACCGAATCTTTCTATTACTCGCCTTGTTTATCCTGCCGTTACTATTTCAACCTCAAATAAAAATCCGTATAATCCACGCCCTAAAACAGTCCCACTAGCAATCTACAGTCGATAACACGACGGTGTGAGAGTCGCAATGAACCAAAACGATAATAGAAAAGAAACACTTGAATTCAACAAACTTCAGAAACGTCTGAGAAGAAATGTTGGAAATGCCATCATCGACTACAACATGATCGAAGAGAATGACGTAGTAATGGCATGTATTAGTGGCGGTAAAGATTCATTTGCGATGCTAGACATTTTGCTACGTTTACGTGAAGCAGCACCTATCAAGTTTGATGTTGTAGCGGTAAACCTAGATCAAAAACAACCTGGGTTCCCTGAGCACATTCTTCCTGAATACTTTGAAACGCTGAACATTCCTTACTACATCGTAGATAAGGATACATACTCAGTGGTTAAAGAGAAGGTGCCAGAAGGTAAAACAACGTGTGGTCTATGTTCTCGTCTGCGCCGTGGTACTTTGTATTCGTTCGCTGAGAAGATTGGTGCAACTAAGATCGCATTGGGTCATCACCTTGATGACATCGTTGAAACTATGTTCCTGAACATGTTCCACGGTGCACGTCTAAAGGCAATGCCACCGAAGCTTCGTTCTGATGACGGTCGTAACGTTGTTATTCGTCCACTGACTTACTGTCGTGAAACGGACCTAGTCAAATACGCAGAACACAAAGAGTTCCCAATCATTCCTTGTAACCTATGTGGCTCACAAGAGAACCTACAGCGTCAGAACATCAAAGCGATGCTAATTGATTGGGACAAGAAAACTCCGGGCCGTGTTGAGAAGATCTTCAAATCAATCCAGAACGTTAGCCCAAGCCAACTGGCTGACCGTGAACTGTTCGATTTCGTAAACCTTCCATTAGACCGTAGCGGTGAACGTGAAGAGTACGAATTCCAAGAAGCGGAAATTTCATCTTCTAACATTGATGAGTCAATGTTCATCGACGTGACTAACGTATAACGAGACGATTCTCGCTAAAACTACTTTGTAGATAACGATTAAACAAACAAAAACGCCTCAAGCACTGCTTGAGGCGTTTTTTTATGAGATGAACTTGTAGTGGGGGTCTATGCTTAAACGACTTAACCTTTCGAAAGGTTAGGATCTAATGGGCTAACGTAACCAGACGGTTTAAGAGCCAACACGTCACAGTTAATCTTATCGATCACGTGTTCTGCGGTATTACCAATAAACACGGCAGACAAGCCAGTACGACCCGTTGTACCTAGAATTACCATAGCAGCGTTATTTTCAGACGCGACGCGTGGAATCACATCTTCTGGTAAACCTTGCTCAACCACAGTTTGTTCTTCACACATACCGTGCTTCTGGCGCAATGCTTTCATTGCTGTTAAGTGATGGCCACGAACGGCGTCAGTGTAAGAGGTCGGATCGAACTCTGGTAATTCGATTGTAATATTCGCCGGTGTCACAGGGTAGGCATTTACCAAGAATGGTTCTGCATCCAAACGGCCCGTGATCTCTAGTAATCTGTCGACCATCGTATCGTTGAGCTCTAAGTGAGCTTCTGTCTCTGAGCCTACGTGAACCGAAGCAAAAATCTTCGCATCATCAGGCCAGAAGTCGTTTTTAACCAGCAGCACAGGGCTAGGGCATTTTCTAAGTAGGTGCCAGTCAGTTGGAGTGAAAATAACAGATTCTAAAGTATCGTGCTTGCGCGTACCTTTGATTAAGATATCGTGGTCACCACTGTATACTTCTGCAATGATCGCCTCGTATGGGCGGTTGTGCCACACGACTTTAACGTTGAATTCAATAGAATCATCAAGGTAAGGTTCTGCTACTTTATTCATCCAGATTTCACGCTGATGAATGACTCCTCTGCGCATTGCGTCCCTTTCGTCGACAGAGAGCATCGATGTCATCTCATACGAGAAGTCATAGATCGACAAAAAGAAAGTGATATGGCTTGTTGAGGTGCTTTTCTTCGCAAGTTGGATAGCACGAACTAGAGCAGGTTGCTCATCGTGATTAATGTCAGCGACAACTAAAATTTTGTTATAGATACTCATAACTAAGCCTACTTTTCAGAACGAACATATAAGTAATGTAGCGCAGTTATAGAGAGATGAAGAGAAATATAAGAAGTTTTAAGGGAGAAATATGATGTAGCTCATTATTAAGCTACATCATTGATATCTAGACTATTCTTTTGAAACACCAGCGAGTTCCATCAACGTATCATGATCTTCAATAGTGATGTATTTGCCTTTAACGCTCAAGATGTCAGCTTTTTGGAAACGACCCAAAAGACGACTGATCGTCTCTACAGTTAGACCTAGGTAGTTACCAATATCGCCGCGAGTCATCGTTAAACGGAACTCTCTAGGGCTGAAGCCGCGTTGAGAGAACCGAGTAGAAAGATTGTAAAGGAATGCTGCAAGACGCTCTTCCGCATTCTTTTTAGAAAGAAGCAGAATCATTTCTTGGTCACCTTTAATCTCATTACTCATCAGGCGCATAATTTGCTGACGCAATTTAGGCATTTTCCCCGATAGGTCATCAAGAATTTCGTATGGGATTTCACATACCATAGAAGTTTCTAGTGCTTGAGCAAAACTAGGGTGTAGATCACCGGTAATCGCATCGAAGCCAACAAGGTCACCAGCTAAGTGGAACGCAGTAATCTGCTCATCACCTTGCTCGGTAATCGTATAGCTCTTGATCGTTCCAGAGCGAATAGCATACAGAGATTTAAGCTCGTCACCGGCTTTAAATAACTCTTGCCCTTTTTGAATGGGCTTTTTTCTTTCAATGATCTGATCAAGTTGATCGAGTTCAGATTCATTCAAAGTAAATGGGATACAGAGCTGGCTAATACTACAATCCTGGCAATGGATTGCACAACCACCAGACTGAACACGTTTCGTCGCAGGCTTTTCAGAAATCATAACAATCTTTCACTATTTGACATACATCAATATTTTAGCATTCCTTAATCCTAAAGGGTAGTAAAAAAACCGGGTTTAAAGAACAGTTATACGGTATAAATAATAAGGTGTAGAGCCATATATCCAGTATAAAAGCCGTAAATTAGGATTAAAATTGCGCCTAACTGACGAAATAAGTCAACTTGTTGCAGTTTCTTGAAGAAATTAGCCCCCATACCAACGGTTAACATTGCTGGAAGGGTCCCTAAACCGAAGGCTAGCATGATGCCCGCTCCGTTATACCAGCTTCCAGATACCGCTGCCCACGTAAGCATTGAATAAACAAGGCCACATGGAAGCCAACCCCAGATGAAACCAAATGGTAAAGCATGGCTGGGGTGCTTCAATGGCAGAAATGATTTACCTATCGGTGATATATAACGCCATAATTTCTGTCCGATTCTTTCGAAAAACAACAAGCCAAACCACCATTTTCCAATATACAACCCTAAGATGATCATAAAGAGGGCTGCAAACAGACGAAGCCAACCAAGCAAAGCATTGAAATCGCTTAGTTGACCAATCGATGAAATTGCACCGCCAATCACGCCACCAATTACGGCATAGCTTAATAGGCGTCCAAGGTTATACAGGAGGGGAATAACAGGGGAAGGTTTAGTGTTGCCAATAGAAAGAAGCGAAGCGATGCCACCACACATTCCCATGCAATGACCTGAGCCTATCAATCCAACAACAAAAGCGCCGATCCAATCAGGTGTCATCATTCTTTTTTTCTAAACTAGTTTGACTTTCTACGCTAACGTGATTTTCTCTAGCGGCAGGGGCGCTCACATCGGCTTTCCTGTCCGCAGCTGGTTTGTTGTCAGAGTTATTGTGAGCATGGCTGTCTTCATCGAATAGAATACTATGGCCTTGGCGTTCAAGATCTTCAAACTGCTCGCTCTTTACTGCCCATAGAAAGATTCCGACTGCGATGCACACAAGTACGATCGCTATTGGAATGAGGATGTATAAACTTTCCATTATTTACCTTGCTCTTTTAAAAGCCTTAACGAGTTAGACACAACAATAATAGAGCTAGCAGACATGCCAACAACGGCAATGTATGGAGCAACCAAACCTGCGACAGCCAATGGAAGAATAAGTAAGTTATATCCTAGTGACCAAGCTAGGTTTTCACGGATTATCCTACGCGTTTTTAGCGCCAAAGTACGGGACTTAAGTAATCTATCGAGCTTATCACCCAACAAGACCATATCTGCAGAAGCTTTGGCCACGTCTGTACCGCCGCCCATAGCGACAGAAAGGTGAGCACCCGCAAGAATAGGGGCATCGTTAATTCCGTCGCCAACCATCATTGTGATGTCACTTGCGTCTCTAGAGTTGAGGTAAGCAAGCTTATCTTCAGGTTTTGCATTCGCGACGATATCGGTAATACCAATCTCTTCAGCAACAGGCTTCGCGTTAATCAACGAATCACCAGTCAGCAAGGTGGTTTTAATACCCGCTTCTTTGAATTGCTTAATGAACTCGATACTTTCTTTACGAATCGGGTCTTCATAAATAAATGTCGCGATATGGCGGCCAGCTAACGACAGGTAGATGCCATTACTTTCGGAAGGTTGAGACTCACCAAGAATGAACTCACTACTACCGATCGCTACTTCTTGACCATTCCACTCGCCAGTAATACCCGAGCCAATCACGTTATTAACAGATGCTACTTCGATACCCTCTGAAACATAGGTCTTAAACGCTTTAGCGATAGGGTGGTTAGCGTGTTGCTCCAAGCTCGCCGCTACTTTGAGACAAGTGTCTTTATCAAGTTCAGCGAAGGTTTCCACTTGGCTGATACGAATATCACCCTCAGTCAATGTACCTGTTTTATCGATGATTAAGTGGTTCACTTTACACAAGGTTTCAAACACATGGCCTTTACGCAGCAAGATACCAAAGTTACCCATACGAGACGTTGAGCAGGTAATCGCTGTCGGTGTAGCAAGCGATAGAGCACACGGACAAGTCGCGACGAGTACTGAAAGCATGATCCAAAACGCGTCTTCAGGGCGTGTTTGATGCCAATAGAACCAGGTGCCGAATGAAATAACTAAGATAACCGCCACAAAGTACCGTGCGACCACATCAGCGATTTCCGCGATGCGAGGCTTAGACAACTGCGCTTCATCTTGCAGACGAACGATATTAGAAATCACTGAATCCGCTTTTGACGTCATCACCTCTAATTCAAACGATTCGTCACCGTTCAGTGTGCCAGCAAAGACGGCATCGCCTTCAT
Source organism: Vibrio toranzoniae (assembly GCF_024347655.1). NCBI lineage: Bacteria > Pseudomonadati > Pseudomonadota > Gammaproteobacteria > Vibrionales > Vibrionaceae > Vibrio > Vibrio toranzoniae. Next base: position 1,478,741 of record NZ_AP025514.1, on the reverse strand, counting down.
TCTTAACCACATGAATAGATTCGCCAGTCAGCATGGATTCATCAATGTGAATTCTGCCAGACAGTACTTTGCCATCCGCAGGAATATGCTCGCCAGGAAGAACGCGAATCTGATCGCCAACCTTCAAGGTTTTTACCGGAACTTGATCGCCATCTAACGTTGTCGCCATCGCAGGAACTAACTTAAGCAGGTTACCGCTAGCTGCTGCCGCTTTACGACGAGCGCGCATTTCAAGGAAACGACCAAGTAGAAGGAAGAAGGTGAACATTGAGATTGATTCAAAGAACACTTCGCCTTGCTCTGTAACGGTTGCCACTACACTCGCAACATAAGCAAATAGCAGAGCAATCGACACAGGAACATCCATGCCTAGTGTTCGGCCTTTAATGCTTCGCCATGCATTAATATAGAAAGGTAGCGCTGAGTAGAGCAGGACAGGGGTTGCGAAGATCAAACTAACCCAGCGGAAGTAACTCTTGAATTCAGGCTCTAGGCTACCAAACACTTCAAGATAAAGTGCCACTGCCAACATCATGACTTGCATGGTCGCCAAACCAGCAACACCAAGACGATAGAGGTAGTTTTTCATCGAGCGATGATAGGCGGCTTCTTGTTGATCGGCTTCAAAAGGTGCAGCTTTGTAACCTAGTGTATGGATTGCCGATAACAACTCGCTAAGTTTCACTTGCGTATTATCCCAACTAAGCAGGGCACGATTAGTGGTGGTATTAACACGAATGCTACCGACCCCGGCCTTTGAAGAAACTTGCTTTTCAATAAGCCATGCACAGGCTGCACAAGAGACGCCTTCAAGTGACAATGTCACTTCAGAGGTGTTTTCAGAGCTACGAACGAATTCTAACTGAACATCTTCGTTGTCGTAATGACTGAGAGCCAGCAGTTGCTCTGGCACTAGATCCGCTTTTTCAGCAGGAGCGGTGCGATAGTGGTAGTAAGAGACCAAACCGCTATCAACGATTGTTTGGGCTACGGTTTCGCAGCCCGGACAACACATCTTTCGAGTCGCTCCTAAGATCTCTACTTTAAAATCCGTTTCCGCTGGTACATCTTCACCGCAGTGATAACAGGATTCATACATAAGCTTTAGTTCGTTAGTTGAGTAGAAGTTTCAATAGGGAAGTTCATGCGACCTTGCACTAACCATTCAGAGTTATGCGGAGAAAGCTCGATAAACCATGGACCTTGCATTTCGTGGTCTAGAGTCAACGTGTAATTGCCGCTCGCATCAGCGGTAAGCAGCTGAGTGAAATCACGGTCAGGCAGTGTTCTGTGAACGAACATTGCGTTAATAGCAGGGAAGTGATCTAGTTTGCCTTTATCTAGAGTAATGATAACAGAGTTACCTTTCTCATTAATTGAAGCCGAGAGGCCAAGTTCTTTAGCGATGTTTACTTTCGAAATATCGACATTAATGCCTTTTCCTTTTTTATAGTAATCCTCAGTCACCAAATCTACAGAGTTCTCTGTAAACACAATAACCGTCATGATGGTCCAAATAACTACTGTCGCCGGCAACGCGATTAAGAACCACGGCCAAAACTGTTTATACCAAGGCTTTACCATAAAAAATATCTCAAAAAAGAATAAAAAGAAGGGGTTATAAAATAAAGGAAAGACAGCCTCTTAGAAAGAGGCTGTTATTGAAATGTTACTTATTATCTGAGTTGCTTAAACTCCACACGTATGATGCAACAAGCTGAACTTTGTCTTCGCCTAGAATATCTTTCCAAGCAGGCATTACGCCAGAACGTCCGTTCATTACTGTTTCAGTGACATCAGCGCGAGAATCGCCGAACAACCAATCGCGGTCTGTTAGGTCAGGCGCACCTACAGCAGGGTTACCCTTACCATCAGTACCGTGACACGCCGCACACACGACGAAACGTGCTTTACCAGCTTCTGCTTCACGTGCGTTCACACTACGTCCAGAAAGGCTAAGCGTGTAGCTCACCACTTCTTTAACGCCTTGCTCACCAAGTGCATCTTTCCAGCCTGGCATTTGACCAACACGACCGTGCATGATCGTCGTCACAATAGCTTGTGGCTCACCGCCATATAGCCACGCGTCGTCAGTTAGGTTAGGGAAACCTTTCTGACCACGAGCATCAGAGCCGTGACACTGAGAACAGTTTTGCAGGAACAAACGCTGACCCACTTTGATTGCGTCAGTATCTGATGCAATGTCAGGGACAGAACGTAGGCCGTTTTCGTCGTGAGCTAGCTTTTTAAACGCTTCACCAAAGTAGGTATTTGCATCATCAAGCTCTTTAGCGTATTCGTCTAACTGTTTGTTAGCTTGAGCTGCAGCGATTGCAGAGCGAGACTCTTCTACGCTACGAACTGTTTGGTTTGAACTCGTCCAACCTAGTAGACCTTTAAAGTTACCAAGGCCAGGGTATAGAGCAAGATAAACAGCTGCAAACACAATTGTGCTAACGAAAAGGTACGTCCACCATTTAGGTAGTGGGTTATTGAGCTCACGAATACCGTCGTATTCATGGCCCATATCGTGACCCTCTTCTACGCCTGTTTTATCTTTAAAACACCAACGAAGTAAGACCGCACAACCAATTAGGGTACCAATCGTAATCGCACTAACCCAGATACTCCAGAATGTACTCATTACTTTGTCACTCCTTCATTTTTAGAACTTGTTGCTGGCTCGTCGTCAGCAAACACTAGGTTCGCGTCTTCGTCGAAACGTGATTTACGGTTCTTGCCGTATGCCCACCAAACGATACCGATGAAGCAAGCAAAAACAGTCACAGTCCAAACACTTTGAAATGTAATAATGTCCATAATTATTCCTTATTTCATTGCGTGGCCAAGCGATTGAAGGTAAGCGATGATTGCATCCATCTCTGTTTTTCCTTCAACATCTTGTTTAGCGTTAGCAATTTGTTCGTCTGTGTAAGGAACACCAAATTGATTACGGAAGAGTTCAAGCTTCTGTTGAGTCAATTTGCCATCAAGTACATTCTCAGCAAGCCAAGGGAAACCTGGCATGTTTGATTCAGGAACAAGTTCACGAGGATCTAGAAGGTGAACACGGTGCCACTCATCAGAGTAACGGTCACCAACACGCGCTAGATCAGGACCAGTACGCTTAGAACCCCATAGGAATGGATGTTCCCAAACGCTTTCGCCAGCTACTGAATAGTGGCCGTAACGTTCAGTTTCAGAGCGGAAAGGGCGAATCATTTGGCTGTGACATACGTTACAACCTTCACGGATATAGATATCACGACCTTCCATTTCCAGAGCAGAGTAAACTCGTAGGTTTTCTACAGGTTCTGTTGTCTGTTTTTGGAAAATAAGAGGAGTGATCTCTACTAAAGCACCAAAGCTGATAGCAATAACGATCAAGATCGCTAGTAAGCCAACGTTTTTCTCGACCAACTCATGGCGATTATTTGAATTTGAGCTCATTCTAAATCTCCTTAAGCCGGTTGAGGGATAGCTTTAAGGCTATCTTTAGGTGCTGAAACAGTTTTGTACGTGTTGTATGCCAGTAAGAACATACCAGATAGGAAGATGAAGCCACCTAAGAAACGTACAAAGTAGAACGGGTAAGACGCTTCTACTGACTCTACAAAGCTATAAGTCAACGTACCGTCAGAGTTAACTGCACGCCACATCAAACCTTGCATCACACCAGAAATCCACATCGCAACAATGTAGAAGACCGTACCAATCGTTGCTAACCAGAAGTGAACATTGATTAGAGATACAGAGTACATACGCTCTTGACCAAATAGTTTAGGAACTAAGTGGTAAACCGAACCGATAGAAACCATTGCAACCCAACCTAACGCACCAGAGTGAACGTGACCGATAGTCCAGTCCGTGTAGTGAGATAGTGCGTTAACCGTTTTGATTGCCATCATAGGGCCTTCGAAAGTCGACATGCCGTAGAATGATAGAGAAACGATTAGGAAACGTAGGATTGGGTCATAGCGAAGCTTATGCCAAGCACCTGATAGAGTCATAATACCGTTGATCATGCCACCCCAAGAAGGAGCAAACAGAACCAAAGACATAACCATACCTAGAGACTGAGTCCAGTCGGGAAGTGCAGTGTAGTGCAGGTGGTGAGGACCAGCCCAGATATACAGAGACACAAGAGCCCAGAAGTGAACAATCGACAGGCGGTAAGAATAAACAGGGCGACCAGCTTGTTTAGGAACGAAGTAGTACATCATACCTAGGAAACCAGCTGTCAATAGGAAGCCTACCGCATTGTGTCCGTACCACCATTGTACCATTGCATCGATTGCGCCTGCATAAATCGAGTACGATTTAAACGCAGATACAGGAACAGAAAGGCTGTTAACGATGTGCAACACGGCAACCGTGATGATGAAAGCTCCGAAGAACCAGTTTGCTACGTAAATATGCGAGGTCCTACGCTTAATCATAGTTCCAAAGAACACGACCGCATAAGCTACCCACACAAGAGTAATAGCAATATCGATTGGCCATTCAAGTTCTGCGTATTCTTTACCAGAGGTCATACCTAACGGTAAAGTAATTGCAGCGGACAGGATAATCGCTTGCCAACCCCAAAAGGTAAAGGCTACGAGAGGGCCACCAAAGAGACGCGTCTGACAGGTACGTTGTACAACATAATATGATGTTGCAAACAGCGCACTTGTACCGAACGCAAAAATAACCGCATTAGTATGCAGGGGACGTAAACGACTGTACGTCAGCCACGGCGTATCAAAGTTTAGCTGTGGCCAAACTAATTGAGCGGCAATCAAAACACCAACGCCCATACCGACAATACCCCACAAAATTGTAACGAGGGTAAATTGACGGACGACCGTATAGTTGTAGTTTTGTTCAAGCTGCTTTTCTTGGCTCATTTGCATGCTTCCAATTTCTTATTTACTACACTTTACTTCCAACACGACTCACGTCGTAATGCCACCCAAATTAGAAAAGGAAATTCAGCCTATTCATGACTTTATTTCCACTTGCTGATTTTAAAAAAAAGTGGCATTTTCAACGCGACACTATACTTGAATTAACAAATCAATGACAGAGTAGTAACCTTACGCATGGTCCGGAATTGGATTTTTCTTTAAAAACTTTGAACTTTGTAACAAGGAGTAAAGATTATAATGGCGGCACAGAAGCTAACAAAAGGCAGGCTTGTTCAAATTATCATCATGTTGGTTATTTTAATAGCTGTATTTACTTGGAGAACAGTAACATACGTTAACGATGAAACAATAGACTGTATAGTTTCCAAACCTTGTCAATTTGGTATTGAACAACATAATGTTTTAATTTCAGGTTATAGCAAGGGGTATTCAATCAAAACATCCGAAACTGGTAAATTCATCATTAATTATGATGGCAGCGGAACCTTAGAACCAAACGGGGTCTCTCATTGGCTATTACAAACCAACGATGAAACTGCCTCAATAACGGTTACATTCCCACAACAGGTCAGTACGTATTCTGTAAATCTATCTAAAGCAAACTGAATCACGCATCGATACTTTTGTAGAAACATATACTAAATCAATGAAACACAGTGCATTAAAGTGTTATAAAGAGAACATTAATTAATCCTTCAGCAATCTATGAAATTTCTATCAAAAGTCTCTTATTCCTTAGATTATAAAGTAGCGGTCGATGAGTTGCTCTCCGGAGTATTGAAAAGCGATGATATCGCCTGTCTTATTTGCTACTGCACAGAAGAGTACTCAACGTTAGCTGTGCAGCAACATTTGGTCAACGCTCTTCCTCATACTCCCATTCATGGATGCACTACTTGTCACGGCATAATGACCGAAACAGGGTTCCACTCTGGCCCTGTGATTGGTGCTCTTATCATTTATGATACAGGGATCAACGCCTACGGAACGGGGATCGAGCACTTCGGTGATTCTATAGAAAAAAACACCTTCCGAGCGATCGACAAAGCACTTAAAAACGCCAATCGAGAAGGCGAAATACCCGATTTAATCTTGCTTCATTCTACGCCTGGCAATGAAGAAAAAATCATGGCAGCCATAGACAAAAAGTTTGGAACAGCCGTACCAATTATTGGAGGCAGTGCTGCAGATAATCAGGTTTCCGGCAATTGGAGCATATTCACCGAAGAGTCTCTCTCTGTTAACGGTTTGTCTCTAATGGCGGTGTTCGCTTCTCAATCGATATATTCATCCTTAAGCGCCGGTCACACACCCACACAGTACTCTGGTACCGTGACTAAAGTCAGAAACAGAGTATTGTTGGAGATCGATCATAGGCCTGCTGTCACTGTTTATAATGAATGGACCAATTTCCACTTAGGTGACAGTGATGACGGCTATATATTCGAAAAGTCTTCTGTCTATCCATTGGGAAGGAAAGTAGGTTCTTCATACGACTACCCATATTTCAAGTTGTCGCATTCAATCCGAGAAACCGAAAACAACGGGATCGAGTTATTTACCGACATAAATGAAGGCGATACCATCTATTTGATGCAAGGCTGCAAACAACAATTAATAGGCCGCGCAGCCAACATTATTCATTCATCTTATTATAATGATATGGAATTTGAGGAAAAACTGGGGGCTATCAATATATTCTGTGCAGGTCCGATGTTAAACCTAAAACAAGACATGGATGAGGTATGCAACCAAATAAATCAAGCACTTGATGGACTACCTTATATTTGCTCTTTCACATTTGGTGAACAAGGTAGACTCTCTGGCGGCGAAAATGCACATGGAAATTTAATGGTGTCGTCAGCAACTTTCTATAGGCTAAAAAAATAATGAGTTCTGAAGGTCAAGAAGAGCTGCAAGAAGCCCGTATTGAACTGCAAAAACTAAAATCACGTGAACGAAAATTAGCTGAAGAAAATAGGGTGATCCTATCAACCATTTCGGCTATCAGTAAAGCGAGCAACATTGCAGAAATATTCTCTAGTATTGAATTTGTACTCAAAAAATACATAAAATTCGATGATTTTATCGTGATCTCAAGGGTCGGGAATGAAGGGAAATTCAAAACTTTGTTAACCAATAATAGAGTATTTGGAAAGATAAAATGGAGTGATAGCGGTAAACTATCGCGAGTCATCAATGGAGAATGCGTTATCCTTTTTGAACCCAAATCGTTGGGTGAATTTAACTCTTTGCATCCCATCATACTCGACCAAATTAACTCTGTTTTGATCACCGGCATCGATAGTGGATTAACTCAATCCGTCATTATCTTTGTTCATTCGAACACTAAGCATTTTGATATTGAAACCAAAGCGACCCTAAGCCGTTTTCGTCCTCTAATTGAACGAGCGGTGTTTGATATAGAAAATAAAGAGAAACTCGAAGCCACCGTTCGAAAGCGAACAGCGGAGCTTGTCACAGCAAGAAAAGAAGCAGAAAGAGCCAACAAGGCAAAGTCTGAATTCTTAGCAATGATGAGTCATGAGTTAAGAACCCCATTAAACGCAGTCATAGGCTTAATCGACACACTAAAGTCAACACAGTTAGATGAAGAACAACAGTCTATACTGCTTAATATGAGTACATCATCTGAGCTTTTGTTAGCAATTATCAGTGACGTGTTGGATTTTTCTAAAATCGAGTCTGGAAGTTTCTCTTTGGCTCCTCAATGGAGCGACATAAGAGACGCTGTAACTTTTGTGTTATCTGAACAAAAGAAGACAGCAGACAATAAGGGATTGGAGTTAACCTCCACGAGTTATATACCTGAAGGGGAACTTCATTATACCGATCCAACTCGCTTAATACAGATTCTATTTAATCTGATTGGTAACGCGATAAAGTTCACCGAATATGGACATGTTCATGTATCGATTGATTACCAACAGAGCTCTTTTGATATAACGGTGGAAGATACCGGGATTGGCATTAGCTCACAGCAAATTTCGTCATTGTTCAGCCCGTTCGTACAAGCCGATAGCACAATCACACGTAGGTTTGGTGGTACAGGTTTGGGCTTAGCTATCACTAAACGACTTGTTGAATTGATGGGTGGTCGCATTAGCGTAGAGAGTAAGCTAGGCAAAGGTTCTAAGTTCAAAGTGCATTTACCCGTGCTCACTAGAGCAATGAACAAACAGGATTGCACTAAAGCAAATAAACGATCTCGAAAGCTAAGAAGTCGCTATGCAGTTTTAGTTGTTGAAGATAACCCAACGAATCAAATGGTGATCAAGTTAATCCTAACGCGACAAGGGCACGAAGTTTTTATTGCAAGTAACGGTGAAGAAGCACTTAACTTTATCGAGAAAGACAACGATCGGATAGATATTATTTTAATGGACGTGTCGATGCCAGTAATGGATGGATTAACCACAACGAAATACATTAGAGATGCCAATATCGAAACACCAATCGTTGCGTTGACAGCGCACACATCAATAGAAGACAGATATTCGTGTCTAAATGTAGGCATGAATGATTTCGTAACGAAGCCTGTACGAACCAAAGAGATAACAGAAGCAATTAATAGACTAATGCTTAACGCCTAATAAACATATTTCTTAAATGAAGATTAAGAAATATGTTTATTAGGTATTTTATGGTAAATATACATTATGGTTAAATACACAGTATAAAACTAGATAATAACAACAAAATGCGAAGGCAGGGCATCATCCAAAGAGTCCAACCTTATAAAGCCCAAATCACATTTAACATAACGTACATAATACGCACTTAGGCTAGTTTGATTTTGAGGGGTTTTCTAGGCTCATACAGAGCTTCTGAACGTTCTTACTGACAAGGTTTTACGTGCATGTTCCATTGCTTGTTGGTCTGTCTCATATGGCCCATAGATTTTTACGTTGTGGTTTTCATCTTTATCAACGCTTGTAACTGACATGAACCAGTCACCAACCAAGAATATCCCAGCAGCAAGTTCATTCACTTCTTGGAAGTTTAAGCCAACAACATTCTACACCATACATTGAACTTGGTTTGTATCATCTCGATAGCCAAGCATCTGTACATGGTTTTTGTTGGACTCACTCATGAGCAGCATTTCTTTTAATAGTTCTAAGCTGTCGAAGACTTTTTTGTACTGACGCTTGGCTACTACATCATTGGAATATCATCAACGGCTTTATCTACATCGTTGTGTAACCAGTTAATGACTTCTTGGAGTTCATCAGATTTCATGACTTGATCTTCCATTATTTCATCAACCTCACGAGCTTAATGCCGAAGCGTTTTAATTCCAGTCCACCGAAGTTATTCACGGTAAAGCTTGAGCTATCACGTTCGTAGTTCCTGAACACCAATATCTTTTTGAAGAAAAAGTAACACAAGTGCGAATAACTATAACTTTAACCTATTGTTTTAAAGAAACTTGAAATCAGACGTCAACCTAAACCACTGCCTCGACTACGTTGGAGAACGCATAAAATCGGCGAGTTCTATAATAATCTTTTAAATCAGGTGGTTAGATATAACTTTTAATAGTTCAAAGACCTTTGTTTTGTTAAGATATTCTCTAAATCAATAATATAAAAGGCTTAATATGAAAATTAGTACAATCGCCCTATCACTATTCACCATTTTTGGGATGAACACATACACACTTGCTAGTAACAATGAAACCGATTCTAAAGACCTTGGTAATTTTTACGCTGGCATCGATGCCGGATTTTATAATGAAACTGAATTAGAATACCGTGGTAGCGCAATTGAAGATTCATCTGATCTATCAGACTTCAGCTATAACTTAGTTGGTGGCTACGAATTCAATACGCACGATGCTGTCAAACTGGGATTAGAGGCCGAGTACCGCAAAATTGGAAAAGTTAATTATAGCGACATAATGGATGTTGAAGGCCAAGCTTTCTTCGTAAATATTAAACCTAAGTTTATTGTTAAAGGTGACGTATTAGATCTGTATGTGTCTCTATTAGCTGGCGTTGGTTCTATGGATATGGAAGCAAAAGCATTCGGAGTGTCAGGCTCTAAATCTGAAGCGGCTTATCAGGTTGGCGGTGAGCTTGGTGCGATCCTTACAGACAACATCGACATTCATCTTGGTTACCGAAATGCCCGCGTGGAAATAGACTCCGTCGATGTTTCATCTCAAACGGCTTACATCGGTGCAAGGTACCATTTCTAATCTCAATTCAATCGTAAGCTTTATTTCAAATTAAGCCGTTCTTTTCGAGTTCGGCTTTTAAATCTTCAGGTTCCCTACTCGACTTCGATTTTATAGTCGTAACTTGCTCTATGATTAAAGTTACGTTGTATCTTATTAAAAAATCTGAGAAGCTTTAATTAGTTCCACACAGTTAAACAAGCTACTATTTTTGTTTAAACTTTGATCTATCAATCAGTTACATGAATAAACAAGGTGATTAAGCAATCAAATGCAATACATTCTCACTCTTATTGTAATTATAAGTGCTAACATCAGGCAATTTTGTGAGATAGGTGTTTGATATGTTACCTAGGCTTTATAAGTTCAGATCTCTTCACGATAGAAATATACAGTCAATATCTGAGTGCTCGTTGTGGTTTGATTACGCAAAAACTTTTAATAACCCTTTTGAATCTAACCTCGCGCTAAACGAAAACCTTCAAAACGATTTCAAAGTAATGTGCTTTTCTCAATCTAGTGATCACCCAATATTGTGGTCACAGTATGGCGATAATTTCAGGGGTATGTGTATCGAGTATGATCTTAATTATTATAACGGCAAAGCTGACCTTAACTGTTTTAAAGTCCAATATGAAGATGACATCACCGTTTTTAATTCACCTCCCAAAGATGATAAAACGACTAAGGTAGGTACCGAATTATTTAAAATCAAACATTCAAATTGGCGTTTCGAGCAAGAATATCGATGGGTATTGCCTGATGAAGAGATCGTTGGGCATAAATTATATCTGAATAGAGAGTGCTTGAGGTCAGTGATTCTTTCAGAACACGCCCCTGTTGATAGAAAGCTGAAAGTCCTAATGACTTGTCAAGAGCTAGGCATTCCCGTTAAACATGCGAGTGCTAAGCAAGACTCATTTACTTTTCAAGTGGTTAGCGAAGCTTAAATCGTTAACAAAAAACATATTATTAAAAGTTACACTGCAACAAAAAAAGAGTCACATTAAATGTGACTCTCTCTATTTCTACATATCTGTGGTCAGTTTGCCAGGAACTTTACGTTGTATTTGCCCTATCGTCTCAGCCGCCATTTGTACTGTAGAGAACCAATACGACCGATGTTTGGCGTTAAATAAATTACTATTATCTAACGATTCATACACAGAGAATTTTCTACCTTGAGCCAGTGCTGCACCACAAACGGTTCGTTCAAGAGTTGGAATATCATTCACTTCCTCAAGAAGTGCGTGCTTTATGTATTGGTTGTCCGGGCTCCAATCAATAAATTCGACAAGTTTTTTAAGTAACTTGAGTTCCAATGGCTTGACCATTGCTTCAAGAAACTGTGTATTGGGTAGAACTTCAGTACAAGCGTAATATTCATCATGCCTATCACTTGCATCTCGGTAATCCAGCATGGTTTTCACCAGTGCATCTTCAAACGTTGAAGAAAAGTGGTTACAAATTAAGAATAAAGGCAAAACTCGTATCACACCAAGCAGGATACCAACATTAGGATCTTTTACAGAGGTTTCTTGAAGTCTAAGCCGCGTAACGTTTGAAGTTACGACTAGGTGTTGCCAAACCTTAGGAACAATATGTTTAATGTTGCCATCATTCCACTTAATCAGTTGCTGGCTCATTAACAAAGGAAACAATAAACGACAATTTTCTATTCCTATCTGCCGAACTGCAACTTTAGGATCAAGAATGACTTTAGATTTCTTTCCATACTTCTCGGCAAACTCTTGATTGGAAACAAATTCGATTAAACTTGAACTCAATGACCTACTTTTAGCTGATATTTCATGGAGTTTAGCAAAGTTTAAAGATGGCGAATAAGCAACGCTAGCAAGCTGATTGTAATCTGGTAATTCTGAAAACAACGAACTTATTAAGGTGCTTTGGAGCTTATCAAGCATTAGATCCGAGGCTGCATTGCTAACATCATCAATAACGTATCGTAGTGTTTGTTGCTTCGCGACGACTTTCTCGCGATGTGCATTCACTCTGTCTTGTTCGCAACGTAATAAAATACGTTGGTTATGTGAAATACGGTCGGCTTCATCAAAAATGACACTATCACAATATCTATTTTCTAAACTCAGCAGCGTATCAACCGTAGATTGTTCTAGTTTATATTGTGGCGATATTAACCATTTGGTAAAACGAGCCTCGACGTTCATCGAGACTTTCCTAGAGATTTCTATGACTTCAGGGGAATAACTTTTATTTACTAACAACAACCGTGACTTTCCTTTGCCCTAAGATTTATTTTCTGGCATATCTTGCCTTGATAACAAAACGAATATTAATAGAAATTAGATATTGGTTCACGAAATTGTTTCAATAAATTTACAGAATTTTAGTTATAGTGCTCTAGGTTATCAATCCGTGATATGAAGGCGGATATACTTTTCAGGAAAACTGTATTTGAACTTTTTCTTTTTCGGTAAATGCTTTTTAGCCTGTTTGCAAACTTTGCTATCACCCGATGTCCTCACCTTTTTGATTCTTGTGTATCCCTTCGAGTGCTTCATCTCGATCATTAGGTCACAATAGCCATACATATCAGTATTGCTCTTGTTTAGCCCTTTAATGACGCTAGCTTTGATCTTTTTTGCTACAGGATTAATCAGTGAATCATCGGAAAATGCGGTCGGAGGTAAAAAACACAATAAGAATACTAAATATCTCATACTGTTCTCTCTAGTGGAAGTTAAGAACAGTATGCTAATAGTTAAGATAGGTTGAGAATTAACTTAGTATGACAGTTTACTAGGTAAGGCGTAGTTCTCGACAATTACGCCCTCTTTGAACCTTTAGATTTAAATCCATTGTGCGGGAATACGTTGCGAATGCGCTGCTGAACGCTTTTAGGTACATCTTTAGTGAACTTGAGATTATAACCAGAGCGTTTGGCATATACTTTAAGTTCTCCCTTGAAGAGATTTTTATGACCAATTTCTTCAAGGTTGTGTTTAAAACTGGGTGAAAGATGACCTTTAACTTGTTCGATCGCCCCATTGTTAAATTTGATTTTTAATACTGGCCTATCAATTGCGACCAACCAAAAAACCAATATTGCACCAATTAAGATTACGTACATCATAATGTCACCACTACAGTTGATGATTATTTATCGTCAGAAAGGAGTTTACTCAGGTCTTCTTTAAGACTGGTTACTGTCTTACTCGCTTGTTCACTACGAGATGCTTCACTGACTAAGTACTCGATGGCATCAGATAGCGTGCAACCAAGCTCGTTAGCTCGTTGGGAAAGTTTCTCCCATACACGATAATCAAGGTCGATCGACTTTTTCTTCGTGTGAACTTGTTCTGCGTTGAAGTGACGCTTTCGCTTGGCTCTGATCGCTTGTTTAAGCTTGTTATCGAGCTCTGGAGAGATATTATTAGATATCCACTCAAGAACACCTGTGGGTTGGTGTTCGAGCTTCAATAAGGCTTGTACAGCAACCTCAGCTTCACTTGAATCAATATGGCAGGTGATCACTTCACCTTCTTTCCATTTTTTGACCAGATAGTTCCATTTCCAACCACATTCTAGATTTTCAAGTTGCTGATATTTCATGTCTAATCTCGAGAGTTAATCCTAGTGACAGCGTAACCCATAATGGGCTGTTTAACAATTATTGTCTTGTAAGAATAGACCAAGATAATACTTATTTTGGCATAGTGAACTGTAACTACAACATAGAGCTACAAGCGAGATCGGTTTTTCTATATAATCCCTACCTCATTATCGTAATCAGAAAATTAAATGACTCAAGTAGATTGGCGACATGTTACGCCTCAGTACGACGAATATAACGCTCAATTAGAGCAATTCCCTGACATCTCGCCTTTCCCGTTTTCAAACATTCAACATAGATTTAGAGACGCCTTAACCCGTTTTACTCGCTTATCTAACCTTTCGCGTGTTTTACTTGTAAACGCTCCAGACAATTCTATCTATCGTCAGATGATTGTCGAATCTTTAGTTACTGCTTTAGATGATCAAACACAGCCTGTAATAAAAACTGAATCGTTAAATGCTATTTCTTTGTTTAACCAGGTTCAATCAAAAGACGGTAAAGTTGTTGCGACAAAACCCGGCTTACTGGCTAGAGCAAACAACGGCTACCTGATCGTTTCAGCAAACTTGATCTTGGCAAACCCGGGAAGCTGGCTATTGTTAAAGTCTGCGCTCCTTGGTGATGCGGTAGAACCAATCAGTAGTAACCCTGAACACTTAAACCAATCTCCGGTTTTACCTCTCACTTATGACATTAAGCTGATTGTTGTTGGAGACAGATCTCAATTAGGGGACCTTGATTATCTAGATAGTGATATTCAAACCGGTTTTTGCCTATTCAGTGAAATTGAACAAGACATCAAGCTTTCACACGACACTTTGACTCAATATCTTGGTTATCTAAAATGGCTTCAGCAACGTTATAGCTTGCCAACAATTACGCAACAGGCGCTAATTGGAATTCTTAGCGCTGGCGCCAGGGAGACCGAAGATCAAAGCTATATTCCGTTGTGCCCTATTTGGCACAACGCATTGCTGAACGAAGCTGTGATTGAAGCTAATAACGGAGAAATTGACCTTCACCATGTTCAACAAGCTCAGCAACACAAGTACAACCGTGAATCATATCTGCCTGAGCGTGCTCTTGATGATATTCGAGATGGCCAAGTCATTATCGAAACAAAGGGTGAACAAGTAGGTCAAGTTAATGGTCTGACTGTTATTGATGTACCGGGACACCCTATATCGTATGGTGAACCTGCACGTATTTCATGTGTCATTCATTTTGGTGATGGTGATATTGCCGATGTTGAGCGTAAAGCCGAACTTGGTGGTAACCTTCATGCGAAAGGCATGATGATCATGCAAGCGTTTTTGAGCAGTTCGCTCAACTTAGAAGATCCCCTGCCATATGCAGCTTCCGTGGTATTTGAACAGTCGTATTGCGAAGTCGACGGAGATAGCGCTTCTCTAGCTGAGTTATGCTCGTTAGTAAGTGCGCTTTCTGAGTACCCTATTAACCAGCAAATAGCGGTTACAGGCGCTGTTGACCAATTCGGTCGCGTACAAGCGGTAGGCGGTCTAAACGAAAAAATTGAAGGCTTCTATCATGTGTGTAAACACAATGGCTTAACTGGCGAACAAGGCGTGATCCTTCCAAGATCTAACTTAAGGCATCTGGCTCTGAAACCTGATCTCATTGAAAGCATCAAAAATGAAGAATTCCATATTTGGTCTGTGTCTAATGTAGATGAAGCTATTCCTCTGATTATGAACAAACCATTTAGAGACGATGAACAAGAAAACGTACTGAGCAAAATAGCAGAACGTATTGAAAACTTTGAAAGACATGAACACCGTATTGGAATTGTTGGACGCATTAAAAACTGGTTTGTCTAGTACTGATCGGACTTGTTTAGCGTACACCTGTTCACTAATATGCACCTATCAAAAATCGGAGTAATTGATAATGCAAAACAAACGTGATTCTTACACTCGCGAAGATCTTCTAGCATCAAGCCAGGGCGAACTATGGCCAGAAGGTCCTCAACTACCAGCACCGAACATGTTGATGATGGATCGCATCACAAAAATGTCTGAGACTGAAGGTGATTTCGGTAAAGGGTTGATTCTTGCTGAGCTGGATATTACTCCTGACCTATGGTTCTTTGACTGTCACTTCCCTGGCGATCCAGTAATGCCTGGTTGCCTAGGCCTTGACGCAATGTGGCAGCTTGTTGGGTTCTACCTTGGTTGGGTTGGCGGCAAAGGTAAAGGCCGTGCTCTAGGTGTTGGCGAAGTGAAATTCACAGGTCAAATTCTACCTACAGCGAAAAAAGTCACTTATGAGATCCACATGAAACGCGTTGTTAACCGCCGCTTGGTGATGGGTCTTGCTGATGGTCGCGTACTTGTTGATGGTAAAGAGATCTATGTTGCTAAAGATTTGAAAGTTGGCCTTTTCCAAGATACGTCAGCATTCTAATCGAATCGTTAAAGTTATAATAAAGTGGTCGCTGACCGCTTTATTTTTACCTCAATAAGTTTAGTTATAGTGCATTAAAATATGCTGAGAACTTATTAAACCTATATATGTCCACCAGCTATAGTAAGACTCTAGATAACGCGCTCAGAGTTACTAGCCCGCCTCTAGTATCTGTATCATTTTAAATATCTCTTTCAGAAACTAACAAAGCCCCAGCTGTTGTAGTTAACAACAGGCAATGGAGCCTTGATTTTGGAATACGTTACGCCCTATCTACTTATAGAGACCTGAATGCTTATCATCTTTAGCATCTCGCCAGCCACCTAACCAATACGATCTAGAATCCATTTGGCTGTATGGGCAAGCTTCTTGCGACCTACCATTCAAACCAGCCTTGTAGCCTTGAGATTGTGCTCGTTCTAGTCGATCTCGCTTCTGTCTCTTCATCGTGCAGTCCTCATACGGGTGTTGATTTACTAACATATAATGATTACAACTTTGAGGAGTTTTTGTAACTCCAACTTTAAGAATCGATCAATTTTTCACTTTTCTCAAGGCGAAAAAAAGCCCGAGTTCAGAATTGTGAACTCGGGCTCATGAGGTGAAATTATTTAAATTTTCTACGGAACCCTAACAGAGCAAACACAGTCAAAGTAAACCAACCTAGGCTACCACCTTGGCGATCGACTTTCTCGGAGTCGGCACTACGAGTTTGAATATCATCTTTAGTAGCACCAGCTATTGGAACCAGTTTAACAGCAACAACTTCTTCTACTGCGTTAGATGCAGCGCCACCACAGTAAGAGTTATGAGATGTTGTATCATACGCTTGAACTTTACCACCAACGGTACATTTGATAGCTGTTGCTGAAATCACACCTGCATCATTAATGTCAGTTGCGTCAATAATTCGGAACTGGTTGTTATTTCCAGAAACGTTACCATCATTGGTTAGATCATCTAACCACCAAGCTTGGCCGTTAAAGATGTCTACACGACGCTCATCTTTCGAGGAATCGACATTGTACGGGTAGATAAAACCACGATGCCTACGCTCACTACCATCAACCTCACGAGTCGTTTCTGCGTCAATCTGACCCACAAACTCATTGAAGTTGTTCACAGCTTTAGCTTCACCACTTGAGCCACCGAAGAAGATACCGCCAGACAGATATGTTGCAGTAGGAGTAGATGCAGACGCATCTGTCACAACGAACATCTTGTTACCTGCGCTACCACTCTCTGGTACATAGCCGTTACGCTTAGAGTAACCAACAGCGAACAAATTATCGTTAATATCGGTCGCTACTGAGTTACTGTACTTATAGTCATCAGATGAGTTCGAGTTAACCGCAGCACCACTAATCGATTTAGTTACCCATGTGTTACTGCTATCAGACAAGTCCAGAGATTTACTGATAAAAACCGCCGCATCCATATCTTGTAGGTCACCACTACCATCTGTAGTGTTATAACCTACACCATAAAAAACGGAATTTGACTCTGCGATAGAACGCATACTACCTTGAGCAAAGAAGTCACCCGTTTTCGCTGGAAAAGCAGAGTTGTTATCCCAATCGATTAGTTTAGTCGTCGTACCATCCCAAATCGCAGCTTTAGAACTAAATACTTTATCGGGTTTAGAGGTATCTGTCGTACCACGGTCTTCGGAAACACTACCTACATTGTAGACTTTGTCGTTACTTGCTTTAATAGCACGCCATGCACGAGTTTCAGAAGTACCAGCCGGAGCTACCGACTCAGTATGAAGGGCAGTATTACGGATACCGCCTTCTGATTTAACACCCAAAGGTTCAACTTCTGTCGCAGATTGAGCATACAGTGAGTTAATGACCGTGTTTCGGCCTGTAAATGTCTCCCCACCTTCAACAAAAGCCTTTGCATTCACATAAGTAAGATCTGTCCGCTCTTTGCTCCAAGCGTTCCAATGATCTGTAGCCCACGCTTCACATGTTGAATATCTTAATTCACGGTTACAGTAGTTTTCAAAGTCATCGAACTCTTGAAGATATTGGAACGCAGCGTCCATAGCGAAAGGGACTTCTTCGCGATAACTGATGCCTTCGACAGTATCTCGTGTCTCGCCAGCCAGTTTAAAGTCAGCACACGCAACTCCCCCAACAGTACCAGTCGTAAAACAACTTTCGGTCCCGGAAACCATCGCTGGTTGAATCGCTACACCATAGATCTCAGATGCGTCAGTAATCGAAGAAGTAACTTCAACGACTTTATAAAGCGCAGCGTTGGCGTTAGTTGCGGCAAACACTAATGCTGCAACTGATGTTAATTTAAATTTAGTACAAGTCATTATTACTTCTTAACTTTCCTGTTGTAGTGCCTCGAGCTCTTCCCAGCGCTCAAAAGCAACTTCAAGCTCCTGCTCTGCTGCAGATAGCTTATCTAATACTGGTTGTGTCTGCTCTACAGATTTTGAAAAGAAGCTTGGATCGTTGACTTCTTCCTGAAGAGTTTCAATTTGAGTTTCCAATTCTTCTAAACGCATTGGTAGCGCTTCTAGTTCTCGTTGTAGCTTATACGATAACTTCTTAGGTTTAGCCTTAACTGGCGCAGTTTTGGGAGTTTCCTCAACTACTTTCTCAGGCTTTGATGGCTTTTCAACCTGTCGGTACTCTAATGCCTGCTTTCTTTGCTGCTGAGCATCGTGGTAGCCACCAACAAATTCTTCAATCACGCCGTTACCTTCAAAGATCCAACTTGTCATCACTGTGTTATCTACAAATTGACGATCGTGGCTTACTAAAAGAAGCGTACCCTGATAGTTGGCAAGCAAATCTTCTAAAAGTTCCAAAGTTTCGATATCTAGATCATTGGTTGGCTCATCGAGAATCAACAAGTTGTTCGACTTAAGGAAAATACGCGCCAATAACAGACGGTTTTTCTCACCACCAGATAGCGCTTTAACAGGAGTACGAGCACGTTTAGGAGAGAATAAGAAATCTTGTAAATAGCTCAGTGCATGGCGCTCACGGCCACCGACTGTCACTTCTTGCTTGCCATCCGCTAAGTTATCGATAACTGACTTCTCAGGGTCTAGGATTTCACGGTATTGGTCGAAGTAAGCCACTTCAAGTTTAGTACCGCAGTGCAAGCGACCAGAATCAGGTTTAAGTTGGTCAAGAAGCAACTTAAGTACCGTACTCTTACCACAACCATTCGGGCCAATCAGAGCAATACGATCGCCACGCATAATGTTGAAGTTGAAGTCCTTAACAATTTCTTTGCCTTCAAAGCCAAAGTTAAGATTTTCGGCTTCGAATACAATCTTGCCTGAGCGTTGACTATCATCAATCTGGATAACCGCTTTACCCTGCACTTCACGACGATTGATGCGTTCTTCTCGCAGCTTCTTCAGTGCACGTACACGGCCTTCGTTACGAGTTCGACGAGCTTTGATCCCCTGACGAATCCAAACTTCTTCTTGAGCAAGCTTTTTATCGAATTCAGCATTCTGCATTTCTTCAACACGCAACGCTTCTTCTTTCTCTAATAGGTAGTTTTCATAATCGCCAGGAAACGAGCTCAGCTTGCCGCGATCAAGGTCGACGATGCGTGTTGCCATCGACTTAATGAACGCACGGTCATGCGAAATAAAGATGATTGAGCCACGGAAGTCTTTCAGGAAGCCTTCTAACCATTCAATAGTCGCGACATCCAAGTGGTTAGTCGGTTCATCTAGAAGTAGAACGTCTGGATCACACACAAGTGCACGAGCAAGGGCCGCTTTACGTTGCCAGCCACCAGACAAATCGGTCAGTTTTGTCTCAGCAGTTAGATTAAGCGCCGCCATTACGTTACTTACTCGATCTTCGAAACGCCATGCGTTGGCATGATCCAACTGCTCTTGAACACGAGTAAGACGGTTTAGGTTCTTTTCACTCGGATCAGTACCGATGAGATCCAAAAGATCATGGTAGATCTTCAACTGTTCACCGATTTCCGCTAGGCCACCAGCAACGTAATCATAAACGGTACCTTGCTCATTACGCGGTGGATCTTGTTCCAGACGAGACACAACCACATCTTGCGTGATTTGCATCTTGCCGTCATCCATGATGATGTTCCCAGATAGGATTTTCATCAATGTCGACTTACCCGCGCCATTGCGCCCTACTAAACACACACGTTCGTTTTCTTGCAACGCAAAATCCGCACGATCTAATAACGGGTGATCGCCAAACGCTAATTGCCCGTTATGAATTGTAAGTAATGCCATTCTTTTTTAACCAATCATTAAGTTCTAACAAGCCAAATGGCCAGTTAAGCTCTGAGCTTTGAGTACAATCAGAGCTTTCAAATTTGAGTACCGGAATAGTGACCCCGTAACGGGAAAATAGCTCATCATCAAATGCTATGTCGACAACATTGACGTGATGGCTAATGTTTAACTGTTCCGTGAGTTGGAATGCCATCTCACATAGATGGCACCCTTCTGTACTGTAGAGAGTCAGCACTCTATATCCTTATACAATCTCTTTGATTACTTGTGTGTAATCAACCAGCAGTTATGAATGTGCTTATTGCGAGAGAAGTCCAATGGAAGTGTTTTAGCTGAAATATTCTGAGCTTTAAGACCTAACTCCTCTAGAGCTTCCACGTCCATTTTAAAGTGACGTTTGTTGTTAGAGAACACTATCGTGCCTTCTTCACGAAGAAGACGTTTAAGGTTTTCCATCAACTGAATGTGATCACGCTGAACATCAAAAGATTGATCCATACGCTTTGAGTTCGAGAATGTTGGTGGATCAATAAAGATCAGATCGTAAGAACCCTGCTCTTTAGCCAGCCATTGTAGACAGTCAGCTTGAACGAACTGATGTTGACGACCAACACGTCCGTTAAGCTCCATGTTCTGTTTTGCCCACTGTAGATAGGTATTAGACATATCTACTGTTGTTGTAGAACGTGCGCCGCCCACAGCAGCATGAACAGATGCACTACCTGTGTAAGCAAACAAGTTTAGGAAATCTTTACCTGCGGCCATCTCACCAATACGACGACGAGTGATCTTATGATCTAGGAATAAGCCCGTATCTAGGTAATCGTGAAGATTAACAATCAACTTAACGCCGTATTCATTCACTTCTAGGTTCGATGAGTCTTGAGCCATTTTTTGATATTGAGAACGACCTTTCTGTTTCTGACGCACTTTAAGCACAACGTTGTTCGCTTCAACGCCAGTCACTTGAATAGCTGCACGGATGATATCGGTTAGACGACGTTTTGCTTTATCTTCTGGTACGTCTTTAGGAGCTGCGTATTCTTGAATCACTAGGTGACCTGGATATACGTCAATCGCTACATTGTATTCTGGTAAATCCGCATCATAGATACGGTAACAATCTAATTGCTCTTTCTTAGCCCACTTGCCTATTTTACCGATATTCTTTTTAAGACGGTTCGCAAAATCAGGCGCAATCAATTGTTCTTGCTCGCCTGTCGGACGCTCTGACATCGGACGATCTGAGATTGAGTAATTCTTTTGGTGACACGGTAACGCACCGTTGTTCAATTTGAACTGTTTGTCTGCACGCATGCGTAAGCAGCTAAGTAGTTCGTCTGAACTAGAGAAGATAGACGCGTTACAACCGCCAAATTCCGCTTTAAGCTGCGCGCCGAATGCTGTGTAAAGAGCAATAAGACCCGGCTCGGTACCCAGACGTTCACCGTAAGGCGGGTTAGAAACAATCACACCATCGGTAAATTCTGTAGGGCGTTTAAGTTTTGCTGCATCACCTACTTCGAATTCAATCAACTCTTCAACACCGGCACGACGAGCATTGTCGCGCGCTGTTTTGATCATGCGTTCATCATTGTCGTAGCCATAGAACTTACATTCCACTTTCTTAACACCACGACGGCCTTGAACATTCGCTTCAGCTTTCACTTCAGCCCATAGCTCTGGTTTAAAATCTTCTAGTGATTCAAAACACCACTTCTGACGTTTAACACCTGGAGCCATGTTTGCAGCCATCATCGCCGCTTCAATCACTAACGTGCCTGAACCACACATAGGGTCAAGGAAAGGTTTCGTTGCATCCCAACCACTACGAAGAAGAATCGCGGCAGCAAGAGTTTCACGCAATGGTGCTCGACCTGATTCAGGACGGTAACCACGTTGGTGAAGACCGCTACCTACCATATCAACACCAAGAATCGCTTTATCGCGGTGTAGACGAACGTGAATACGAACGTCTGGGTTCTCTTTGCTGATTGAAGGACGTGGCAAAGACTTCTTCTCGAAGCAATCAACAACGGCATCTTTTACTTTCATCGCACCGTATTGGCTATTACGGATTTCGTTGTTCGTACCATTGAAGTCAACAACAAAACGCTTAGAGCTGTGGAATTGATTTACCCAGTTAACCGCAGTGGTTGATAGGTACAAATCCATGTCGTCCATACAAGTGAATTCAGAAAGGACACGTACAAATCGAGAAGCCAGACGGCTCCATAAACAACAACGATAAATTTGCTCATTGGTCGCTTTGAATTTAACACCTGCTTGAACAGGTTTTGCGTTTGTAATCCCTAGTTGGGTTAGTTCTTCAACTAATAAATTCTCAAGGCCGTTTGAGGTAACCGCTAGATATTGATTCATAGTGTTCTTTTATTGATAAAAATTAGCTCGATTATACCTGAATTTGCTACTAGAGCATCACACTAAACTCGGATTTTCATTGAATCTTTCAACTAACTGGCTAGCAAATGCACAGTGTTGAAGCGATCGCTTACCCACCCCCCCTGAGGACACAAGACCTATCAAACCAACTCCATTTCTGACCATCTATTAACCAAAGTAGTGGCGTGAATTTATATTCACCTTAAAATTGGTATATACCAGAAAGGATTTATGGATGAAATTGAGTTACAAAAGACTTAAAACAAGGAATAAAGGCAGGCAATTTCCACTTCTAGTAGTGGAAATAGGCAGAAATTAAGGTGAAAAAATAGCCATAAGTTCACTATTTATATGATTGGGAGGTGATGTATTTATCAAGATGAGATTTTTTAGGCACAAAAAAATCGGCTATTAAGCCGATTATGAGGAAGGTTTCTGTGAGTTTTGTCTAGTGAGGAACGTTAAATGACATACTAGATTAGAAGCTAACCTACCATCGCTATGTGTGTTTTATGCAGGATAGTATTCGCGTCTACCATTCTATCGTGCATTACTTTGATTGAGTCTCCAAAGCGCAGCCCTTTTGAAGGCGTCAGCAGGAACTCTTCTAGGTCGACAAATGCACATAGGCTCGCACACTCTCCCACTTCCAATACAATGAAATACCCTAAGCTATGCTCGTTATTCATTTGTACAATATCCCCTTCTTGAGGATATTCATGGCCAGTGCCTTGTGAGTCGAAAAACCAACTCTTAGGCTGTACAGGCTTATGGAAGCGCTTTGCTGCCACACAATAGAGTGCCAGTTCAGCTTGACGAGGCTCAGATAGATCTAAGCCAGAAATTTGTTCTTTGAAGGTTTGGTATGCAGATGCATCATCAACAGTGAATTCATTATCTTTAAACGCGCAGTCCACCAGCTTGTTGCGGACCAGATTCGTTTTAAAAACCATATCCTCTCCGAGGTTTAGCATTAATGAACATTGCTGATCATCATAATACCAATTCCATGTATCGCTAGGTTTAAGCATCATTTCGTCTCACACTGTTGAACCATTCCGTTAGGTAAAACGCAAAATTACCTTCAATTACAGTAATTTTACTGAGCAATAGGCAAAAAAAAAGAGGAAATGAATTCCTCTTTCTTATCGCTTTTCTCTACAACTCAGTGAGTTACAGTGTCTCTTTTAACAAGACGATGCCAGATTGTCGCTTTTATAAGGATAAAAGCTTTTTGAAGATTATAAATTTTTGACGATGTCGCCTACAAGGCCTGGACCTTTGTAAATGAAACCAGAGTAAACTTGTACAAGCTTAGCGCCAGCCATCATTTTCTCTTTTGCAGCAACATAAGAGTCAACGCCACCTACCCCAATGATCGGCAGTTGGTCACCCAACTCTTCGTGGAGTTTACGAACCACTTCAGTACTGCGAGATTGAACTGGACGTCCGCTTAGGCCACCCGCTTCGTCGCAATGCTTCATGCCATCAACAATACTGCGATCTAATGTTGTGTTGGTTGCGATCACACCATCGATCTTATTTTTGATCAATGATTCGCAAATCTGGCTGATTTCGTCATCACTTAGATCTGGAGCGATCTTAAGAGCAAGCGGGACATATTTACCATGCTTCGCTTCTAATTCAGATTGCTTGGTTTTCAATTCAGACAATAAATCATCAAGAGCTTCACCATATTGTAATGAACGAAGTCCTGGAGTATTTGGTGAAGAGATATTTACCGCAATGTAACCTGCGTATTGATATACCTTCTCCATACAGATCAGGTAATCCTCCGCACCCTTCTCAATTGGTGTGTCTTTGTTCTTACCGATGTTGATACCTAAAATGCCGTCGTAGTTTGACTTCTTAACGTTCTCAATCAAGTTATCGACACCAAGGTTGTTAAAGCCCATGCGGTTGATAATACCTTCGGCTTCAACAAGACGGAACAAACGTGGTTTGTCATTACCTGCTTGTGGACGAGGAGTAACAGTCCCTACTTCCACGAAACCAAAACCCATTGCGCCAAATGCATCAATACATTCGCCGTTTTTGTCTAGGCCGGCAGCAAGGCCAACTGGGTTTTTAAAAGTAAGACCCATGCACTCTACAGGTCGGTGAGGTAATTGTTGGCGATACAAAAGATCAATAGGTGTACCGGTGAAGCGTTTGAAATTTTGAATTGCAAGATCATGTGCCTTTTCGGCATCAAGTTGGAAAAAGCCAGTTCTGGCTAGACGGTAAAGCATTGTGCCTCCGATAGAAAAAAGCGCCGTGTAAACGGGGCGATATTATTTACTTATTTACCCAACTATTCAATCTATTACTGCCTGTAAAGGTAAGATAATCGAGTTAGCTAAAGAAAGAGGCTTACTATTAAGCAAACGTTATCGTATCCCCCAACAAATGATCCAGTTGACTATTATTCATGTAACGAGCATCAGTCAACTCGGCCAATTAGAAGCTAACTTGACCAAGCATAAGTGACTCGACGAAGTAATTGGAGCGTCATTCATTATCCAGCTAAACGAAAAAGGCAGACCTATTGGCCTGCCCTTGTTTCTTTTCGTTTTTATCTAATCGCTAGTCTGTCGACATGCAGTTTAAGTTCAATAGCATCAACTCTCGCAACGCTACTGAGAACTTAGCAAACTCATGAACCGAACCGACTTTGAATTCGTTCAAGATACTTTCCCAACGATGTAGAGAAACAGAGTTACTTTCCATCCAATCATCCAACGCTTTAATCACATCAAGGTCGGCACCACAACCGCAATTAAGCACTTGGCCAGTTAGCTGACGTTGCTGCCAGTCCAGATCTTCTCTGAATGCCGCACGTGCCAGCGCTTGCCAGTTGTTGTCCACTGCTTGGCCATTGATTTGTTTCAAGAACCAGTGCAGAGACAAACGGTCACCAAGGTTGAAGTAAAGCTTAGACGCTTGTTGTACTGTTTTACCCGTTTCTCGAGCCACTGTTGATATATCCAGTGCTGAATACAAGCTAGACAAACGAGCCACCGAATTGGCCAGTTCTGCAGTTACTCCCTGATCAATCCACACCTGAGCCATTGCCTGGTGCTCTTCTACTTCTGACGCCACTAGGTTTTCATCCAGTTTCTCAGTAATAGCAGCCACATCCCCTTGGTAAAGTTCAATCAATGCATTCACTGATTGTTTACCATTACGGTTTCTTAGCAACCAACGCGCTAGACGACGCAACGTGCGACGCACATGATAAAGCAACTCATATTGAGCTTCAGAACTTGAGATGTTATCCAACTCACGAATGCTTTTCAGAACTTTGCCTAGACCGTAAATCTCACGAGATGCCGCGTAAGCATTTGCAATTTCAACAATATTTGCGCCTGTCTCTTCTTGCAAACGAGTCACGAAGTTACAGCCCATCTCGTTAACCATTTGGTTTGCAAGTGCAGTAGCAATGATCTCAGCACGTAACGGATGGTTATCCATGTGTTGATGATAGTTACGGCGTAACTCAGTTGGGAAGTATTGCATCAGTTGCTGAGCATGGAACTCATCATTTGCAATATCATCATTCACAAGATCTTCTTTCAGTACCATTTTACCGTAAGCAATCAGCACTGATAGCTCTGGCCTTGTTAGCGCTTGGCCTTGCTTCTCACGCTCTAGCAAAGTTTCATCGTCAGGAATGTATTCCAAACCACGATCCAAGTACCCTGCTTTTTCCATTGTGTGGATGAAGCGGATTTGTTCTTTCACTAAGCCAACACCTTGATGCTCAGTAACCGAAATAGATTCAGCTTGGCAGTAGGCATCATCGAGTACGATTTCGCCTACTTCATTTTCCATCGACTCTAGAACTTGGTTACGTTGTTTAACGGTGAGATCACCATTAGACACTAACCCGTTCAAGAAGATTTTAATGTTCACTTCGTTATCCGAACAGTCTACGCCACCAACATTATCAACAAAGTCAGTATTAACTCGGCCACCTGTTAGCGCATATTCAATACGACCCAGCTGAGTCATACCTAAGTTACCACCTTCGCCAACAACTTTAGCTTTTAGGTCGCGGCCATCAATGCGAAGCATGTCATTTGCACGGTCACCTACATCGGTATGAGTCTCGTTTGAAGACTTAACATAAGTACCAATACCGCCATTCCAAAGTAGATCCACTTTCATAGACAAGATCGCTTTGATCAAATCATTTGGCGCCATTGAAGCTTTTTTGGTGCCCAGCATTTTCTGAATTTCAGGCGTTAAAGGGATAGATTTCGCGCGACGAGAGAAGATGCCACCACCTTGAGAAATCAGGTCCTTATTGTAATCTTCCCAGCTTGAACGAGGCAGATTAAACAGACGATCACGCTCTACCCAACTGGATGCTGAATCTGGATTCGGGTCAATGAAGATGTGCATGTGGTTAAACGCAGCTTGCAGGCGAATGTGCTTAGATAGCAGCATACCGTTACCAAACACGTCGCCCGCCATATCACCCACACCAATTGCAGTGAAATCTGTCGTTTGGCAGTTGATACCCATTTCACGGAAGTGACGCTTAACCGATTCCCAGCCACCTTTAGCCGTGATGCCCATTGCTTTATGGTCGTAACCGTTTGAGCCACCAGATGCAAATGCATCACCCAGCCAAAAGTTGTACTCTCCAGCTACTGAGTTGGCGATATCTGAGAATGTCGCGGTACCTTTATCGGCAGCAACAACCAAGTAAGGGTCATCTTCATCGTGACGAATCACGCTCTTAGGCGGGATAACCTCGCCTTCGATGATGTTGTCAGATACATCCAGTAATGCACGAATGAAACGTTTGTAACAACGTTGACCTTCAGCGAAGATTTCATCACGGCTAGACATTGTGTGCTGGCGTTTACAAACGAAACCACCTTTAGCACCCACTGGGACAATTACCGTGTTCTTAACTTGCTGTGCTTTAACTAGGCCTAGAATTTCAGTACGGAAATCTTCTTGACGATCTGACCAACGCAAACCACCACGAGCGACTTTACCTGCGCGTAAATGCACACCTTCTATATCAGGAGCATAGACAAAAATCTCGAATGCAGGGACAGGAGCTGGAATATCTGGAATCTCGCTTGGTCTCATTTTCAGAGCCAACCAAGGTTTAAACTGTTTGTTTTCGTCTAACTGGTAATAGTTAGTACGAAGTGTCGCAGTGATCATTTCCATGTAACGACGAATGATACGATCATCATCCAAACTTTCTACATGATCAAGCTGCTCCGTAATCTTCTTGATAAGATCTTGTTGACCTTTCGCGCTGCCTTTCAGTTTTGGATCGAAACGCTTACCGAACAAGCTCACTAACCCTTTCGCTAGCTCAGGGTAATGAGACAATGTGTCTTCAATGTATTGTTGGCTGAATGGGAAGCCAACTTGACGCATGTAACGAGCATAAGCACGTAGGATTGAGATTTCACGACCGGATAGGCCTGCTCCAAGTACTAAGCGGTTAAAACCATCACTGTCTAACTCTCTTGCCCAGATAGCAGCAAAGGCTTGTTGGAAAAGATCACGAGCTTCACGAAGATCAACGGTCTTGTCGCTCTTATGCAGCATTGAAAAGTCCAAGATCCAATAGGTTAAACCATTGGTCTTACGCACTTCGTAAGGAGATTCGCCAATCACACGTAGACCAAAGTTTTCAAGCATTGGCATTACTTCAGAAAGGTGAATTGGCTCGTCACTGTGATAAAACAGTTTCAAACGAACGGCTTTCGAATCTGCTGCTTCTTCTTGAGGACGGTAGAACAGCATACCAAGTCTGTTATCTTCGCTTAATGCTTCCAAACTCTCGATATCGGCCACCGCAGAACCAGGCATCATGTCTTCTTTGTACGATCGTGGGAACGCACGCATGTACTCTTTAGACAGCGGAAGCCCTTTGCTTTCACCAAAGTTAGCAATGATTGACTCAGATAAGCGGTCATCCCACGTAGACGATACTTCCATTAAATTCTGCTCAATTGTTTTCACGTCCACATCCATGTTGTTGTTATCAACACGAACAATATAGTGCGTTCTCGCCAGCGGGCTTTCAGAGAAATACGTTGTAAATTCAACTTCTTGTTCACAGCCAAAGTACTGCTTCAAGATGCGCTGTGTTTGACGACGAAGTTCAGTGTTGTAACGATCTTTTGTTACATAAACCATACAGCTAAAGAAGCGACCAAACGGGTCTTTACGAACAAACAAGCGTAGAAGGTCACGATCTTGCATTTGCACAACGCCAGTACCTACTTCCAGTAGCTCTTCTTCACGAGCTTGAAGCAGTTCATCACGCGGGTAATTTTCAAGAATGTTATGCAGTGCTTTGTAAGAGTACGATCCCTCACGGTAACCACTCGCCTCTATAATACGCTCTACTTTTTCACGAACCAGTGGAATCGTTTCAACAGTTTGATTGTAAACGGCAGAGGTATAAAGACCGGTAAAACGATGTTCACCGATTACCTTTCCATTCTTATCAAACTTCTTAATACCGATATAATCATTGTAAGCAGGGCGATGAATACGTGAAGCCGTGTTTCCCTTGGTGAGAATGAGTACATAAGGTTTTTTTGCCTCTAAGCGCGCCGAATCAGAAAACTCCGACAACTTAACATTACGTACGCGATCTGAATTTGCAAACAAACCAAGACCTTGCTCTTTAGTCGGTTGCAGTTCAGTGTCACCATTCACAGTCACAAGGTCATATTCCTTGTAGCCCATAAAGGTAAAGTTGTGTTCACCTAACCAACGAAGGAACGCCAACGTTTCATCAAAGCGCTGACCATCAACTGGTATGCTATCTTTTTGCTTTTCAACTTTATTCGTTACTTCTTCAAGTCTTTCAACCATTTTAAGCCAGTCATTCACAACTAAGCTAGTATCTGTAAAAATATCCAGTAGTTCCGTTTTAAGCGCTGTCATTTCAGCTTTACTGCTAAGACGATCCACTTCGATATGAAAAAGCGACTGGAAAGCGCCTTTATTGTTACTCACGCCAACCACATTTCCGGCGCCAGAACGATCAATTTGCGTTGGGTTATGCAGCATAAGGTGAGAAGAAAGATCGAGGCGTGTTAATGCCATTTTTACAGAATCAACGAGGAATGGGCTGTCTGGTACCACTATCTCAACGATAGTGTGAGTAGATTGCCAACCTTGGCGACTTACTGTTGGATTAAATACTCGAACAGAAATTTCGTCAGGTTTTTTTTCGTTGATGTGATGCCATAAGCTAACTACAGCACCATATAAATCAGATTCGTTTCTTTGGATTAAATCGTCTTGAGAAACATTACTAAACAAATGTTGAGCAAGTTGAGTTACGAGAGGTCGATGAGCAAGGTCAAGTTTGTCTTGAATGAGTTTGTACACTTTTTCAAGTAAAACTGGAACCACAGTTTCACGTGCGGTCATAGTCACACTCCACAATTAGAATTGTATTTTATTATAGGGGGATCACTTAAGCTGGTGTTTGAATTCGCGCTGTAAAGCCCACTTCTACTAACGAGTTAAGCAAAGGTAATGCATTCGTTTATTGTAAAAGCATTATTGAAAAATAGTTAATTGTTTTGGAGGTGGTAAGAGGTGAAATGTTTGATTATGTGATTAAGATTCCTTTTAAGTCACTGGGCATGTCGAGCTTTACAGAGCTTCCAACTTTATAAACTTATTTTTTTGGTCAGTTGTAAGCCTAAACTGTCCTCTGACTCCTGTTTGTGTAAGAAGTGGTCTGAATCGAGTTGCTGGTAATTGTAAGCGTAAACCGGTTGTTGTTATCACTTGAACTTTACTAGCCGCACCTGAATAACTGGCCAAAAACTGTTGATATGAGATGTTAAGTTGGAAAATATAGTGATTCATACGATACCTGTATAAATATACAGTGCCAGTATTGTTTGGCACTTAACGATGTCTGACAGTGGAACTGAGCTTGAAACTGCTCTAGTTTATCGAAAATTCGATGAACCAGAAACACAAAATCAGTGGCAGATATTCTCTACCACTGATGACTTTTCTTTATCAGTAAACAGCTTATAAATTAACCGTTAACCTTGAGAACACTTAACTTAAGCCTCTAGTGCTTTCGTCACTTTCTCAAATAGGTCTTTTGCTAAATTATCCATGTTCTTCAATGTCTCAAGTTCCTGTTTGATAAGAGCTTGGCGTTCATCATCGTACTTACGGAATTTAAGAAGTGGATCAATCAGACGTGAAGCCACTTGCGGGTTACTACTATTTAGCTCACGTAAGATCTCACCAGCAAACGCATACCCCTGACCAGACTTGTCATGGAACTGTACCGGGTTCATGTTTAAAAATGAACCAACCAAGTTACGAGTTCGGTTCGGGTTCTTCAAACTAAACGCTTGATGTGACATAGATTGTTTGATCACTTCAAGCGCATTTGAACTTGGGTTAGTACCTTGAAGAGCAAACCACTTATCCATAACAAGACCATCGTGTTTCCACTTGTCACTATAATCCGCCATCAAGGTTTCACGACAAGGTAGTTGTGCACTGTTTGCCGCGCCCATTGCTGCCATAGTATCTGTCATGTTGTTTGCTTGCTGATACATTGCAACAACCAAATCATTACCCTGCGCAGTATGAGCCAAGTAACTTAGGCAAACTTTACGCAGAGTACGCTTACCAATCGAATCATGATCAATCATGTAGTCGCTTAATGCATGACTGTGATAAACCGCCGACAATTCATCTTCAAGCTCTGTCGCTAGCGTCACTTTCATACTATTTAGTACCAACGCGATAGCATCGATATCTACACGCTCATACCAACCAGACACTTCATTGTGGCTTGGTAAAGAAAGCATCTCCGCAATAAACGCAGGTTCTAGCGAGTCACTCAGTAACACGCCACGGAATGCATCAACAACAGAAGATGAAAGTTCGAACTCTTGACCCTGCTGAACCTTCTTAATATTACTGCGAATGTACTTAGCCAATAGCATTTGGCCAGCATCCCAACGAGAAAACTCATTGCGCGCATTCACCATCAAAAAGATAAGCTCTTCATCTGAATAGTCGTACTCCAATTTCACTGGTGCAGAAAATTCACGAAGCAATGATGGGATTGGTTGCTCAGAAACGTTTTCAAATACAAAAGTCTGCTCCGCCTCTTTTACATCTAATACGTTATGAACTGGCTTTCCGTTACATTGTAACTCAATCACATCACCAGACGCTGTGTACAACTCGATATCTAAAGGGATATGCAAAGCCTGCTTTTCAGTTTGCTCATGAGTTGGCGCCGTTACTTGGCGAGCCGTCAACCTGTATTGTTTTTTCGCTGCGTCGTAGTGGCTTTCAACAGACAACGTTGGCGTGCCAGACTGGCTGTACCATAAACGGAACTGAGACAGATCAACGCCTGATGCGTCTTCCATTGCTGCTACGAAATCTTCACACGTTGCCGCAGTGCCGTCGTGACGTTCGAAGTACAGCTTCATGCCTTTTTGGAAACCGTCTTCACCCAACAATGTGTGGATCATTCGGATCACTTCACAGCCCTTTTCGTACACGGTCAATGTGTAGAAATTATTCATTTCTATCACTTTTTCTGGGCGAATTGGGTGAGACATTGGGCTCGCATCTTCAGCGAATTGTGGACCACGGATGATACGCACATTGTTGATACGGTTGACTGCACGAGAACCAAGATCTGATGAGAATTCTTGATCGCGGAATACGGTTAAACCTTCTTTCAAGCTCAATTGGAACCAATCACGACAAGTCACTCGGTTACCCGTCCAGTTATGGAAGTATTCATGACCGATTACCGCTTCAATACCTAGGTAATCTGTATCCGTTGCGGTTTGGTCGTTGGCTAGAACAAATTTAGAGTTAAATACGTTCAAACCTTTGTTTTCCATCGCGCCCATATTAAAGAAATCAACGGCTACGATCATGTAAATGTCTAAGTCATACTCCAGATTGAAGCGTTCTTCATCCCACTTCATTGAGTTAATCAAAGACACCATCGCATGGTTCGCACGGTCTAGGTTGCCTTTGTCGACAAAGATTTCTAGGTCAACTTTACGACCTGATTGCGTAGTGTACGCATCACGAAGTACGTCAAAATCACCCGCAACTAAAGCAAACAGGTATGCCGGCTTTGGATGTGGGTCTTGCCATTTCACCCAGTGACGGCCATTTTCAGCTTCGCCTTCGTCTACACGATTACCATTACTGAGTAGAAATGGATTTTCGGATTTGTCTGCGATTACCGTTGTTGTAAACTTCGCTAATACATCCGGGCGATCCATGTAGTAAGTAATGCGACGGAAGCCTTCAGCTTCACATTGAGTACAAAACGCACCACCCGATTTGTACAGGCCTTCAAGTGCACTGTTCCCCTCAGGATCAACTTCAGTCACGATCGTTAATGTGAATTCTTTTGGAAGGTCATTCAGCGTCAGTTGAGTTTCAGACAGCTCGTACTGCGTCCACTCTTTGCCTTCAACCAAAACAGACACTAACTTCAAGCCTTCACCATCAAGTACTAATGTCGAGCTTTCTTTCTCCTGCTTAACACTAGAAACAGCGGTAATGATGGATGCAGAATCGTACAAATCGAAAGTAAGATCGATGTCAGAAATAGTGTGAGATGGTGATTGATAATCTTTACGATACTTGGCTTGAGGTGTATGTGCCATGACGGGTTCCTTTTGATCGTTATACGTAATTATTCTTAACTGTATATTTCTAAAGGTTGAGCGCCAATAAAACAAGGAGAATATTGAAAAAAGGAGGCATTGTAAGAAAATGCCTCCATGTTTTGCTATTTTATCAATCAAATCAGATAGGAACGCCTAATAAACCAGCAACAAACCATATTATCAACGAGTTCAATCTTAGGGCTAAAACTCGTACTTATCGAATACGATTAAGCACCGCAAACATGTCTCCCTCTTCGCCTTGAAGTGTTAACACATCACTGTTCAGTGTGTAACGAGTGCCGTGTTCACCGTTCTCGTAAAGTAGTACTAATTGGTCGCCCTCGGTGTAATACACACCGCGACGAATGACTTCACCCCCTTCTTCATCGGACACTCGGAACATGAAGATAAAATCGGGTTGAAGCACTAAATCCATTTTTTGAATGTTGCTTGCACGCAAATCGCTTCCAGACAGTTCGGCGCTTGACCATATTCCAGCCAGGGCGTTGGGTAAGGCTTTGGTGAACATAACACCGTTAAGATTCAGCATATTGTGATTACTGCTGTACGCGTAAACCTGGGGTTCAGAAGTATTCAAACCCAAAATAATGGTGTCTTCATTAGCATTATACAAACCTTCCCAATGGTCGACACTGTAATCTTTCTTTTGAATATCAATAGAGAATGAGTAGTTGGAGTCAAGAGTCAACTTGATTGCTCTAAAGTTTTCAGTGCCTTGCTCGGGATCTGGATTCATCAAATACCAATCACCAAGCAATAAAGGAAGGTCAAAATAGGATAAATTACTATCACTTTTTGATTGTTGTTCGCCTGAAGTAACTTCGCTACCAAAAGCAACAAAGCTTAGACAAGATAAAAATAATAGAATCCATTTCATAATCGCCCCCTCGTTTCTTTTAATCTTAGGTCCGTAATGCATAGAAAGCGAAAAAACACGAGCTAGATCACTAAATTTTAAATACGAAGTAACATAAGTAACACATCATTAGCATGAATGTATCTACATTAGTCGAGATTATTAGAGGGCGGTTTGGCAAAGTAGCGAGGGATAAAATTTAAAGATTATGTAAAATTTAAGGAAAAAAAGCGAGCCTAGGCTCGCTTTTTAAATATTGCACTTTTGAATCATTACCTTCCGGTAACTATCCGATCTATTTCTTGATCATATCCAGCATAATTGATACAGACTCGTCGAGATAAGCATCTGGAGCTTCATAGTCTTTAGGAACATCGTCTAACGATTTAAAAGCTTCTAATTTAGCAACTTTTTGGCGTTGATTGATACGCTCTAAACGAAGTGCTTCCACATCATCACCTTCTTGCTTACGTACCTTTTCATTGAGAGAAAGGTCGTTGTCATCTTTATCTGCCTTATATTTTTCAATATCTTGCGCGATAAAGCCAAACTCCATATCAGAAGCAACACGAGCTTGGTGTTTAGCGGTTAAAGTGAGGATTTGATCATCATTACGTTGTAACATTGAGTAATTAGCTTTATCAATACTGTCCCAAGGCAAAGCATTATCTTCAACGCTTTCCCCCGTATCATCTGACTCAATCGGTGTTGGGTAAGCAATATCAGGCACTACACCCTTGTTTTGCGTACTACCACCATTGATTCGGTAGAACTTCTGGATTGTATATTGAACGTAGCCCAACTCTTTATCAAACAAATCATAGATATGATTCAAAGAGCGATGCTGTTGTACCGTTCCTTTACCAAAAGAGTTCTCTCCCAGGATGATTGCACGACCGTAATCTTGCATCGCTGCTGCAAAAATTTCAGATGCTGAAGCACTGTAGCGATTTATCAGGACCGTCAATGGGCCTTGGTAACTGATTTCGCCATCAGTATCGCTGTTCACTTTGACACGGCCGTAGCTATCACGAACCTGAACAATCGGCCCCTCTTTGATAAATAAACCAGAGAGTTCGGTTGCTTCAGTCAATGCACCACCACCGTTGTTTCGAAGATCAACGATAATACCTTCAACACCTTGCTGTTTAAGCTCAGTGATTAATTTATCGGTATCTTTAGAAAGGCCAACATAGAAACTTGGTACCTCTAGAACACCAATCTTCTTACCATCTTTCTCGATAACTTCAGACTTAACGGCACGGTCTTCTAAACGAATCTTATCGCGTACAATTGTGACAACGTGACTTTTTGCATCGTTACCTTCCGGCAAGATCTGTAGCTTAACTTTAGTCCCTTTCGGACCCTTAATCAGTTGCACTACATCATCTAAACGCCAGCCGATAACATCCACGACTTCTTCACCGTCTTGGCCTACACCGACAATACGGTCACCATCACTCAATTGTTTGCTGTTTGACGCAGGGCCACCAGCAACTAACGAGCGAATAACGGTATAGTCCTCAGTCATCTGAAGCACTGCACCAATACCTTCCAAAGATAGATTCATCTCTGATTGGAATTGTTCTGCATTTCTTGGAGAGAGGTAACTGGTGTGAGGATCAACTTCACGTGCGAATGCGTTCATGTAGATTTGGAAAGCGTCTTCATTGTGCGATTGTGTAATACGTTTCATCGCATTGTTGTAACGCTTTTCCAAAACTTCTTGAATCTCTGGCCACTCTTTACCTGTAAGTTTTAGATTCAACGCATCATATTTAACGCGTTTTCTCCAAAGCTCATTCACTTCAGCGATATCTTTTGGCCATTCAGCTTCACTACGATTGAGTTCAATACTCTCATCGGTATCAAACTTAATCTCAGTATCTAGCAAAGACAATGCATATTGAAAACGTTCAAAACGCTTCTGCATAGACAAATTATAAATATCGAAAGCAATCTGGTTATTGCCCGCTTTCAATTGGTCATCGATTTGTTTAGACGACGATGAAAAAGAGTCAATATCAGCTTGAGTGAAGATATTACGATTATAGTCCAGCATCTCTAAATAACGATTAAAGATAGCTTGAGAGAAATCATCGTTGAGATTGAAGTGTTTGTAGTGAGAACGAGTAAATCGAGAAGTCACACGTTTACTAGCAGTTTCGTGTTGGGCCTCAGGAACGAGTAGAGGTAAATCGTCCTGAGATAATTTGGCTTCGAGAGCCTGAGTTGAAGCTGCTAGCCAAAAGCTAGCAGCAATCAATGTCAATTTTGAACGGCATTTCATGCGTAGGAGTATCTCCTTTAAGCGCGCAAGTGCTCCGCTTTAACAACCATTTGTAGGCCGTTTGCTAACTGA
Organism: Vibrio toranzoniae; assembly: GCF_024347655.1. Classification (NCBI taxonomy): domain Bacteria; kingdom Pseudomonadati; phylum Pseudomonadota; class Gammaproteobacteria; order Vibrionales; family Vibrionaceae; genus Vibrio; species Vibrio toranzoniae. The sequence continues at coordinate 1,442,015 of NZ_AP025514.1, read as the reverse complement.
ACACGCACATCTTCCTTATTGATTTCAACAATGGTCGCAGCCATGTTTCCTTTACCCATGTTCACATTTACTTCTTTGCCAGCGATAAATTCGTCAGCGTTCAAAGCGCGAGTTTCAACAGGCTTTTCGACTTTTGGTGCTTTAGGCGCTTGACGACGAGGCTGTTGAGCTTTCTTCGCCTTAGGTTTTGCTTTGCCTTCTTCACGAGCTTTTTGTGCTTGTTCTTTACGACGAGCTTGAACTTTCGCTTTGCTTTCTGCAAGTGTAGCTTTAGCGTGTTCTACATGCTCTTCTTCTAGTGTGCCACACGCGTTGCCGTCTAGGTCAACACGTTCCGCACCAGCTTTTACGCCGTGCAGGTAACGCCATGATGATGTGTACTGTCTTAACGCTGCACGAAGCTGAGTCTTACTTACTTTTTCGTCTTCATTTAGACGTTCAGCAAGATCTTGAAAAATACCAATTTTAAGTGGTTTAGCTTCACCTTCTAGAGTAAAGCATTTAGGGAAACATTCAGCAATATATGCGATAACTTCTTTGCTGTTTTTTAACTTTTCAGTGTTTTCCATGTGGGTTCCTGGTTTTTGCGGTTTTCCGCGAGCATTAAGAAAATATTTTTACGTATTATAAAGAGATGCTTGGGAAAAACCACAGTAAGAGAATAATTTATACCTTGTTCGCGTGCGAATTAAGCAGCTTTTCCACTTCTTCCATAAAAAATGTCAATCCATCCTCGTCGATTTGAGAGAAACGGCCAACATTTGGGCTATCGATATCTAGAACGCCCGCGACTTTTCCACCAATCGAGAACGGAATTACGATTTCTGAGTTACTTGCAGCATCACAAGCAATATGTCCTTCGAACTCATGAACATCATGAATACGTTGGACTGTATTTGTCGCAACCGCAGTTCCACATACACCACGCCCTACTGGAATTCGAACACACGCTGGCTGACCTTGGAATGGACCTAGTATAAGTTCACCTTGTGCCTCAGATGGGGTTTGCTTCATTAAATAGAAACCCGCCCAGTTCAGATCATCCAATTCCATGAATAATAATGAGCTGATATTGGCTAGATTAGCAATAAGATCGGTTTCTGATTCAATTAATGCAACAGCTTGTTTGGTTAAGCGTTGGTAATGTTCTATTTTCATATTAACTTCCAATTAAATTGAGACTTCCATTATCAAGAGAACGCAGTAAAATGCGGCCATTAAACCAAATAGGACTTATTCTCATTACAATGAACAATTCAGAAGACACTATTAGCCGTTCTTGGTTAATAACTCAAGTAAAAAAACACAAGTCCAAATTACTGTTTGCTAACATTATTGCCATTTTTGCAACTCTCATTAGCGTTCCTATCCCTTTGCTAATGCCACTCATGGTCGACGAAGTTTTGCTTGATAAGCCCGCTTCTGGCTTAGAAATGATGAACCACCTACTTCCCTCATCGCTACAGACACCGACTGGCTATATCGCCCTGACTTTACTGTTAGTCATTATCATGCGTACGGCAAGCCAAACGCTGAATATTCTACAAGGACGTCAGTTTACACTGGTATCCAAAACGATCACCTATCAGATGCGCAGTAAGATGATAGATAAGCTTGGTCGTATCAGTATTAGACAATACGAAACTAGAGGCAGCGGCGGTATTAACGCCCACTTAATAACAGATATAGAAACTATCGATCAGTTCATTGGTTCTACCCTGTCTAAGTTTCTGATCAGCTTTTTGACGGTATTAGGGACTGCGATGGTTCTATTGTGGCTCGATTGGCGTCTTGGCTTGTTTATATTACTGGTCAATCCTGTTGTCATTTACTTTTCTCGTAAACTAGGCAGTAAGGTTAAACACCTTAAAAAGTACGAGAATCAATCTTTCGAACGCTTTCAGAATCGGTTGGTTGAAACGTTAGACGGCATCTATCAACTTCGCGCTGCTAATAAAGAGCGTATTTTCTTAGACGAACTTAAGGCCCAAGCTAACCAAGTAAGAGTCGATGCGGACAAATACGCGTGGCAGTCTGAAGCCGCTGGTCGTTTATCATTCTTACTCTTTCTACTAGGTTTTGAACTGTTCCGCGCAGTCGCGATGCTGATGGTGCTATTTAGCGACCTAACTATCGGTCAAATTTTTGCGGTATTCGGCTATTTATGGTTCATGCTGGGCCCTGTGCAGGAGTTATTAGGGATTCAATTCTCTTGGTATAGCGCGAAAGCAGCATTACATCGTATCAATGAGCTTTTGATGTTAGAGGAAGAAAAACGTCCGATTAGTAAAGTAAACCCGTTTAATGAACATGAGGAAGTGACAGTCGACATCGAAAACGTTACCTTCTCTTACACGTTAGAAAACACTGTTTTAAATAAACTATCACTGCGTATTCCGGCTGGTAAGAAAGTCGCTTTGGTGGGTGCCAGTGGTGGTGGTAAATCAACGTTGATCCAGTTGTTAATTGGGGTTTATCAAGCGGACTCTGGCTGTATACGCTATAACGGTGAAACGAGCGACGACATCAGCTTTGATGTGATTCGCAATCAAATTGCCGTTGTTTTACAGCAACCTATACTCTTTAACGATACATTAAGGCATAATCTGACCCTTGGTGCAGAATACGACGAAATGTCACTGTGGCGTGCACTTGAAGTCGCTCAAATGCAAGATGTTATCAAGCAACTGAATAATGGTTTGGATACTCCAATTGGTAGGAATGGCGTTCGACTGTCTGGCGGTCAACGACAGCGCTTAGCAATCGCCCGCATGGTACTGAGTAACCCCAAGTTTGTTATTCTTGATGAGGCGACATCTGCACTCGATACAGCAACAGAGTCAGCGCTGCATAAAGCGCTAAGCGAGTTTTTGAAAGATCGCACAACTTTGATAGTGGCTCATCGATTATCAGCGGTGAAACAGGCCGATCTAATCTATGTTTTAGAAGATGGGCAAGTCACACAGACGGGAACACATGGTGAATTGGTTGAACAACAAGGACTATATCAAACACTTTATGGCAGTGTGCAATCGCACGCCTGATGTACGCGGCCCTATACATTTAAGTCAGGTTAATGGCCTGACTTACGTTCTAACTTCGGAGGTCATGTGACCTCCTCTACCAACAATCCATCATCAGATAGGCCAACGACAGGCCATCTATTAAGTAAACACTTGTGCGATAACAGTGACGTAAGACTGTGCCAAGGCTGCGAGCTTCCTGTTGATAAAGTGGAGATATCACAAGGGAAATCAGCGTATTGTCCAAGATGTGGCACTCAGTTATATCGTGGTGGAACACCAAGTCTCTCTGGAAATTTAGCTATTGCTCTCACGTGCTTGCTGCTATTTATCCCCTCTCACTTTTTTGATTTCATTAGTATCCGTCTGATTGGAGTAATGATACCTGCGACTCTGCCATCCGGTGTATTTACGTTGATGAGCGAAGGCTTCCCTTTACTTGGCTTACTTATCCTATTCTGTAGTTCTATTGCTCCTTTACTTGTCTGCTGCTCTGTTCTGGTCACCCACTTATCGCTTCGCTTCAGACTTTTCACTCCGTTTCGTTACGCACTCACTATTGTCCAAACCCTTAAACATTGGATGATGTTAGATGTATTTTTAGTGAGTGTGGCGGTCTCATGCTTCAAGCTCCAAGATTATTCAGACATATTTGTCGGCCCAGGCTTGGCAGGTTTGCTCTTATTGCAACTGTTCAGTGTCTTACTGGTAAGTCGTATCAGCGTTCGACGCTACTGGGAAGCGTGGACTAAAGAGTCGGACTACTCTTTCCCTGACAGTAAGAAAGTTCATTGCCACAACTGCCACATGTCTCAACCTGATGGACATGTGTGCGTACGGTGTCACCACGCCTTATATCATCGCAAGCCCTACTCTATATACAAGACTTGGTCACTGTTATTCGCGGCTACAATCGCAATTATACCGGCCAACATTATCCCGATATCGATACTTATAACGAACGGCCAAAGGCTTGAAGACACCATTATTTCTGGAGTTGCGTCTTTAGTTAATAGTGATATGTATGGCATCGCCGCGATCATATTTATTGCAAGTATCGTAGTGCCAGTTGCCAAAATACTCGGCCTCACTTACATCTTAATTTGTATCCAAATGAAACGCGCGGTCTACCACAGGCAGCGTATGACGATTTATTTCATAGTAAAATGGGTGGGTAAATGGTCCGTAATGGACTTATTCGTCATTTCGATCATGATGACCTTGATCGACCGTGGACAAATTTTAAACTTTACACCAGGTTATGGTGCTATCGCTTTTGGCTTCGTTGTCGTGCTTACGATGTTAGCAGCCGAAAGTTTAGATCCTAGGCTAATTTGGGATAACTACACCTCTAAAGATGAGTCAGTGAATGAACAACGATAACCAATCACAAACATCATATTCACCAGAAGTGAGAAAAAATAAAGGTATTTCTCCTTTATGGATTCTACCAATTTTAACCGTCGTTCTGGCTGGTTGGCTGGTCATGAAGTCAATACACGATGCAGGACAACGTGTGCAAATTTACTTCTCGGATGCTGCTGGCTTAGTGGCAGGTCGAACCACTATTCGCTACCAAGGTTTAGAGGTGGGTATGGTGCGAGACATAACTCTATCCAAGGATTTGTCTAGCATTTACGTCGATGCCGACATTTACCCTGAAGCACAACAACTCTTATCAAAAGGCACTCGTTTCTGGTTGGTGAAGCCAACAGCGAGCTTGTCGGGTATATCGGGTTTAGACGCGCTAGTTTCAGGCAACTATATCGCGATTCACCCTAGTGAAACAAAAGAAGAGCCAGAAACCGTGTTTTACGCATTAGACTCTTCCCCTTCAGATTTATTAGCATCAGAAGGACTGAATATCTCACTAACGACAGAAGATCTTGGTGGTGTATCTGTTGGTTCTCAGATCGTGTACCGAAAAATCCCAATTGGCGAGGTCTACAATTACCAACTCAATAAAAATGCCAAATCTGTCACCATTCAAGCTGCGATCAAAGATGAGTATAGCCATATCATCACAGACCAAAGCCGCTTTTGGAACGTGAGCGGCTTAGGCGCCAGTATTGGTTTTTCTGGTGTTGACGTTCGCTTAGAAAGCTTGAGTGCCCTTCTTGGTGGTTCTATTGCGGTCGATTCTCCAGGAGACGGCCAACCCGTCAAAATGAACACCAAGTTCAAACTCTATCCTGATTTAAAGACTGCAGGACGTGGTATCTCAATAAAGATCGCGGTACCTGATGACAACAAGATCAGTTCGACGGGTGCTCCTATCATGTACCGAGGTATTGAAATCGGTCAAGTTACCGACTTGTCCTTGAGTGAAGGTCGTGAAAACGTTGTTGCATCTGCGGCAATACAACCAGCATTCAGCGATTTCTTAAATAGTGGCAGTAAATTCGTTCTTGAAGAAGCCGAACTATCTCTTACTGGCATGAAAAACATCGCCAACTTAGTGACAGGTAATTTCTTGACCTTAGTACCTGGAGAAGGCAAAAAAGCGCGTCGATTTACCGCTATTCGTAAAACCGAATACAGCCAAGAACAAGAGAAATCAGTGGCAATTCGCCTGACGTCAAACAATTCATTTGGCTTAGATGTGGGCGCTCAACTACTTTACAAAGGTATTGCCGTCGGCTCTATCATCCAAGTAGGATTAGTCGATGGTGTTGGTACGAGCTCTGATAAGCACGAAGTATTCATGGATGCATTAATCGATAATGAATACGCGCACCTTATCAAAAGCCACAATCGTTTCTTCGTCACAGGCAGTGCCACTGCAGAGCTAACCGAATCCGGCTTCAGTGTTACGGTTCCACCAGCAAAACAGCTACTTACTGGCTCAATTAGTTTTGTGAGCGAAGGTAAACCTGAAGCTCGATCTGACTACCAGCTTTTTCAAAGTAAGTCTCTAGCCGAAATTGCTAAATTTAATCAGTCTGGCTCCAAAACTCTTTCGTTGTTCGCGAGTGAATTGCCTTCAATATCTAAAGGCAGTCCGCTTCTCTACCGTAATTTACAAGTGGGTAGCATTTCTGATTTTCAGCTTGCTGATGGTGGCGTAAGAATCAAAGTTACGATCGAAAATCGTTACACGCATTTGCTTAATAAACACACCGTTTTCTGGAATCGCTCAGGCGTTGAGGTCGACGCTTCTCTTTCAGGTATTAGTATTAAAGCTGCACCGGTTAAAACCCTCCTTCAGGGCGGTATAGCCTTTGACTCACTGCCAGGTATCGACAACAAACTGGGTGATGTATGGAAGCTTTACAAAGATTCCAAATCCGCCAGAAAATTTGGCCGTGCTATTACTATCACCTCTTCTGGCGATCAAGAAGTCAGCAAGGGCATGGCGATTAAATATCAAGGTGTCACTGTTGGTGAGGTTACGTTGGTAATTCCGAACTTCAATAAGGGAGGCATTGAAATTACCGCGCGTATCTTACCTGAATATGTAGACAAAATTGCCGTGGCGAACAGTCACTTTTGGTTGGCAGAACCAGAGATCGGCCTTAACGGCATCAAAAACGTCTCTGCGCTGCTCTCTAAGCACATCAACGTAGAGCCGGGAAAAGGTGAAAGAAACACGAAATTCAATCTAAGCAAAGGCCCAGTGCAGCCTGAAGGAAAGATATTCCAGCTACAAAGCGAAACGAGAGGCTCGGTCTCTGAAGGCACACCTATCCTATTCCGAGAGTTAGAAATAGGTAGTGTCATCGATGTCCAGTTGGGTGAGTTTGCTGACCGCATCATCTCTACAATTCAAATTGAGCCTGATTACGCCTATTTAATTCGCGCAAACACCGTGTTCTGGAACGTGTCGGGCGTCGATGTGTCTATTGGATTATCAGGCGCAAACATTAAAGCCGGTACGGTAGACAGTTTATTAAGAGGCGGCATTACATTTTCCACTCCGCCAACGAGTGAACTCCAGCCGATCGCAAGCGAAGATCAATCTTTCTACTTGTATCCTCACGCAGAAGACGGTTGGAAATCATGGAGAACGGCGATTCCTCGCCCGTAACGTTGTCCGTAGAACAGCGCTAAGATTAATTCTTCATCAAAATGCAGCCTGTAGGCTGCATTTTGATTGTTTCCGGTAAATATAGTTTAGAGCAACCTCATTTTGCTTTAAACTCCCCGTATTAAATGCAATAAATCGAGATGCTCTTTTGCACGCTAACGTATATATTCCAGAAGAATTCCTAACGCACATCGAAGCAATCATGCCTAGTCATCTAGATATGGCTTCTTTTGTTGCGTCATGCCAAAAACCACTTCGTAAAAGTATTCGAGTCAACACCCTGAAAGTTAGTGTTGAAGACTTCCTCATACGTGCTAAAGATAAGAGTTGGGAACTGGAGCCTGTGCCTTGGTGCTATACGGGTTTTTGGATCACAGCCGATGAAAGTGAAACACCATTAGGTAATACGGCGGAGCACATGTCTGGTCTTTTCTACATCCAAGAAGCCAGTTCTATGATGCCTCCTTCAGCTCTATTCCAAGGTGAAGAGAATTATCAAGCCGTGCTAGACACCGCGGCTGCACCAGGGTCTAAAACAACTCAAATTGCGGCCTTAATGGATAACCGAGGTGTGTTGGTTGCTAATGAATACGCCGCAAGCCGTGTGAAAGTCCTTCACGCCAACATCGAACGTTGTGGTGTGCGTAATACAGCATTGAGCAATTTTGATGGGCGAGTTTTCGGTGGTTGGTTACCAGAACAGTTTGATGCCGTACTGTTAGACGCGCCCTGCTCTGGCGAAGGAACTATTCGTAAAGACGCTGATGCGATGAAGAACTGGACGTATCAATCTGTAGTCGACATCGCGGATACCCAAAAAGACCTGATTGAGAGCGCATTCCACGCCCTTAAGCCTAATGGGGTTCTGGTTTACTCAACGTGTACGTTAAGCACGGAAGAGAACCAGCAAGTGTGTCATCACCTAAAAGAGACCTTTGGTGACGCGGTTGAATTCGAATCTCTGGAGTCACTATTCGACAATGCAAAAGCAACCACGACAGAAGAAGGTTTTCTACACATCTTCCCACAAGTGTATGACTCGGAAGGTTTCTTTGTTGCACGTATCCGTAAATTAGCGTCTGTTACTCCACCAGAAGTGAAAAAGCGTATGGGTAAATTCCCATTCGAAAAAGCGTCAAAGAAGACCCAACAAGAAATCGTAGAACAACTACTGAACTCACTCGAGATCGAACTACCAAGTGACACTCAGGTATGGACTCGTGAAAAAGACGTTTGGCTATTTCCTAAAGCATTAGAGCCGATGATTGGCGAATTCCGTTTCTCTCGTATGGGCATCAAGATAGCTGAAACCCATAAAAAGGGTTACCGCTGGCAACATCAAGTAGCAACCACCCTCGCGACGGGCAACGAATCTAATGTTGTAGAGTTAAAAATTGAAGATGCTCGTGAATGGTTCATGGGACGCGATGTTCGCCCGGAAGGCTGGTCAGGTAAAGGCGAAGTATTAGTGAAGTACAATGGTGCAATCATCGGCCTTGGCAAGTGGGTTGGTAACCGAGTGAAGAACGGTTTACCCCGCGAGCTAGTGCGCGATAAGAACCTTTTCTAAAAGCTTGCGAGCTGAATACACATTGATAAACAAAAAGCCCAAACAACATTAATTGTTTGGGCTTTTTTTGACCGAGAGGGTCGCTTATTTCACTAAGCTGATACCTTCTTTGTCGATAGTGATTTTACCAGATTTGTACAAACCACCAATTGTCTTCTTAAAAGTACCTTTACTGGTTCTAAATGCAGAGAAAATAACCTCAGGAGAAGACTTATCATTCAAAGGCAAGTAACCGCCTTTCTTCTCAAGCAGATCAAGAACCTTAATACTTAGATCATCCATTTTCTCCACACCAATCTTCTGAAGTGACAGATCGATTTTCCCATCTTCTTCACGAACGTTTTTGATGTAACCTTTCAACATTTTACCAATGAACAACTTACCGATAATCTCCGATGGGAAAATCATGCCCCAGTGTTCACCATTCACGATCGCTTTGTAACCCAATTGGGTGCGTTCAGCGATAATCAGATCCACTTGCTCGTTTTGCTTATAAGTAGCAGGTGTATTGTCTAACCACTTATTGAACTTCGTTGTACCTACAATACGGCTAGATGCTTTATCGATATACACATATACTAAGATTGATTGACCTTCGTTTAAGCGGCCACGTTGCTCACTGAAAGGAACCAGTAGGTCTTTACCTTTCACGCCCCAACTCATGAATGCACCAGTGCTGTTGACACCTTCGACAGTCATCAAGCCAAACTGACCCACTTGAGCAATAGGCTTTTCTGTGGTTGCCGCAATCTGGTTGTCAGAGTCAATGTATAAGAAAACATCTAGTTTTTGACCAATTTCCACACCTTCAGGAGTAAACCGTTTCGGAAGCAACACAGTTCCATAGTCACTAGCATCAAGGAATACGCCGAACTCTGCTTGTTTTACTACTTCTAAATTGTTTATTTGACCAATATTAATCATCAAGATTGTCTCTACTTTAAATTTGGCGGAGATTATACGTGATCTCTGATATGCTTTCGCTAGTTTCATTCATATTTTTATATTCTAGGAGACATCGTTGATCACCGTCGATAAACAAGATGCGATAACACTTAAAATTAACCATGCAATGGCTAAGACAAAGAAGCTCGACATGGACGTTTATCTATTCATCCCCGGTGAACTCGGACTGACGCCAGAAGTACTGTCTGAAAGTGCCTTCTTTTACAGTTCAATTACTCAGCAACGAGCTTACTACAGTGATAAAACACTCTTGCCACTGGTACACAGCCGTTTGGCAAAACGCAGACGCTTGTCCACCACACAATATCGTGTAAGTTTGAGTTTGTTTGCGTATCAATATGTCATCGCTTTAGATAAAGCAGTCAGTAGTTTAAATAAAACTGATAGTGACAATGTAACGGCTGATGAAGTCGACGAAGTCATTGAGTTAGCGTTGGATATTTTGAAGAAGCTTCGTCGAAGTATTCCTTATGAAGAAAACCTCAAACGTTACTACGAAAACATTGATAACTACCTCTCTTGGTACACCGAGCAAAAATTCTTATCACTGGTTTCACACATGCCACGCGGTAGTGAATATTCCACGATCAAAGAGCGTCTCTTAATACTCTGTGATAAGGAAACGGCTCACCGTCAACTCAATCGTTATAACTCAGCCAAGGTGCGAGAAGACGTTACTCGCCTGAGTAACAAAATGCGCTTACTGCGCCGCTTGATTGAGCACCCTATTGTTCTCAAAGAGAAGACCACATCACTGGGTAAAAACGTAAAGCGTGCCGTTAAAGGGATAGCTACAGGTTTAGTCATGGTAGTGGTTACCACAACCGTCATATTGGCTCGTGATTTCCTGGGGGAGATTACTGCTTCTTTCATTGTGTCTATGTCATTCATCTATGCTTTACGCGAGATATTCAAAGATGACTTAAGGGATATCCTTTGGCGTTGGCTTCGTAAAGGCAAGCCGAGATGGAAACGTCGCTACTTTGACCCAACTACCAATAAATTAGTCGGCCATAAGCTTGAATGGTTAGATTACGCAAACTTTTCTAAGTTAGCTGATCGCATTCAATTGCTCCGTAAGAGACGGGTTGTGCAGCGTGAAGAGCAGGTATTACATTATCGTTCGCACACAGAAATGTCGACATCGACATTTATGAGTGGTTACGAGGAGACTCGTGAAACGCTTTCTATCAGCCTAAGAGCACTGACACGTTTGATGGACAAGAGTTCAAATAAGATTTATCGCTTGAATGAGGGGCAAGTCAGCCGAGAATCCGTTGAAAAGCGCCACCTTCTTAACCTGATCATCAAAGAGAACAACCACGATAGTGATCCAACATATTACCGTTGGAAAATCGTAATGAACCGCTCAAAAATTGTTGATATAGAGCAAATCACTCAAGAGTCATAGTGTTATACGGTATGTGGGTATTAAAATCACATACCGCTCTTCCTATTCGAATGTTATCTCCTATTTCAACCGACTCTCTGCTCCAAGATAACCTTCTACTTTCAAGCTATTTTCCAGCATGCACTTTCTTAATAGAAAGTGTTAACTGAAACTCGGCCATCGGTTCATCACCATGCAAAGATGGACAGGTAGCGATAATAGTCACGGGTTGGTTAACACGCGCTCCAGTCGAAATCGTTTCGGCTAACATAGTATTGATGAGCTCACCGTCATTACACGTGAAATGTACATCACCTTCAGGGCGTTTCAAAAAGTTGCCTGTTACCTCTTTAAACGCCAGAGAAATCTTCTCTCCTTGCTGCTGGGATTTACTCATAGCAAGAAAGCCTCCCGCGACATCAGCTCCCACTGCTAGTACACCAAAATACATACTATTTAAGTGGTTCTTAGTTCTTCTTTTGAGAGGAATCTTAAGCTCGACATGCTGATCATCAAGAGCGAGTAACTTCGGCCTACATAACCAAATTAACGGCACTTTAAACATACCAAACATAGTTAAGTAGAGATTAGCTTTTTGTAGATTAGTTAGCATCCAAGTCACCTAGCACTATTAGTCATCTGACCAGTTAATAGACTCAAGATAGCAATGTCAAAAAAATGTTACAAAAAAGAGATATCATCTAACGATAATATCTCTTTCATTCTTGAAGCATTAACGCTTCAAGCCAACTTATATCGCTGGGCTTATTAATTATGCGGTAACAACCGTATCAACACCTTCAAGATCGGCAATGTAACCTTGTAATCGAGGATAATCTACCAACCCTTGAGTCACTAGCAATACTGGTTTCTTAACATGAAGCGTTGCTTTAACAATCATGTCCAATAAGGTAATAACCGCTTCGTTCTGGGGATCAAAGGCATGTTGTTGTGCTTCATTTTGCTTATCTACACCTAAAGTGAAAGACGCTAAACTATCGATATTCACTACCGTGCCATCAAAGTAATGCAATAATCGTTCACTCAAAATTACAGCTGATGGCACATCGCACGAAAACAACACTTTCAAGCCATTCAACCCACGAGGTAGCCCTTGTTCGGCAAGTAAATCGATAATCTTAGCAGCATCACTTAATGCACGAACGTAAGGAGCAACGATTTCAACGTTAATGCCCTGCTCTCGCAACGTTTTGATTACCTGACACTCAAGTGCGAATGCCTTACTGTATTCTTGTGTTGCGTAGCGACCTACACCACGAATACCAAGCGCTGGGTTAATTTCTTCTGTTTCGCAATTCCCGCCCAACAAAGAGCGAAAACTGTAACTATCTGCGTCGCTCAAAGCAATACGTACCGTCTTGTGATGGGGTTGAACTGCAGCTTGAATCGCTATAACGAGTGTTGAGACAAAATGTTCATCGACACTCTTATCACCAAGAATGGCATTTAGCGATGTTTTCTCGATGTCAGAAAGTGTTTCAAAGTGAGACCCTATGCTTGGATGATAAAAAACACGCTCCATGACCAGTTCAGATAGTGAAACGTATAAGTGATTGGAATTATGATTATCGTTATAAGAAGGCAGCACATCGCCTAAAACAAGTTCTGGGTGCAAAGTGCTTTGATTTTTTTGAGTCATTGCTGCTCCAGCATTTTTTATGTTGTGTTCAAACGAAAGTACCGATAGCTGCCTGTTAATACAAGTGAAAATCCCTTATTTAGCATTGGCCCACGGATAAAAATAAGAATATTAGCAATAACAGAGATAACTTTGACTTAGAGAGTTTATTCCTCTGTTCAATTCCGTTATCTTAACCACTTCGCAATAGAATAAAAAACTATCACATGCCATTAAAAACTGATGAGTTGAGAACCCAAGCTCTGGGTCCTATGCCAACTCCTGCCGAATTAGGCAATGCACACCCTATTACTGACGACGTTGCTGAGCGCATTAAAAATTCTCGCCGCCAAATCGAAGATATCCTAACGGGTCGTGATAACCGCCTATTAGTTATCGTCGGCCCTTGCTCTGTTCACGACACAGAAGCCGCACTTGACTACGCTGAGCGCCTAAGTCAGATTCAAGAGCAATACAAAGATGAATTGTTCGTTGTAATGAGAACCTACTTCGAGAAGCCGCGTACTGTTGTCGGTTGGAAAGGTTTGATTACCGATCCCAATCTTGATGGCTCATACGCACTTGAAACAGGCTTAAACAAAGCTCGCAAACTTCTACTTGATATCAATAAGCTTGGCCTTGCTACTGCGACTGAATTCCTTGATATGATCACTGGTCAATATATTGCAGACCTTATAACTTGGGGCGCAATCGGCGCTCGTACGACTGAATCTCAGATTCACCGTGAAATGGCTTCTGCACTTTCTTGCCCTGTGGGTTTTAAAAACGCAACGAACGGCAATATCAAGATTGCTATTGATGCGATTCGTGCTGCACACGCTTCCCACTACTTCTACTCACCAGACAAGAATGGCCGCATGACAGTTTATCGTACTGCTGGTAACCCATATGGTCATATTATTCTACGTGGTGGTGATAAAGGCCCTAACTTCGATGCTGAATCTGTAGATAGTGCATGTAAGCAACTTGCCGAGTTCGATCTGCCTCAGCGCTTAGTTGTAGACTTTAGCCACGCAAACTGTCAAAAGCAGCACCGTAAACAGTTAGAGGTTGCGCAAGATATTTGTGAACAGATAAAATCTAACAAGAATCAAATTGCAGGCATCATGGCGGAAAGCTTCATTGTTGAAGGCAACCAGCCAATGACAGATATCAATAACCTAGAATACGGCAAGTCTATCACTGACCCATGCCTAAGCTGGGAAGATACCGCAACAATGCTAGACATGCTTGCAACGGCAATTAAAGATAGAAATTTAGCTTAAGGACACAACACAATGCCATCATTTGACATTATCTCTGAAGTAGAATCAGTAGAACTACGCAACGCTGTAGACAATGCTAACCGTGAACTATCGACTCGTTTCGATTTCCGTGGTGTAGAGGCTAGCTTTGATTACAAAGATGAGTCGGTAAAACTGACTGCTCAAGACGATTTCCAACTGAAGCAAATGCGCGATATCCTTCGTAGCAACCTAACAAAGCGTAATGTTGATCCTAACGCGATGGAAGCAAAGGCTGCAGACCAAACAGGTCGCACTTGGCACCAAACGGTTATCTTCAAGCAAGGTATCGAAACCGATGTTGCTAAGAAAATCGTTAAGCTAATCAAAGACAACAAAGTTAAGGTTCAAGCGGCTATCCAAGGCGAAAAAGTTCGTGTTACAGGTAAGAAGCGTGATGACCTACAAGCGGTTATGGCACTTGTTCGTAACGGTGAACTTGGTCAACCTTTCCAGTTTGATAACTTCCGCGACTAATCACACTGGTTATATCCAACGGATTTTGTTTGCTATTCACCCTTTGTTTGTTCTTGATTAAACAGCAAAGTATGGTGTTTAAAATATCAAAAAGCCACTTCCTTATGGGAAGTGGCTTTTTACTTGTGTGATTATTTTAATTGGAGCCTCCCAGCTGATTTTAAGTAACTAGAAAGCTCTCACCTCAACTGAGTATTTTAGCAGAAGAAAGTTTTAGGTCTTTACCGACTAACAGGTTAAATTCAACGCTTGCTGGTGGAATAAAAACACACACTCGCAATCTATCGACTCTTGCTTTCTCAAGTTTGGTAGATAACTCTCCGCTGTTAACATAACCTTCTCTTTCTGCATCTCGACGGCACAGGTCAATAAACTCGAATGGACAATCGCTCGAGGAAAGCACTAACTCTGCCTCTTGCATCAAACGTAAGGCCTTCATCGGTAGTAACTCTACATCTTGCCCGAATTCAACCCAGGTTACTTGACCTTCGCTATCAATGCCCTCAGCTAACGCTTGTTGGTAGTATGACTCTAACTGATCCCTGTCAGCCACCTGCTCGATAAGGCTGGATGACAAGAATCGCTCCCAAAATTTGCGACGATCATCAACGGTAGGAAGAGATTCTTTTATCGAATTACGTTTTGATGCACCAAAATCTGCGATTAAACCGATGTTCTGAGGAAGCACCGTTTCGAGTTTTTCTCTAATATTTCTCACCAAAACAGGTGACGCACCACCACTTGAGATCGCAATCTGAACTCTCCCACGATTAACCATTGATGGAGTGATAAAATCACAGTAAGGCAAATCATCAACCACATTGACTAAAACACCGAGTTTTTTCGCATCATTATATACTTGATGATTCAGGCTCGGATTATCTGTAGTGGCCCATACCTGCAGGTAGTCTTTCGAAAGAATGTGTGACGAGTAAAAATTTTGAACCCAGTGAAGCTTACTCTCGTCAACTAGCTGCTTTAAGTAAGGTGCAACCTTGGGAGACACCAAAGTCACATTAGCCCCTGCTCTTAATAAGCTATCTACTTTTCGGCAAGCAACCTCACCCCCACCAACCACTAAAATTGGCTTATTTTCTACATCCAGAAACATTGGAAAATAACGCATGTTCTTCCTTGAGAGTACTGCAATAACTATTCAGCCATGCTACCAAATTTGGAGCATATTAATAACTATCAAAGTGTAATAAAAATATTTATTGACCAAATTTCAATCTTTTTAAAGGTTTATATTTCATCGTTAATAGTTCAATTAAGAATATTTATCTACATGATTATCAATATTAAAATCTAAATCTCGTTGCACCAACAGTGTGAACCGTTGCACTATTTACATTTAATTAACATTTAGTCATCCTAATTGTGTTGGGATTTGTGGTTTCTTTCAAAATTCTTTTTAAATTATACATTTGTGAAACTACGAATCCTTTCCTAACCTTATGAATAGTTGTTTAAATCACACATAGCTCTATTTGCATAATGCAATTTTCTTGATTTGAACAACAAGGTCACAGAAGAAAAAGCAATACAGCTAGAAAAACTCAAACGAGCACGAGTATCAGGTGTCACCTGGTTAACAAGGAAGGATACAAATGACAAATAAACTAACACTTCTTGCTTCAGTAGTCGCTGCATCAACTGCGCTTATGGCAACATCAGCATCAGCAGCAGAAAGCACACTGGACAAAGTCACATCTCAAGGTTTTTTAACTTGTGGCGTAAGTACGGGTCTTCCAGGTTTCTCTAACCCTAACTCAAAAGGTGAATGGGAAGGAATCGATGTTGAGTATTGTCAAGCTCTTGCAGCGGCTGTACTCGGAGATAAAACTAAAGTTAAGTATGTCCCCCTAACTGCAAAAGAGCGTTTCACTGCCCTTCAGTCTGGTGAAATAGACGTACTATCTCGTAACACGACATGGACGCTGCATCGTGATACCGCTTTAGGTCTAAATTTTGTCGGTGTTAACTACTACGACGGTCAAGGCTTTATGGTGAAAAAAGAGTTGGGTCTTAAGAGTGCTCGAGAACTTGATGGCGCTTCGGTGTGTGTTCAGTCAGGTACAACAACCGAACTTAACCTAGCTGATTACTTCCGAAATAGTGGTATGTCTTACAAGCCTGTAGTATTTGATACCGCCGCTCAAACTTCTAAAGGTTTCGATGCTGGTCGCTGTGATGCGCTTACCACTGACCAATCTGGCCTTTACGCACTTCGTTTGAATTTAGCAGATCCAAAGTCTGCGCAAGTACTTCCTGAAATCATCTCAAAAGAACCACTAGGTCCTGTTGTTCGCCAAGATGACGACAAGTGGTTTAACGTAGCTAAGTGGACTCTTTCTACGATGATTAATGCTGAAGAGTACGGTATTTCTTCTAAAAATGCAGATGAAATGCTTAAGTCAAAAGATCCAAACATCAAGCGTATTCTTGGTGTAGATGGTCCTAAAGGCAAAGGTCTTGGCATTCGTGATGACTGGGGTTACCAAGTAATTAAGCAAGTTGGTAACTACGGTGAGAGCTTTGAGCGCACTGTAGGTACGGGCTCTCCACTTCAGATTTCTCGCGGTGTAAATGCACTATGGAATGCGGGCGGCTTTATGTACGCTCCACCAATCCGTTAATAAGATTATAAACATCAATTAGGGCGGAGGTTTCCGCCCTCTTTATTAAATGGATTTGAGGTTATAGCAGTATGAAACCTAACGAAACTCCTTCGCCATCTCAAGCGAAGCCGAAAGCAAAGAGTGCCAACCTTCTTTACAACCCGACGTTCCGCTCTGTTGTGTTCCAAGTCCTTGCTGTTGGAGCTCTTACAGCGTTAATTTATACCATTGTAAATAACACGCTCACGAACTTAGACGCCCGTGGCATTGCCACTGGTTTTGACTTTTTATCCCAAGAAGCTGGTTTTGGTATTGGCCTAACACTTATCGAATACGATGAAACGTTCTCTTATGGCAGAACTTTCTTCGTGGGTTTACTTAACACGGCACTTGTATCTATTCTTGGCATCATATTAGCCACTGTCATTGGTTTTAGTATGGGCATTGCGCGACTTTCTTCGAATTGGTTAGTAAGTCGCTTTGCCGCTGTTTACATAGAAATATTTCGAAATATTCCCCTTCTTTTACAGATCTTTTTTTGGTATTTCGCAGTGCTTCAAGCTCTTCCGTCGACTCGTCAAAGTATGAGTTTGGGTGAAGCGATTTTCCTTAACGTTCGTGGTTTGTATTTTCCTGCGCCTATCTTTGAACAAGGTAGTAGTATTGTTATCACCGCGTTTATTGCTGGTATTATTGCCACATTTTTTATCAATATCTGGGCTAACAACAGACAAAAACTCACCGGTCAACAAACACCGATGGGACGCGTTGCAATGGCTCTAATTATTGGTTTACCACTGGTGACATATTTTATTATGGGCATGCCTATTTCGGCCGAATATCCGGAACTTAAAGGTTTTAACTTTAAAGGTGGCATTAGCATAATTCCAGAACTTGCTGCATTAATGCTTGCCTTAAGTATTTATACAGCTTCTTTTATAGCAGAGATTGTACGATCAGGTATCAATGCTGTAAGTCACGGTCAAACTGAAGCAGCTATGTCCCTTGGTATTCCTCGCTCTCGTACTCTTAAGCTTGTCATCATTCCTCAAGCGTTAAGAATTATTATCCCACCATTAACCAGTCAATATCTAAATCTGACCAAAAACTCGTCACTAGCCATGGCAATTGGTTATCCAGACCTTGTTTCTGTTTTCGCAGGTACAACTTTGAACCAAACCGGGCAAGCGATTGAAGTAATCGCAATGACTATGGGCGTCTACTTGACCTTAAGTCTGTTAACGTCAGCTGTAATGAATATATACAACCGCAAAGTAGCGTTGGTGGAGAGATAAGATGAGTACACATCAATTTCAACCAGATCTTCCGCCTCCAGCGAATACCGTTGGACCTGTCGGTTGGTTAAGAAAAAATCTATTTAATGGCCCCATTAACAGCGTAGTCACTATTGTCCTTGCTTACTTCGCTTTTACTCTGTTGTGGGCAATTGCTGACTGGGCATTCATTAGTGCCGATTGGATAGGAACAACACGTGATGCTTGCACAAGTGAAGGGGCTTGTTGGGTTTTCATTAGTGTTCGCTGGGATCAGTTCATGTTTGGCTTCTACCCTGAAGCAGAACTTTGGCGGCCTCAACTTTTCTATATCACGCTAGCCATATTTGTTGCTTTACTCGCTTACGAAAAAACACCTAAGCGTACTTGGATTTGGCTTTTCTTTGTAAACATTTACCCATTCCTTATCGCAGGTTTGTTATATGGTGGTGTTTTCGGCCTAGAAGTCGTAGACACACATAAATGGGGAGGATTACTAGTTACGCTAATCATTGCTCTCGTCGGCATCGTTGTTTCATTGCCAATTGGCGTGGCTTTAGCACTAGGACGACGCTCCGAGATGCCAATAATCCGCAGTATGTGTACTGTTTATATCGAAATTTGGCGTGGCGTACCGCTAATTACGGTTCTATTCATGGCCTCAGTAATGCTTCCGCTTTTCCTCTCTGAAGGAACTGAAACAGACAAATTGATTCGAGCTTTAATCGGTGTCGTTTTATTCAGTTCAGCGTATATGGCAGAAGTAGTTAGAGGCGGTTTACAAGCCATACCAAAAGGGCAATATGAAGCCGCAGACGCACTTGGCCTTAGCTATTGGAAGAAGACGGGATTAATTATCCTTCCTCAAGCATTAAAAATTACAATCCCTTCAATCGTTAATACCTTCATTGGGTTATTTAAAGATACGAGTCTTGTCTTAATTATCGGTATGTTTGACGTACTAGGAATTGGCCAAGCCGCGAATACCGACCCTGAATGGCTTGGGTATTCAACAGAAAGTTATGTATTTGTCGCGTTAGTGTTCTGGGTGTTTTGTTTTGGCATGTCGAGATATTCGATATGGTTAGAAAACAGACTTCACACCGGCCACAAACGATAATTAACAAGATCAAGGACGTATTATGACGCAGCAGACAGAAAACAACTCTCAAGGTCTTATGATCGAGTTGAAAGACATGAATAAATGGTACGGTGAATTCCACGTACTTAAGAACATCAATCTAGAAGTTAAAAAAGGTGAGAAAATCGTCATTTGTGGTCCTTCAGGATCTGGTAAATCAACGATGATCCGTTGCATTAACCGATTGGAAGAACACCAAAAAGGCGATATCTTTGTTTCAGGGAATGAATTGACTGAAGATTTGAAAAACATCGAAGCCGTACGCAGAGATGTCGGCATGTGTTTCCAGCACTTCAACCTCTTCCCACACTTGACAGTTCTAGAAAACTGTACTTTAGCTCCTATTTGGGTCAAGAAGATGCCTAAAGACGAAGCCGAAGCGATAGCAATGAAGTACCTAGAACGTGTAAAAATCCCAGAGCAAGCGGATAAATTCCCAGGCCAGCTTTCGGGTGGTCAGCAACAACGTGTAGCTATCGCTCGTTCTTTGTGTATGAACCCTCAAGTCATGCTGTTTGATGAACCAACGTCGGCACTCGATCCAGAAATGGTTCGTGAAGTGTTAGACGTTATGGTAGAGCTTGCGGAAGAAGGCATGACCATGTTGTGTGTAACACACGAAATGGGCTTTGCTAAAGAAGTCGCAGATCGCGTTATCTTCATGGATGCAGGCGAGATCATAGAAGAAAACAACCCTGTCGATTTCTTTGAAAACCCACAGTCAGACAGAACGCAGAACTTCTTAAGCCAAATCCTACACCATTAATGTGTTATGATGCATAAACTACAGAGGCGGCTTAGATCGCCTCTTTATTTTTTCAAGTTATAGATGTTTTTAAATTATAAATAATTGACTATAAAAGGTTGAACGACGGATCTTAGCAGCACTTAATTACAGGTTAAGAAATACTTTGTTACACCTTAAGAAACACTTAACCGACTATTTTGATTATTATTTTACGTATACAAGAGGAATGAAAGACTTGATTTTTCGAACTTTCACCCCCATAAATGTACTAATAACTATTGAAGTCACCTTACGAGGAAGATTATGAACAGCCCTATGTTTTCACGCACAGCATCTCAAGAAAGTGCTCTGCAAACCAATAAAGTGTTGCGTAACACCTACGCTCTACTGTCTATGACACTACTTTGGTCTGCTGTTGTAGCAGGCGTATCGATGGCGATGAACCTTCCTCGCCCTGGTCTTATCATCATGCTAGTTGGCTTCTACGGCCTACTTTTCTTAACTGAGAAGAACCGTGACAACAGCATGGGTCTAGTCTTCACATTCCTATTTACAGGTTTCTTAGGCTACACCATCGGTCCAATCCTAAATATGTACGTCGGAGCAGGCATGGGTGATGTCATCCTAACTGCACTTGGCGGTACCGCATTAGCATTTATGGGTGCTTCAGCTTACGCTCTTACTACTAAGCGTGACTTGTCATTCCTTAACGGCATGCTACTAGCTGGTTTCGTGGTACTACTTGTAGGTATGGTTGCAAACATCTTCCTACAAATGCCTCTACTATCA
Organism: Vibrio toranzoniae; assembly: GCF_024347655.1. Lineage (NCBI taxonomy): Bacteria > Pseudomonadati > Pseudomonadota > Gammaproteobacteria > Vibrionales > Vibrionaceae > Vibrio > Vibrio toranzoniae. The sequence goes on along the minus strand of NZ_AP025514.1, from coordinate 1,421,046 downwards.
TTGGCAATGAGCGGTATGTTCATCCTATTCTCGACTGGTGTTATCTTGCTTACAACGCAAAACATCATTCGTGGCGGTGAGACTAACTACATCTCAGCAACGATCAGCTTGTACGTATCAATCTACAACATCTTCATCAGCCTACTAAGCATTCTAGGCATCATGGGTAGCGACGACTAATCACTCCCATAACTGAAGGGTATCTAGCCCAAGAGCCTAGCTCTTGGGCTTTTTTGTATCTATCAGCATCAGAATTCTTTAGATAGCTGCAATATTTCTGGAGATCGCTATAAATCTATTGAGAAAAATAAACTTGGTCATTACCCTATCTGGATAGTTAACTGGATTCTGGATTAAACATGTTTGAATATAACGGCAAGCAAATCGAAACCGACGCTCAAGGCTACCTATTAGACTACACACAATGGGAAGAAGGTATGATTGAGGTTCTTGCTCAAGACGAAGCTATTGAGCTTACTGATGCGCACTTAGAAGTCGTACACTTTGTGAGGAACTTTTACGAAGAGTTCAACACCTCTCCAGCGGTTCGCATGCTAGTTAAAGCGATGGAAAAGGCGCACGGCCCAGAAAAAGGCAACAGCAAGTACCTATTCAAGCTATTCAAGAAAGGCCCAGCGAAGCAAGCGACTAAACTGGCGGGTCTACCTAAACCAGCGAAGTGCTTGTAAAGATCAACCCGCTTATAGGTCATTCCTGAATATAAATACTGTAGTGACTGAGCTACAGTATTTTAAACTCCCCGGCACGTACGTTTTGTCGTTCTTTCTCTCCGACTTGATGTTTTGCTACACCATCAACTACCGCACTCTTAGGGCCGGTTTTTAGCCATTCGTATAGCTTCTCAATGTGTTCAGCCTCTCCAACCGCTAATACTTCTACTCGGCCATCATTTAGGTTCTTAGCGTAACCTGAAATACTCAAAGCTTGCGCTTGTCTGCTGGTGTGATATCGAAAACCAACACACTGAACTACGCCTGACACGACAAAAATATATTGTGAACTTTCCATAACGTTGCCTCATAAATTATATGAATGATATAGTCGAGCTTCTATTCATTCACCGCTTATTGGTGGACTTACTTCGAGTATAACGATTATGAAAGAAATCCCATTTCGTTGGATTGACAAATATCTCATTCACCTAAAAATCCAAGAAAAGTTCTATCTACTCTTCTTATTACCTCTTCTTGCTCTTGTTATATTAACTCTCGTTTTAGATAGTGCAGCGAATTCATTGCTGGCTCACCTTTATCAAGAAGAAATGCTCTTGATGAAAGGACTTATTGAAGCGGGTCAACTCACGAAAGATCAAGTTGCCCAACTTGTTAGTAATTCAGAGACCATCTCTTTAGGCTACGGAGCAGGTTCTGTTTCAGTCATGAACGGTGCGTTTAATTTAGTGGCAAACCACGATCAAAATCTTTGGTCTGCGCTATCTACCACTCAAGTCTCTATCATCGCGGTGACGCTAACGCTGATCGCATTGGGTGTTTACTACATCATGACCTTCATTGGCGGTGCCATGTTCTCGATAAACAAAGCGCTGAACACACTTGCGAACGGAGACTTAACTTACCGTATGAACTACTTCTTGGTCCGTGATGAATTCAGTGAAATTGCCATTACTATCGACAAGGTAGCTGAGCGTGAACAAAACATGGTTCAGTCAATCCAAGAATCTGTGGCACTCATGCAGCAGATCAGCTCGGATTTAAATCAGTCAACACAGCAAAGCTCAGACATTTCAGGCAATCAACAAGAGCACCTGAATAGCCTAGCAAGTGCAACCGAACAAATGGCGGCGACGATTCGTGAAGTCGCGACTCTTGCGCACGACTCAAGCTCTCAAACGATGGATGCTCGTGGCGTTGCCCAGAACGGTCAAGTGAAGGTTTCTAATACTTTGCAATCTATCTCTAGTCTATCTCGAGAGATTCAATCCGCCTCACAAGCGGTAGAAGAACTTGACGCTAACGCAGCACAGATCGATGAAGTAGTAACAACCATCAATGGTATTTCAGAACAAACTAACCTACTCGCGTTGAATGCCGCTATTGAAGCTGCTCGTGCTGGTGAACAAGGACGTGGTTTTGCAGTTGTTGCCGATGAAGTTCGTGCTCTTGCAGGAAGAACACAGCAAGCGACGGTTGAAATCCAAAGCATGATTGAATCATTACAACGTAACAGCCAATCACTCACAAAATTGATGGAAGTAACGGTTAACAACGCTAATGAAGGTCAAACATTAATGTCAGAAGTGAATGTTGAGATCGACTCTTTAGCGGAAAAGAATCAATCAATTTCAGACAGTAGCACACAAATAGCTACTGCCGCGGAAGAACAAGGTGCTGTTGCAGATAACATAGCTCAAAGTGTCGAAGAAATTCGTCATCAATCAGACAGCATCTGCGATATGATAAGCAAGAGTAACTCCAATGTTGATCAACTGCGCAAGCAGAGCGATACAATGGAAGGCTTACTGACAGGTCTTAAGGCGTAGCATTGATATAAGTTTTATTCATTAAAAAGTGTTGCTAGGGCTGCTTCTGCAGCCCTTTCTTATTTGCTTTTCAACTGGACTTCCCCGACAATACCCCTCCTTCAAATTCAACAAACAGAGTAAATTATGACTCCTTCAATTCATCTAGCTAAAGGCCGAGATAAATCACTACGCCGAAAACACCCTTGGGTATTTTCACGCGGTATCGATAAGGTCGAAGGCGAGCCACAACAAGGTGAAACTGTAGACGTATATGCTCAAAATGGTCAGTGGCTTGCAAAAGCAGCTTACTCACCGGACTCTCAAATTCGAGCTCGTGTTTGGACATTTGAAAAAGAAGAAATCAACAAGGCGTTCTTCGTAAAACGAATTCAAGACGCACAGTCTTTACGTGAAGATATCATTGAACGTGATGGTCTAACGGGCTATCGCTTAACAGCAGCAGAGTCTGATGGTTTACCCGGTATCACTATCGATAAGTATCAAGACTTCTTAGTTTGCCAACTACTTAGCGCCGGTGCTGAGTTTAATAAGAGTATTCTTGTTGAAGCTTTAGTTGAATGCTTCCCCGACTGCAACATTTACGAGCGATCTGACGTAGCAGTCCGTAAAAAAGAAGGCTTAGAACAAGTTGTTGGCGTACTGCATGGCGAAGAGCCACCTAAGTCAGTAGTCATTGAAGAAAACGGCGTGAAGATCAGCGTGAACATTATGGAAGGCCACAAAACGGGCTTCTACATGGATCAACGTGATAGCCGTAAAGAATCTATGAAATACGTTAAAGGCAAAGATGTCCTTAACTGTTTCTCATACACCGGTGGTTTTGGTCTGTATGCCCTTAAAGGTGATGCTAAGCGTGTAATCAATGCTGACGTCTCGCAGCTGGCTCTTGATACAGCTAAGTTCAACGCTGAACTAAATGAGTTCGACATCTCGAAAAAGCGAGCAGTATTCCTAAACGCAGACGTTTTCAAACTGCTTCGCGAATACAGAGACCAAGGCACGAAGTTCGACGTCGTTATCATGGATCCACCAAAGTTCGTTTCAAGTAAGAACAACCTGACATCTGGCGCGAACGGCTATAAAGACGTTAACATGCTTGCGATGCAAATCCTGAAACCAGGTGGCACTCTACTCACCTACTCTTGCTCTGGCTTAATGGGTACCGATTTGTTCCAAAAGATCATCGCCGATGCAGCACTAGACGCAGGCCGCACTGTTAAGTTCGTAGAGCGCTTCGAACAAGCAGCCGACCACCTAACAGATACAGCCTACCCAGAAGGTTTCTACCTGAAAGGTTTTGCCTGTAAGGTGTTGTAATCTTAGATCTTTAGAATCTAGCTTTTATAGCAAAACAGACGTATTAAAAAGGGCCTTTCGGCCCTTTTTGTTATTGGTCTGGTAAATTTACAAAGAGTTGATTAACCAAGTTACTCAAATCACTGCTTATCACACTGCCATCACCTTGAGCGTTCACAGAGTCAAACTGATTTCCCGTGTTATCGAGTACAATCGTTTGTGTCTGACCACTGTTATTTGCACCCTCTGAAATTGTAATAACAAGGTCTTTATCTCCCCCGCCATTATCAACTTTTTCAATGGTGATGTGCTCAAGCAAATCTGACATTGAATTTTCCGTCGGCAACAACTGAGATATATCTAAGTGATCTTGACCCAAAGCAAAGTCAGTTATCGTATCAACATCATCTTGGAACGGTTGATCAACCCATTGGAACAAGTCATCACCGTCACCACCAGTTAAGATATCATCACCAAGCCCGCCTATCAGCGTATCATCACCACCTTGGCCAAATAAGAGGTCGTCACCGTCACCACCTGATAAAACGTCATCCTTGTCATTTGCATTAGATTGATTGAACTCGTCGACGTTATCCGTTATGTAAGTGTGAATATCGCGAGCAGACACAAGTGATAACTCTTCACCTGTTTGCTGAGCCACATATTTCTGAATCGCAGGTACACCTTGACCGGAAATATTGTCAAACTGCATGAGGTCACCAAATATGATGTCATTACCCGCTAGGCCATCAATTCCATCGGAACCTTGTAACAGGTCGATTTCTTTTCCTAAAATAACCTCAGCAAGTTTAGTTACATCAATAGATGTCGCAACTACTCCGTCAGAGTCATAATCGTCAAGAACATCTTGATCTAATGAACTACCTAACCCGATAGCTTCAACAGCAGACAGTAAAGCTAACAGTTGAAACATATGTTGACCTTGTCTGTTGACTCCACCTCTATCATAGTAGTCAAAAGAATATCCGTTTATGCTCAGTTCTCCAATTTGTTCACCGGTTAACGGAGAATAAAGCTTAGAATCACCATCAACCAAAACTTTCCCCTGATAATTGATAACTCCATTTGTATATCCATCAGGGATTAAATCGTCTAAGGTAATAACAGTATTAGTAGCTTCATCGTAATCCAATAATATGTCGTCAAAATCGCTTCTCATTAACTTACTTTCAGAGTAAGAGGTAGGCTCACCATCTGAAATAAAGTAAGAAATATTGTTCCCACTACTTTGCGTAGCAAACCAATCAACAGCAGACTCAAAACCTGCCTCATAGTTAGTACCGCCACTTCCATTGTCTACAATACTATCGAGAGCAGAAACAAACTGAGCTCTAGGGTTTTGACTACTTAAGTCCACAGAAACAGACGTATTAGTACCATTAGAAAAATCGGTAATTAGGATATTAACATCACCTGAATGTTGCCCTTGAGAGCTCTCTAAAATAGCGTCAAAAACAACTAACAACTCGTCCTTCGCAGTATCAACGTCGCTGCCCATACTGCCTGAAGTATCCAGTATAAAGGCGATATTGTAATCCTCGCCAGCTACGATCTGCAGCCCCTGTACGTCACCAACAATTAAATCATTATCTAAAGAGCCTACTATGTTGTCATCACCATGGGAGCCGGTGTTAAGTACATAGCTTCTAAAGCTAACATCAGCCGTTTCTACGGTCACTGCTTGATCAGAGTTGCCTGACTCTGTTGAACTTGCCGTTACAGAAAGTTCAAAGTCAACTTCACCTTCGTGGGAGTACGGAATACGTAATTCAGCGTTAACCTCACCGGATGCAGGGATAGTTACAGAGTAACTACCGTCATTATTTGGGGAAATCAATTGACCGCCCACGTACAATTCAACTCCCTCAGGAACCCCTTGTATTGTTACTTCACTACTTAAGGTCTCACTACCATCTACATCGACCAGTTCGGTTGTAATGTCTAATGGTATGGCTCTATCTTGAAGAACCGTATATTTACCAGTTTCATTATCGATTTGAACAATAGCATCTGAGAATATAAGTCGTTCGATACCGTATAAGTGGTCCCCGTCTTCCGTTGTTGGTGAATTCTCGCTAGACGTGTCCCTTTCTAGTAAGTCTTTCACTAGCCAATACGACACTTGGCTGTGCTCTAAACCACGAAAATCGAGATCGTACTCGGACAACTTACCTTGGTAGATAACTGTGTCGGTTTCCGCTTCGCTATCCTGCGAGCCATTCCCACCATAAAAGGAATCATTACCACTGGTACCAACAAACGTGTCGCTACCGTGTTGACTTAAGTTAACTGCTTGCTGATCGCCCACAAACTGCTGTGCCGCTGCATTATCTGGCGCAATCATCAAGTCGTCACCTTGATTACCATTGTTGAACGCTGGAGACTGATCAACGTGGTCGAAACTGATATCTCCGATAGAGGTTTCACCATTACTCACGAGATTGCGAATATCGCTAGGTGACGTTCCGAAATCAGGTACCGCTTGTGTTTGTTGTAATTCTCCGACCGCAATAGTTATACGAGGAGCGTCTGCAATCGCGGTTACTGTAATATCAAGAGTATCGCTTACGCCTGTGTTTGTCGTATAAGTTACAGTTGGGACATCGCCTGACCAATTGTCAGAAGGAACAAACAAATAACTACCATCTTGGTCAATCGTTAACTCACCACTAGTCAACGTGATAGTTTGACCAAGGTCATAGAGCGCCCCCCCTATTTCAACTGACTGCAATGATAAAGTGTTATCTGCGTCAGTATCATTAGATAAAACGTTGCCGGAAACATTGTTATCTTCATCTACAGTTCTAGTATCAGGTTGTGTGTATGTAGCATTGTATTCGTAGACGACCACATCAATACTAGTAGAAGTTGTTGCAGTACTTGTTGAATCCTTCTCGCTAGCGATCGCTTCGACATCTATAGTAAAATCGTCGTGACTTCCTGCAGATGGTAAGACAGTCAAATTTGTCATGTCCCAATGGCTGATATCAAACTCTTCGCTCGTGTTGGTAAACGTGTGAGAGTTGACTCCATCGCTTAACTCCGCCCCCGCAGGGAAACCACTTACATTAACAGCCAAAGTCTCTGAACCGTCTGTATCATTTAACGATGCTTGCAGCTCTGTCAATGGAATCCGCGTATCCTGTGGGCCTTCATTTGTTGTATAAACTTGATAAAACTCAACACCATTTTCATTAATCAGTTCTGATGTACGTATATCAATATTGTCTAACTGAGATACGTCACTAACAATACCAAAGTTTGTGTTATTTAAATTAACAGGGCTCGCACCGTCTACTGAAACGTTAACATCGAAGTTACCAGGACCACTCTGATTATGATGATAAATTTCTATCGGATAAAAACCAGAAACAGTTGGTGTAAATGCAATGCCATGGATACTCCCACTGCTATCCCCCCATCGAGCATCATCTGTAAGCTCACCACCAATTTTTATCGCTAAACTATCATCCGCGTTACCAACGAAATCATAAGATGTACCGGCTTCTAGATAAATTAGCCCCGTGATTAGTGTAGCTTGACCAGATCCTTGACTAGGGTCTCGGACGTCATTCGTATTGCTTGAAGAGGCACTACTAACATCCAAATCATCGATGACATTAATCAAGGTATCAGGGTCAACACCATTACCAACACCATATTGAGAACCAACAGAGACACCATTCCACATACTTACTTTGAATTGTTGGTCCGGAAGTTCAATTCCATCGATGCCGGTGAACAAGTTAGGCGCGTCAGCAATTGGAGTAACATTTATCGCTACAGTCGACTCCCCGCCTACATTTACGCCATCAGTTGGTTTGAAACCAATCTGTGCATAATCTTGTTGTTGATCGCCTATCCCTGGAGCTGAGTGATTATCATACCCTGACTCATCGTCATCCGGAGTAAATCGAACTCTATCTGCATCAAACTCGTCCTTGTCAATAACTTGACCAACCGAAATATCATGCCACTGACCATCATCACCGAAATATTCGAACTTCCCGTTATCTGGTAAATCGGTAATCTCAATACCTAGAGCTGAATCAGGTGAATCAACGTCTGTTATTCCGAACGAGTCCCATTCGATGACGGTTGAGGTGTCTTCATTAGTTGTGATTGGAGATTGCTGTGACGTTGTTACAGTCGCCGCATCGTTCGTGCCGTTGATGGTCACCGTGATGTCATGCTCTGTGCCGTCTGCCGACGTCACTGTGAAGGTTTCCGTTAACGTATCTCCCTCGCCCAGCTCTTGAACCGCGTCCAAGTCGTTAGTCAGAGAGTACGTCCACACGCCATCGGTGCCGATGTTGAACGTGCCGTATGAGCCCGCCGCATCGGTTTGCGCCGTGAAGGTCGCTTCGCCCGCATCGTCATCACTGATCGTCAGTGTGCCGCCCGTGCTCAAGCTGGTGTCTTCCGTCACTTCGCCCGCATCCACGCCGTCACCCGTACCGATCTCTGGTAGGTCGTTCGTGCCGTTGATGGTCACCGTGATGTCATGCTCTGTGCCGTCTGCCGACGTCACTGTGAAGGTTTCCGTTAACGTATCTCCCTCGCCCAGCTCTTGAACCGCGTCCAAGTCGTTAGTCAGAGAGTACGTCCACACGCCATCGGTGCCGATGTTGAACGTGCCGTATGAGCCCGCCGCATCGGTTTGCGCCGTGAAGGTCGCTTCGCCCGCATCGTCATCACTGATCGTCAGTGTGCCGCCCGTGCTCAAGCTGGTGTCTTCCGTCACTTCGCCCGCATCCACGCCGTCACCCGTACCGATCTCTGGTAGGTCGTTCGTGCCGTTGATGGTCACCGTGATGTCATGCTCTGTGCCGTCTGCCGACGTCACTGTGAAGGTTTCCGTTAACGTATCTCCCTCGCCCAGCTCTTGAACCGCGTCCAAGTCGTTAGTCAGAGAGTACGTCCACACGCCATCGGTGCCGATGTTGAACGTGCCGTATGAGCCCGCCGCATCGGTTTGCGCCGTGAAGGTCGCTTCGCCCGCATCGTCATCACTGATCGTCAGTGTGCCGCCCGTGCTCAAGCTGGTGTCTTCCGTCACTTCGCCCGCATCCACGCCGTCACCCGTACCGATCTCTGGTAGGTCGTTCGTGCCGTTGATGGTCACCGTGATGTCATGCTCTGTGCCGTCTGCCGACGTCACTGTGAAGGTTTCCGTTAACGTATCTCCCTCGCCCAGCTCTTGAACCGCGTCCAAGTCGTTAGTCAGAGAGTACGTCCACACGCCATCGGTGCCGATGTTGAACGTGCCGTATGAGCCCGCCGCATCGGTTTGCGCCGTGAAGGTCGCTTCGCCCGCATCGTCATCACTGATCGTCAGTGTGCCGCCCGTGCTCAAGCTGGTGTCTTCCGTCACTTCGCCCGCATCCACGCCGTCACCCGTACCGATCTCTGGTAGGTCGTTCGTGCCGTTGATGGTCACCGTGATGTCATGCTCTGTGCCGTCTGCCGACGTCACTGTGAAGGTTTCCGTTAACGTATCTCCCTCGCCCAGCTCTTGAACCGCGTCCAAGTCGTTAGTCAGAGAGTACGTCCACACGCCATCGGTGCCGATGTTGAACGTGCCGTATGAGCCCGCCGCATCGGTTTGCGCCGTGAAGGTCGCTTCGCCCGCATCGTCATCACTGATCGTCAGTGTGCCGCCCGTGCTCAAGCTGGTGTCTTCCGTCACTTCGCCCGCATCCACGCCGTCACCCGTACCGATCTCTGGTAGGTCGTTCGTGCCGTTGATGGTCACCGTGATGTCATGCTCTGTGCCGTCTGCCGACGTCACTGTGAAGGTTTCCGTTAACGTATCTCCCTCGCCCAGCTCTTGAACCGCGTCCAAGTCGTTAGTCAGAGAGTACGTCCACACGCCATCGGTGCCGATGTTGAACGTGCCGTATGAGCCCGCCGCATCGGTTTGCGCCGTGAAGGTCGCTTCGCCCGCATCGTCATCACTGATCGTCAGTGTGCCGCCCGTGCTCAAGCTGGTGTCTTCCGTCACTTCGCCCGCATCCACGCCGTCACCCGTACCGATCTCTGGTAGGTCGTTCGTGCCGTTGATGGTCACCGTGATGTCATGCTCTGTGCCGTCTGCCGACGTCACTGTGAAGGTTTCCGTTAACGTATCTCCCTCGCCCAGCTCTTGAACCGCGTCCAAGTCGTTAGTCAGAGAGTACGTCCACACGCCATCGGTGCCGATGTTGAACGTGCCGTATGAGCCCGCCGCATCGGTTTGCGCCGTGAAGGTCGCTTCGCCCGCATCGTCATCACTGATCGTCAGTGTGCCGCCCGTGCTCAAGCTGGTGTCTTCCGTCACTTCGCCCGCATCCACGCCGTCACCCGTACCGATCTCTGGTAGGTCGTTCGTGCCGTTGATGGTCACCGTGATGTCATGCTCTGTGCCGTCTGCCGACGTCACTGTGAAGGTTTCCGTTAACGTATCTCCCTCGCCCAGCTCTTGAACCGCGTCCAAGTCGTTAGTCAGAGAGTACGTCCACACGCCATCGGTGCCGATGTTGAACGTGCCGTATGAGCCCGCCGCATCGGTTTGCGCCGTGAAGGTCGCTTCGCCCGCATCGTCATCACTGATCGTCAGTGTGCCGCCCGTGCTCAAGCTGGTGTCTTCCGTCACTTCGCCCGCATCCACGCCGTCACCCGTACCGATCTCTGGTAGGTCGTTCGTGCCGTTGATGGTCACCGTGATGTCATGCTCTGTGCCGTCTGCCGACGTCACTGTGAAGGTTTCCGTTAACGTATCTCCCTCGCCCAGCTCTTGAACCGCGTCCAAGTCGTTAGTCAGAGAGTACGTCCACACGCCATCGGTGCCGATGTTGAACGTGCCGTATGAGCCCGCCGCATCGGTTTGCGCCGTGAAGGTCGCTTCGCCCGCATCGTCATCACTGATCGTCAGTGTGCCGCCCGTGCTCAAGCTGGTGTCTTCCGTCACTTCGCCCGCATCCACGCCGTCACCCGTACCGATCTCTGGTAGGTCGTTCGTGCCGTTGATGGTCACCGTGATGTCATGCTCTGTGCCGTCTGCCGACGTCACTGTGAAGGTTTCCGTTAACGTATCTCCCTCGCCCAGCTCTTGAACCGCGTCCAAGTCGTTAGTCAGAGAGTACGTCCACACGCCATCGGTGCCGATGTTGAACGTGCCGTATGAGCCCGCCGCATCGGTTTGCGCCGTGAAGGTCGCTTCGCCCGCATCGTCATCACTGATCGTCAGTGTGCCGCCCGTGCTCAAGCTGGTGTCTTCCGTCACTTCGCCCGCATCCACGCCGTCACCCGTACCGATCTCTGGTAGGTCGTTCGTGCCGTTGATGGTCACCGTGATGTCATGCTCTGTGCCGTCTGCCGACGTCACTGTGAAGGTTTCCGTTAACGTATCTCCCTCGCCCAGCTCTTGAACCGCGTCCAAGTCGTTAGTCAGAGAGTACGTCCACACGCCATCGGTGCCGATGTTGAACGTGCCGTATGAGCCCGCCGCATCGGTTTGCGCCGTGAAGGTCGCTTCGCCCGCATCGTCATCACTGATCGTCAGTGTGCCGCCCGTGCTCAAGCTGGTGTCTTCCGTCACTTCGCCCGCATCCACGCCGTCACCCGTACCGATCTCTGGTAGGTCGTTCGTGCCGTTGATGGTCACCGTGATGTCATGCTCTGTGCCGTCTGCCGACGTCACTGTGAAGGTTTCCGTTAACGTATCTCCCTCGCCCAGCTCTTGAACCGCGTCCAAGTCGTTAGTCAGAGAGTACGTCCACACGCCATCGGTGCCGATGTTGAACGTGCCGTATGAGCCCGCCGCATCGGTTTGCGCCGTGAAGGTCGCTTCGCCCGCATCGTCATCACTGATCGTCAGTGTGCCGCCCGTGCTCAAGCTGGTGTCTTCCGTCACTTCGCCCGCATCCACGCCGTCACCCGTACCGATCTCTGGTAGGTCGTTCGTGCCGTTGATGGTCACCGTGATGTCATGCTCTGTGCCGTCTGCCGACGTCACTGTGAAGGTTTCCGTTAACGTATCTCCCTCGCCCAGCTCTTGAACCGCGTCCAAGTCGTTAGTCAGAGAGTACGTCCACACGCCATCGGTGCCGATGTTGAACGTGCCGTATGAGCCCGCCGCATCGGTTTGCGCCGTGAAGGTCGCTTCGCCCGCATCGTCATCACTGATCGTCAGTGTGCCGCCCGTGCTCAAGCTGGTGTCTTCCGTCACTTCGCCCGCATCCACGCCGTCACCCGTACCGATCTCTGGTAGGTCGTTCGTGCCGTTGATGGTCACCGTGATGTCATGCTCTGTGCCGTCTGCCGACGTCACTGTGAAGGTTTCCGTTAACGTATCTCCCTCGCCCAGCTCTTGAACCGCGTCCAAGTCGTTAGTCAGAGAGTACGTCCACACGCCATCGGTGCCGATGTTGAACGTGCCGTATGAGCCCGCCGCATCGGTTTGCGCCGTGAAGGTCGCTTCGCCCGCATCGTCATCACTGATCGTCAGTGTGCCGCCCGTGCTCAAGCTGGTGTCTTCCGTCACTTCGCCCGCATCCACGCCGTCACCCGTACCGATCTCTGGTAGGTCGTTCGTGCCGTTGATGGTCACCGTGATGTCATGCTCTGTGCCGTCTGCCGACGTCACTGTGAAGGTTTCCGTTAACGTATCTCCCTCGCCCAGCTCTTGAACCGCGTCCAAGTCGTTAGTCAGAGAGTACGTCCACACGCCATCGGTGCCGATGTTGAACGTGCCGTATGAGCCCGCCGCATCGGTTTGCGCCGTGAAGGTCGCTTCGCCCGCATCGTCATCACTGATCGTCAGTGTGCCGCCCGTGCTCAAGCTGGTGTCTTCCGTCACTTCGCCCGCATCCACGCCGTCACCCGTACCGATCTCTGGTAGGTCGTTCGTGCCGTTGATGGTCACCGTGATGTCATGCTCTGTGCCGTCTGCCGACGTCACTGTGAAGGTTTCCGTTAACGTATCTCCCTCGCCCAGCTCTTGAACCGCGTCCAAGTCGTTAGTCAGAGAGTACGTCCACACGCCATCGGTGCCGATGTTGAACGTGCCGTATGAGCCCGCCGCATCGGTTTGCGCCGTGAAGGTCGCTTCGCCCGCATCGTCATCACTGATCGTCAGTGTGCCGCCCGTGCTCAAGCTGGTGTCTTCCGTCACTTCGCCCGCATCCACGCCGTCACCCGTACCGATCTCTGGTAGGTCGTTCGTGCCGTTGATGGTCACCGTGATGTCATGCTCTGTGCCGTCTGCCGACGTCACTGTGAAGGTTTCCGTTAACGTATCTCCCTCGCCCAGCTCTTGAACCGCGTCCAAGTCGTTAGTCAGAGAGTACGTCCACACGCCATCGGTGCCGATGTTGAACGTGCCGTATGAGCCCGCCGCATCGGTTTGCGCCGTGAAGGTCGCTTCGCCCGCATCGTCATCACTGATCGTCAGTGTGCCGCCCGTGCTCAAGCTGGTGTCTTCCGTCACTTCGCCCGCATCCACGCCGTCACCCGTACCGATCTCTGGTAGGTCGTTCGTGCCGTTGATGGTCACCGTGATGTCATGCTCTGTGCCGTCTGCCGACGTCACTGTGAAGGTTTCCGTTAACGTATCTCCCTCGCCCAGCTCTTGAACCGCGTCCAAGTCGTTAGTCAGAGAGTACGTCCACACGCCATCGGTGCCGATGTTGAACGTGCCGTATGAGCCCGCCGCATCGGTTTGCGCCGTGAAGGTCGCTTCGCCCGCATCGTCATCACTGATCGTCAGTGTGCCGCCCGTGCTCAAGCTGGTGTCTTCCGTCACTTCGCCCGCATCCACGCCGTCACCCGTACCGATCTCTGGTAGGTCGTTCGTGCCGTTGATGGTCACCGTGATGTCATGCTCTGTGCCGTCTGCCGACGTCACTGTGAAGGTTTCCGTTAACGTATCTCCCTCGCCCAGCTCTTGAACCGCGTCCAAGTCGTTAGTCAGAGAGTACGTCCACACGCCATCGGTGCCGATGTTGAACGTGCCGTATGAGCCCGCCGCATCGGTTTGCGCCGTGAAGGTCGCTTCGCCCGCATCGTCATCACTGATCGTCAGTGTGCCGCCCGTGCTCAAGCTGGTGTCTTCCGTCACTTCGCCCGCATCCACGCCGTCACCCGTACCGATCTCTGGTAGGTCGTTCGTGCCGTTGATGGTCACCGTGATGTCATGCTCTGTGCCGTCTGCCGACGTCACTGTGAAGGTTTCCGTTAACGTATCTCCCTCGCCCAGCTCTTGAACCGCGTCCAAGTCGTTAGTCAGAGAGTACGTCCACACGCCATCGGTGCCGATGTTGAACGTGCCGTATGAGCCCGCCGCATCGGTTTGCGCCGTGAAGGTCGCTTCGCCCGCATCGTCATCACTGATCGTCAGTGTGCCGCCCGTGCTCAAGCTGGTGTCTTCCGTCACTTCGCCCGCATCCACGCCGTCACCCGTACCGATCTCTGGTAGGTCGTTCGTGCCGTTGATGGTCACCGTGATGTCATGCTCTGTGCCGTCTGCCGACGTCACTGTGAAGGTTTCCGTTAACGTATCTCCCTCGCCCAGCTCTTGAACCGCGTCCAAGTCGTTAGTCAGAGAGTACGTCCACACGCCATCGGTGCCGATGTTGAACGTGCCGTATGAGCCCGCCGCATCGGTTTGCGCCGTGAAGGTCGCTTCGCCCGCATCGTCATCACTGATCGTCAGTGTGCCGCCCGTGCTCAAGCTGGTGTCTTCCGTCACTTCGCCCGCATCCACGCCGTCACCCGTACCGATCTCTGGTAGGTCGTTCGTGCCGTTGATGGTCACCGTGATGTCATGCTCTGTGCCGTCTGCCGACGTCACTGTGAAGGTTTCCGTTAACGTATCTCCCTCGCCCAGCTCTTGAACCGCGTCCAAGTCGTTAGTCAGAGAGTACGTCCACACGCCATCGGTGCCGATGTTGAACGTGCCGTATGAGCCCGCCGCATCGGTTTGCGCCGTGAAGGTCGCTTCGCCCGCATCGTCATCACTGATCGTCAGTGTGCCGCCCGTGCTCAAGCTGGTGTCTTCCGTCACTTCGCCCGCATCCACGCCGTCACCCGTACCGATCTCTGGTAGGTCGTTCGTGCCGTTGATGGTCACCGTGATGTCATGCTCTGTGCCGTCTGCCGACGTCACTGTGAAGGTTTCCGTTAACGTATCTCCCTCGCCCAGCTCTTGAACCGCGTCCAAGTCGTTAGTCAGAGAGTACGTCCACACGCCATCGGTGCCGATGTTGAACGTGCCGTATGAGCCCGCCGCATCGGTTTGCGCCGTGAAGGTCGCTTCGCCCGCATCGTCATCACTGATCGTCAGTGTGCCGCCCGTGCTCAAGCTGGTGTCTTCCGTCACTTCGCCCGCATCCACGCCGTCACCCGTACCGATCTCTGGTAGGTCGTTCGTGCCGTTGATGGTCACCGTGATGTCATGCTCTGTGCCGTCTGCCGACGTCACTGTGAAGGTTTCCGTTAACGTATCTCCCTCGCCCAGCTCTTGAACCGCGTCCAAGTCGTTAGTCAGAGAGTACGTCCACACGCCATCGGTGCCGATGTTGAACGTGCCGTATGAGCCCGCCGCATCGGTTTGCGCCGTGAAGGTCGCTTCGCCCGCATCGTCATCACTGATCGTCAGTGTGCCGCCCGTGCTCAAGCTGGTGTCTTCCGTCACTTCGCCCGCATCCACGCCGTCACCCGTACCGATCTCTGGTAGGTCGTTCGTGCCGTTGATGGTCACCGTGATGTCATGCTCTGTGCCGTCTGCCGACGTCACTGTGAAGGTTTCCGTTAACGTATCTCCCTCGCCCAGCTCTTGAACCGCGTCCAAGTCGTTAGTCAGAGAGTACGTCCACACGCCATCGGTGCCGATGTTGAACGTGCCGTATGAGCCCGCCGCATCGGTTTGCGCCGTGAAGGTCGCTTCGCCCGCATCGTCATCACTGATCGTCAGTGTGCCGCCCGTGCTCAAGCTGGTGTCTTCCGTCACTTCGCCCGCATCCACGCCGTCACCCGTACCGATCTCTGGTAGGTCGTTCGTGCCGTTGATGGTCACCGTGATGTCATGCTCTGTGCCGTCTGCCGACGTCACTGTGAAGGTTTCCGTTAACGTATCTCCCTCGCCCAGCTCTTGAACCGCGTCCAAGTCGTTAGTCAGAGAGTACGTCCACACGCCATCGGTGCCGATGTTGAACGTGCCGTATGAGCCCGCCGCATCGGTTTGCGCCGTGAAGGTCGCTTCGCCCGCATCGTCATCACTGATCGTCAGTGTGCCGCCCGTGCTCAAGCTGGTGTCTTCCGTCACTTCGCCCGCATCCACGCCGTCACCCGTACCGATCTCTGGTAGGTCGTTCGTGCCGTTGATGGTCACCGTGATGTCATGCTCTGTGCCGTCTGCCGACGTCACTGTGAAGGTTTCCGTTAACGTATCTCCCTCGCCCAGCTCTTGAACCGCGTCCAAGTCGTTAGTCAGAGAGTACGTCCACACGCCATCGGTGCCGATGTTGAACGTGCCGTATGAGCCCGCCGCATCGGTTTGCGCCGTGAAGGTCGCTTCGCCCGCATCGTCATCACTGATCGTCAGTGTGCCGCCCGTGCTCAAGCTGGTGTCTTCCGTCACTTCGCCCGCATCCACGCCGTCACCCGTACCGATCTCTGGTAGGTCGTTCGTGCCGTTGATGGTCACCGTGATGTCATGCTCTGTGCCGTCTGCCGACGTCACTGTGAAGGTTTCCGTTAACGTATCTCCCTCGCCCAGCTCTTGAACCGCGTCCAAGTCGTTAGTCAGAGAGTACGTCCACACGCCATCGGTGCCGATGTTGAACGTGCCGTATGAGCCCGCCGCATCGGTTTGCGCCGTGAAGGTCGCTTCGCCCGCATCGTCATCACTGATCGTCAGTGTGCCGCCCGTGCTCAAGCTGGTGTCTTCCGTCACTTCGCCCGCATCCACGCCGTCACCCGTACCGATCTCTGGTAGGTCGTTCGTGCCGTTGATGGTCACCGTGATGTCATGCTCTGTGCCGTCTGCCGACGTCACTGTGAAGGTTTCCGTTAACGTATCTCCCTCGCCCAGCTCTTGAACCGCGTCCAAGTCGTTAGTCAGAGAGTACGTCCACACGCCATCGGTGCCGATGTTGAACGTGCCGTATGAGCCCGCCGCATCGGTTTGCGCCGTGAAGGTCGCTTCGCCCGCATCGTCATCACTGATCGTCAGTGTGCCGCCCGTGCTCAAGCTGGTGTCTTCCGTCACTTCGCCCGCATCCACGCCGTCACCCGTACCGATCTCTGGTAGGTCGTTCGTGCCGTTGATGGTCACCGTGATGTCATGCTCTGTGCCGTCTGCCGACGTCACTGTGAAGGTTTCCGTTAACGTATCTCCCTCGCCCAGCTCTTGAACCGCGTCCAAGTCGTTAGTCAGAGAGTACGTCCACACGCCATCGGTGCCGATGTTGAACGTGCCGTATGAGCCCGCCGCATCGGTTTGCGCCGTGAAGGTCGCTTCGCCCGCATCTGGGTCAACCACGTCCAACTTGCCTGTCGCTAGGTCGGTCACGTCTTCTTGCACCGCGCCCGCGTCGTCGCCATCTTTGTTTGGGGTCACGACCGCTTTATCGTCGCTTGCCACTACACCAATATTAACGGTTATGGTATCTGTGCCACCTTGGCCGTCAGAAACTTCTACCGTGAAGCTGTCATCACCGTTATAGTTTTCATTAGGTGTGTAAGTCCAGTCGCCACTCTCATCAACGACAACAGTTCCGTTTGCTGGATCTGTCGCTTTGGTGAAAGATAGAGAGTCACCGTCTTCGTCTGAGGCTGAAAGGGTTCCGTTTACTGCCGTGTCTTCATTTGTTGTAAAAGAGGCAGTGTCACCGACAGGTGAATTATTGTTATCGACAAAAGTGGGTTCGTTGTTAGATTGCTCAATCGAGCGGAAAGCATCTAGCAGACTCAAGCTTTGAGTACGAGACATACCCAACGCTTCAAAGCCCGTTGTTACAAATTCGGTACCTGGGGTAGTTTCTTGAGCATCTCGCTCAATGGTTGCACTGATACTTATACTCGAACCATTTTGGCCGGCTTCAGTCGCAAATTCTTCACCTAATTCGGTCGGGTCTTGACCTTCCTCTAAAGCCGCAAAGATATTTGCGATGTCTTGTTCAAGCTCAACTTCGCTGCCGTCTTCAGGTGAAAATCGTTTTATTGATATCTGAGATTCATCTGGGGACTCAAGAATTACGTCTCCTGGTTGTAGAGACTCACCATCTTGTAGGACTCGAATCGTACCATCGAGTGAGATAACAATGCGCTGACCAAGTGCAAGTACACTAACCAAATTCAATACTGTCATGTCCATATAATCCCCTAAAACCCACTTTTCATTAGCAACGTCAAACTTATGACATCTTATTTATAATATTAGTTAAAATATAACACTTAACAACGTATAATTCCTAGTTATGAATCTAGTATTTATCAAGCTAAGTGACAAGGTAATGACAGTGATCACATCACACAATAATCAAAGTGCTCATATCAACGATATAAGCTATTGTGTTTACGATAAATAATAGGTTTAAACACATAAGATTAATGCTCTCGATAACACCATAAAATGCGCATTAATCGGTTAACATTTTTACAACTATTTACGTTCACTAGGTTAGCGAACGTGGTTTTTTTGGCGGTTCACCTAAAATTCATATATAACGATAGAAATTGAAGACTTAGGTGTGAGCTTAATTGTGGGGAGATGTAAATTGAATTGGCTTCAAAAAACAACATTGGGATTAGCTATAAGTATTAGCTTACCGGCGGCAGCGCAAACCTTAGAACAAGCCGTCGCGTTTACTCTAGAAGGGAATCCTGAAATTAAAAGTGCGTATAACGAGTACGTGAGTAAACGTTACCTAAACGATGCTTCCGGTGGTGCTTATCGACCGAGCATAGATTTGGATGGTGGGATTGGCTATGAGCACACGGATCTCGTCACTAACCAGAACACGACAGATCTGACTCGAAAGGAAGCGACGATTACTTTGACTCAGTTAATTTGGGATGGCGCAAATACTTCCAACGATATTGATCGTACCGCGGCTGATGCAGAATCTGTTCGTTACCAATTACTCTCCAACGCCCAAGATATCGCTCTCGAGGTAACCAAAGTATACCTTGATGCTGTGAAAGCTTATGAAGTGCTCACCCTTTCTGAAAACAACCTAGCAACACACAAGGATATCTACAGCGACATTAAAAAACGTGTCGAATCTGGTATTGGCTCTACAGCAGATATGTCCCAAGTAGAAGCTCGTATTGCTAAAGCTCATGGTAATTTACTCGCAGCGCAAAATAATTTGTTTGATACACATACTCAGTTTAAGCGTATTGTTGGACAGTCACCTTTAGGTTTAGTGTTTCCGCGAGCGGACGCTGGAGCAATTCCTTACACCGTAGATGGCGCTCTTGCGAAAGCTTTCAACCAACATCCTGTTATCAAAATTGCACAAGCCGATGTGGACTCAGCTAAGTTCCAATATAAACAATCTAAAAGCTCAAATTACCCGACCGTTTCTTTTGAAGCAGCTCAAACCTGGCGTGACGATGCTGGCGGTAATGAAGGTAGCAGCGATGAGTTTTCTGCTATGGTTCGTTTAAGGTACAACCTGTATAACGGTGGTTCAGACCAAGACCGTGCAGAAAGTGCAGCTTACCAACTCAACAAGGCCAAAGACCTTCGCGAGAGCACTTACCGTAATGTAGAAGAGAGTTTACGCCTCTCGTGGAGCGCTCTGGATTTAACCGTACAACAAAAAGAGTTCTTATCAGACCACGTAGACTCAGCATCAGATACGGTTATCTCTTACGAGAAGCAATACCGCATCGGTAAACGAACACTTCTCGATTTACTTAACACTGAGAATGAACTCTTTGAAGCTCGTAAAGGTTATTTAGATGCCAAGTATGATGAACAATATGCTAAATATCGGGTCATGAACGCGACCGGTAATTTGCTGACAGGTTTACGTGTCGATATCCCACAAGAATGGAATGAAAAGGTAGAATATTAATGAAGCTACTAGAAGCTGTATTTCCGCTCTGTCTATTTGTTGCTTCCGCCAACATTTTAGCTGACACAAACGATGAAGAGTTCGAATATCGAGCGCTCCCAGAGAGCGTGCAAAGTTATGATCTAGAAGACGATGACAACGATGGTGTTATCAACGCCCGTGATTTATGTATTGATACACAAATTGGCGCAGAGATAGATAATGATGGCTGTGGCTCTTATTTCGAGTCTACGGAGGAGAAAGAACTTCATATATTATTTGCCAACAACTCAACAGAAATTAATCCTGTTTTCCTTGGTCAAATCCGTCAAATGGCAGCGTTTTTAAAACGTTATGAAAGTACCACTATTCGCCTGCAAGGTTACGCCAGCAAAGTCGGAAATTCGGCTCATAACTTAGATCTATCTAAAAAACGAGCATCAAATGTGAGACGAGCTCTAATTAGCAACGGTATTCAACCATCTAGAGTGACTATTATTGGTTATGGGGATACCGTTTTCGATAGCGAGGGGACCAAAATCAGCCACGCATTAAACCGAAAAGTCGTTGCTTCCGTTGCTGGATTTAAAGGCAATATTAAAGAAGAATGGCATATCTTCACAAAACTTGGAAGGTAGTCACAACCCGCGGTATCTAAGCTGAAACGTTATATAAGGTAACGTTTCAGTTTTCTTATAATTCCTTGAATAGCATGTACCTAAGCCTTCTATAATGTTAATCTTGCCACGTTATCAACATAGAGAATTAATCCATGAGCAAACTAACAGCTGATACTCAAGCAAACCTAGAACTTTTCGTTTCAGAAACACAAGAGACAAAACTTGTATGGGGCCTTCGCAATGAAGAAGGTTGGCTAGCATGTGACTCAACTGAATTCGAAACTAGCGAAGTTATGCCATTTTGGTCATCAAAAGAAGATGCTCTCGCTCATAATGTAGAAGAGTGGGCTGACTTTGAAGTACTAGAAATTCCACTTGATATTTTTGTGGAAGATTGGTTACTGACTCTTGCTGAAGATGGTGTTCTTGTTGGTACTAACTGGAATGCAAGCTTAGAAGGTAAAGAACTAGAGCCTTCGGACCTAGCGAAATTATACATCTAATTTTCATTATAGGCCGTACAGGTGCGTACGGCCTATTTATCTTCAATAAATATCAACAAGTTAGAGACTTACCTCGCATAGTCCCTCACCGGCACCCCTTAAAAATTGAAGCAACATCAAACTAATTATAGAATATCGTTCTTTATTTGATTGATAGTTCCTTGTGATACACTCCACTTTCATTGCCTTGCTGCTTTTCATTAGCTTTTATTCTTATAGCCAAATATCAACAGCAGATGAACTACATAATTCATCAATCCCCTCCTCCAATCTACATGAGACTCCCAATGCCGATTGGAATGCGCTTTATCTATCGACTCTGAAGCACTCACCCGCACGTGCATTGAATATGCTCCAGACGCGCTACACTAACCTAAGTCATTTTGGAGATAAGCTCTACATATCATCCCTGTTATATCAATATATGATGCACAGAGGTCAGCCATTTTATGGTATGGACAACAAAGAGAAGGAATATCAAGCCATTGAAGAAGCGTTTATTTTAGCTCTTACAAAGGATGCTCAAGGAGAAAATGAGCAAGCTCAAAAGATTTTTTTAACCTTACTGACGAAAATGCAGTCACGGAACGACCAAACTGGCCGTGCGCTATTGAAGTATCAGTTATGTCGTTCGTTAAACGAGCAAGCTAAGTACCATCAAGCAAACTACTATTGCTCAGCACTTAAAAATGCTTTGGAGCAGATAGAAGACCCTGTACTCCCTAAGTTCACTACTTATCGCGTAATCGCCAATAACCACCATTTCCGTAGTGATTATCAAGCTGCGTTAAATACCTACCTATCTTTGATCAATGTGTTTCCACAAGGGCATGATATTTCAGGAATCTATAACGATGTCGGTAATTTACTTAAAGAGCTGAAGCAATACGAAAAGTCGGCGCAGTACTTAGAGGAAGCGTTGACTCTAAGAGCTAATGCTTCTGATTTGATGAAAGCTCAAGTTCATCACAGCCTAGCTGACCTATACCTAAACCAAAGAAAAAACAGTTTAGCAATCGACCATTTTATAAAAGCAAAAACACTATTGGTTGCATCTTCTCATAACTACGGCATCGCTATGGCAAACTTAGGTTTAGGAAAAGCCTATACCCATGCAAAAGAATATGATTTAGCCCAAAGCTACCTAGTCGAGTCTCTTTTAGCATCCAATGAACTCAATAATGATGTCATTCGAATTAATGCTTACCTTACAATAAGTGACATGTTCGAAGAACAACAACTAACAACAGAAGCACTTAATTATGCTGAGCAAGCGCTAGAATTAGCCGAACAAGTCACAAGGCCCAAATATATTGCTCAAGCACTTCTTCAATTATCTGATATTGAGCAAACCCTCGAAGATTACAAACAGGCTTTCTATTTGTATCAACGATACACGGCTATAGAAATGGAAACGCGAAATACAGACATCAGGTTAGCTTTTGAAGCGCTCGATCTTACTCACGCCAGATACGACCAAGAATTAAAACACTCACTCTTAACGCATCAAACGAGACAAGACCGACTCTATATTGAAAAAATGGAACATCAACGGCGAGTGTACAATATCATTGTAGTGGTGTTGCTATGCACAGCAATCTTTACCATGTTAATAAACAGAGCAATGCGAGCTAAGGCTACTATTGATGGCATGACAAAAGCCTACAACCGAACCGAGATAATACGCAGAATTAAGCAAATTAAACGTTGCCAAGGAACAAATAATCAACATGTTCTTATTTTGCTCGACCTAGATAAGTTTAAGCAGATTAATGATGAATATGGTCACCCAACAGGTGACAGAGCACTCGTTTATGTGAGTAATCAAATAAGAAAGCATTTAGTCAAAGGTGAGTTATTTGGCCGCTTGGGCGGCGAAGAGTTTCTTGTCATGCTGACCGACATCAAGCCTTCTGAGGTGCGTGAACGTGTTGAAGAACTGCATTATGCGATATCAAACAGTATCTTCCTGTCAGAAAGCAAAAAGCCACTTAATGTAACCGCGAGTTTTGCTTATCTAGCAACCTCAAACGCACTAAGTGACTTTGATGAGCTCTACTCTGTTCTTGACCAAGCACTGTATCAAGTAAAGAGTGGTGGTCGAAACGGCATCATTGAGGCTTATAACGAACCGATTGATCTACCTGAAGCTATTTATACTCCGTCTGTTTACGAACTAACTCAGCCATAATGCTTTCACGGTCACCTAGGTAATCATTAAGACCTACTTTACGTAATTCACACGCAGGACAATCGCCACAGCCATCACCGATAATACCATTGTAGCAAGTCAGGGTTTTGTTACGAACAAGATCAAGTGCTGAATACTGGTCGGCCATCGCCCATGTTTCAGCTTTGTTCAGCCACATTAATGGAGTTTTGATATCAAGCTGCTTGTCCATGCCTTGTACAAGTGCAGAATTCATCGCTTTTACAAAATCATTGCGGCAATCAGGATAACCAGAGAAATCTGTTTCACATACACCAGTAATCACCGTTTCAGCATCGATTTGGTATGCGTAAATACCAGCCAGCGTTAAGAAAAGAATATTACGACCAGGAACGAACGAGTTTGGCAACCCATTCTCTTGTAGCTCATGTGACACTGGGATGTCATCACGGGTTAAAGAGCTGATCGCCAACTCATTTAGCAAAGTCACATCCATCACTTTGTGCGCTTTAACACCAAGTTCTTTCGACAATGACTCAGCCACTTCAATCTCGAGTCTATGGCGCTGACCATAATCAAACGTGATCGCATGAACTTCATCATATTCTTTTAATGCTTGAACAAGACACGTTGTTGAGTCTTGACCGCCACTGAATACTACCACTGCTTTTTTCATCTTAAATCCTTACGAGAACCTTCTACTAGCGACTTACCTTGCCCAGTAAAAATACAACCTACGCGATGCTCAAATATTTGTGAGTTTGTATTGATAAGCGCCAATTACGCTCAATGCAGGTATCAATACAGAGTTGCGTCGCGCGATCTTTTTGACTGATTGGTTGCAATGCGATAATGGTATCGCTCGAAACATCCACTCGCTCCAATAAAGCATCAAGCTGTTCGATATCTTTGCTTGTACCGACTGGGTGTTTAATCTCATTAGCGCGTTGTAAGGTACTATCTAGGATGTCCAGTTTCGCTTTCATCGCCACTTTTGGTGACACCGTAACCCAAGTATCCGATGTGGCTTTAACTTCTGATGTTCCGCTAGTCTCAATCTGACAGCGACAACCGTGCTGCTCAAATGCTTCAGTAAGAGGAACAAGATCATAAATGCATGGCTCACCACCAGTAATCACAATGTGCTTAGCAGTGTAACCTTGCTTGATATATTCATTCACGATTCCTTGAGCATCAATTGATGACCAAGTTGGTGAATCCTCTGTTTTAACCATGATGTTACCAAGACTAGTTTCATCTTTAGGTAATGCGTCCCAAGTCTGTTTGGTATCGCACCAAGAACAGCCTACAGGACAAACTTGCAGACGAACAAAAACAGCGGGAACGCCAGTAAACATGCCCTCACCCTGGATGGTTTCAAACATTTCATTAATCTTGTACAACTTTCCCTCTGCTTTATTATTTGATGAAATTAATCAACCGCAGACCTTAAAGCACTTACTCGTTTTGGTCAAACAAATGAATAGCGATAAATGAGTTGCTCAAACCCCTAGCCTGAAGTTTCAAGTTCCCTTATCCTTTCGTTCATTAGGTTTCGTTAAGCTTAAATTTTTAATAAGGAACAACATGTACAAACTGATTGCTCTTGATATGGATGGCACACTACTCAACAGTGAAAAAGTGATTTCTCAAGAGAACAAAGACGCGATCGCCAAAGCTCGCGCTGCAGGTGTGAAAGTGGTTCTCGCTTCTGGTCGCCCTTTAGAAGGCATGCAAAGCAAGTTAGATGAACTTTCAATCAACGGCGACGATGACTTTGTGCTCTTCTACAATGGCTGTATGGTTCAGAACGTCTCGACAAAAGAGCTCATCCATAGCGAGATCAGTAATGGTAAAGCAGCGAAAGAGGTCGCGGTATTAGCTGAACAACTTGGTGGCTATGTTCATGCTTTCAGCAAGGTTCATGGTTTGATTACTCCAGAGAATAATGAGTACACAAGTATTGAAGCGCGTATTAACGGCTTAGACATAACCGAACTCGACTTCTCTCAACTGGAAGACGATCATGAAATTATAAAAACTATGATTGTAGCTGAACCAACGAAATTGACTGAAATCATAAGCAATTTACCTCAGCAGCTTAAGAGTCAATTCACTATCGTGCAAAGTGCACCCTTCTTCTTAGAGTTCTTAAACCCAAATTCGAACAAGGGTGTCGGTATTAAAGCCATTGCTAAGCACTTGGGTATTAAAGCAGAAGAAGTGATCTGTATGGGTGATGCAGAGAACGATCATCACATGCTTAATTTTGCTGGCCTTGGCATTGCAATGGATAACGCAATGGAAGAAACCAAGAAGTTAGCTGACTACATAACAGCAAGCAATGACGACCACGGTGTAGCCGTCGCGATTGAAAAGTTTATTTTCAACTCGTAAACGTTAGATAAACCCTTAGGCTTTATCTATCTCGCCCTAAAATATCTTGAGATAAAGAAGGCTGTGCAGTGCACAGCCTTCTTTTATTTAACAAGAGTGGTTTAACTATTTCCGAGCCCAAGGCAGACGAAACGCGACTACACCAAATAAAATCAAGATTGGAAAACGTAACGTCTCAACAATAAAAGAAGCGATACCACTAAAAGAGACAAA
The DNA here is from genome assembly GCF_024347655.1 of Vibrio toranzoniae. Taxonomy (NCBI): domain Bacteria; kingdom Pseudomonadati; phylum Pseudomonadota; class Gammaproteobacteria; order Vibrionales; family Vibrionaceae; genus Vibrio; species Vibrio toranzoniae. Next base: position 1,395,256 of record NZ_AP025514.1, on the reverse strand, counting down.
GCTCCCAGCCCAACTGATCAGCAAGTTACCAGCAAGTAGCATCACAATGACCCCAATCACGACCGTAAATGAGAACTGACCGACCAAAGGTTTTGAGTCTGTTAATGTTACAAGACAAGCTATCGTCATCAAAATCGCCACCCAAAATGAGAATGTTGGTAATGGCCAGATAACCGTAAGTACGATTGATAACAGGCATAAGCCCCACCAAACACCTTTAGAGCTCAATAACACACTAATATCAACATCAGGTTTCGCGTCTAATCTCACAATATGCCACGTTGTTAATGCTCCCAATACGCCGCCAATCAAAACATCACTAAAGAAAGCACTGCCTGAATAAGACTTAAACAGCATTATCCAAAGTAGACCAACGACCACAATCACTGTCGACTTTTGTTCAAACAAACACTTTAGTTTCCAAAACACTAATAAGCTTAAACTGACCCATAGGGCAGCTAACAAACTTGGAAAACTATACCCACTGCTCATCACCAGTTTCAATGTTGGTAAATAGGCATGCGGAGGTGGGAAACCAAAGCCTTGGTGCGCAATTAAAGTAAGCAGTGTTACTGATATCAACGTGAAACCAAACTTCAACGCAAAATTACGGCCAAAATACCAAGCTATCAACGGCAAGATAATGATGAAAACCCAGGGCTTTACGAGTAAGTCAGTCAAAAGTGCCGTACTAGAAAACACACTCGGCAAATTATCGAACGTGTTTTGAAGTGAAACAATCCAGTTCAGTTCAACTTGGTGAACTTTCGGTGCAGCACCCACCAGCTCAGTCACATAAGTCACTGGCTGATCAGTCGCGGAAAGAAACAGATCGTTAATCTCAGACCACTGTTCTGAGTAACGGTACTGGTTTGCTTCCAACTCAGTAGGAGGAAGTAACATCGCTCTGCTAACCTCCACTCCATAGTGAGGAGCAAACCAGATAGGAAGTTCAAAACCACCTAGCTCATTTCGAGCTTGATAGCTGATCACTTCAGAGTCAGAGACGCAGTCAAACACAACGGCGCTATCGGTGTAACCCAGCACATCACCAACAGTAACGGACAAACCGGCCTCTTCCCAAGTTTCACGTTGCGCTGCGATAGCTGGCGGCTCACCAGAAACAACAGTGCCACCCGGCAGAGATAATTGACCTGTGATCAGTTCATCAACCAACACGATTTGGTTATCAGCACGCACTACACACAAGGCACCCGCGACATGATCAGGCAAGGTGTTGCTAGCCCAAGCGGAAGTAGTACTCAAAAGAGAAAGAATAAGAACTAATAAATATCGAATAACCAACAAGTTTACCTAAAAATAAAAGCTGCAAATACAGAATACTCTAGTGTAATCAAACACAACGAAGACTGCTGTCTATGTTTCGTGCAAAGACTTTCTCATCCATTGAATATGAGGAGTGAACCCCATTTTTTGATAGAAATCCTTGGCAGGTGAATTAAAGTCCCAAACCTCGACAAAAACCTGCGTCACGCCATAATCCTCAAAAGTCGACTCAACACGACTAAATAGCATTTTCGCCACCTTCAGTTTACGATATTCTGGCAAAACAAAAAGCTCGTCGACACTGCCCATCTGTACCGGTTTACTCACCGTTGAGATAAGCTCACAAAAATGCCCCGAGATAAAACCAATAATCAGTTCTCCTTTTAATGCCACGTACACCAAGCATTCAGGGTTATCCAAATATCGTGCGATACTCTTTTCCAGCTCTATTTCTTCAGCCGTTTTAAAATGCTCAGGACACGCAATATGATGATGTTGGTGAAGATCAAACATCAACTCATTAAGTTGCTCTAGATCGGTGTGCTTTGCTGCCCTTAGGGTGACATTCATGACGAGTACGCTTCTCAAACCAAATTAGTATTTAAATTAAGTCTAGTTTACTTGCCGTCAGTATCTATACAAGTGATTGAATTAATTCATTGTTTGAACGGCACATTTAGATACAAAAATGGCCACATTATTGTGACCATAAGTTGATATTTTGATTCAAACCTATTTGCCTAACTTCTTAGCAATCTCAGTTAAGCTCGTAGGGTCGTCAATCGTCGAAGGCACCACATACTGCTCACCTTCTGCAATCTGACGAATGGTCCTACGCAAGATCTTACCGGAGCGTGTCTTAGGCAACCTCTCAACAACCAAGGCTTGCTTAAAACAGGCAACCGCCCCAATTTCGTTACGAACCTTACCCACCAATTCCGCTTGTAATTCAGTACCATCGACTTTCACGCCGTCTTTCAGTACCACTAAACCAAGCGGGAGTTGACCTTTCAAGTCATCATGAATCCCGACTACTGCACATTCTGCAATGGCTGGGTGACCGCCCACGATCTCTTCCATTTCACCGGTAGACAAACGGTGACCCGCCACATTTATCACATCATCAATACGACCCATGATAAATAGGTAACCATCTTCATCAAGATAACCACCGTCACCCGACACATAATACCCCGGGAATTGACTCAGATAGCCGGATTCAAACCTATCATGATTGCGCCACACCGTCGGTAAACAGCCAGGTGGAAGCGGTCGTTTGAGTGCAACGAAACCTTGTTGGTTAGCTTGTGCAGGCTCACCCACTTCATTGAGGATTTCGACTTGATAGCCCGGCACAGGTTTAGTTGAAGAGCCCGCTTTCACAGGCAAAGACTCAAGTCCTGTAGGGTTAGCAGAGATAGCCCAACCCGTCTCGGTTTGCCACCAATGGTCAATAACCGGTTTGCTGGTATGAGATTCAACCCAATCTAATGTTGGCGGATCTAAGCGTTCGCCAGCCATGAAAATCGACTTGAGTGATGATAAGTCATACTTGGTGAGCAACTCACCTTCGGGATCTTCTTTCTTAATGGCTCTAAATGCGGTTGGCGCAGAAAATAACACGTCGACGTTGTATTCTTCACACACACGCCAGAATGCGCCGGGGTCTGGTGTTCTGACTGGTTTGCCTTCAAACAGAATCGTGGTACAGCCATGAATCAGTGGTGCGTACACAATATAAGAATGCCCAACCACCCAACCCACATCGGAAGCCGCCCAAAACACACCATCTTGCGGCATATCATAGATAGTACTCATCGAGTATTTCATCGCGATCGCGTGACCGCCATTATCGCGGACAACCCCTTTCGGCTTCCCTGTCGTACCCGAGGTATAGAGGATATATAACGGGTCGGTTGCCAAAACAGGCACACACTCATGAGGCTCAATACCAGCCACCGCTTGTTGCCAATGCAAATCACGCTCTTTGTTTAACTCAGCAAGGCATTGCTCTCTTTGAAAAACTACGACTTTTTCAGGCTTCCAACGGCTATCCATAATGGCTCGGTCAACCATCGGTTTATACGGTAGAACTTTGTTGATTTCGATACCACATGAAGCCGTAATCAAGACTTTGGGTTCGGCATCTTCAATTCGAACCGCAAGCTCGTGCGGTGCAAACCCGCCGAACACCACAGAGTGCACAGCACCTAACCGAGCACAGGCTAACATTGCCATAGCTGCTTCAGGAATCATTGGCATGTAGATAACCACACGATCGCCTTTGATTACACCTTGCTCAGCAAGCATTCCTGCCGTCTTAGCCACTTGTTCGCGAAGCTCATTGTAAGTGTAAGTCAACTTGACGCCCGTGACTGGTGAGTCGTAGATCAGCGCGACCTTATCACCACGGCCATGTTCACAATGATAATCCAACGCCAACCAACAAGTATTCATCACCCCATCAGGAAACCAGCGTTCAATACCGTTATCGTCAGTTTGTAATATCGTTTTTGGAGACTCAAACCAATCAATGGCTTGTGATTGTGTTTCCCAGAACGAATTTGGGTCTTCCCTCGCCCATTGATACTCGGTGATGTAATCCGTTTTTCTAGTCATTCGATTCGTAGCAGACATAGTGCCTCCTCCATGATTTATCCATTTCCCAAGCGGCTAGCCTTTGGCAGTAGCACTTGGTTGCACTCTTTTCTCAGCATTGTTTTCGGAACATTTAACCGCTCACGACAATCGCTTTACTTGGGAAAAGGCACACGAATGGCACCTTCCATAATCACTCGGGCACTACGGCTCATGATCGCCCTTTCTATTTTCCAACCGCTTTCGGTCTGCAAAGCTTTCGCACCCACCTTCAAGGTTCCTGATGGATGACCAAAGGTCACAAAGTCACGAGAGCTTCCTCCCGCCGCTAAATTCACTAAAGTTCCCGGGACACTTGCCGCTGAAGCAATCGCAACCGCTGCTGTGCCCATCATGGCGTGATGCAGTTGCCCCATAGACAAAGCACGCACCAGAAGGTCGGTATCGTCAGCTGAAATAGGTTTACCACTTGAGGCTCGATACGATTGTGGCTTAGCAACAAAGGCGACTTTAGGTGTGTGTTGGCGAGATTCAGCTTGTTCTAACGAATCAATAAGCCCCATCGCAACGGCGCCATGCGCTCGGATGGATTCAAACAGTGCCAAGGCTTTTGGATCGCTATTGATATCTGGTTGAAGCTCAGTGCCTAGATATCCGACCGATTCCGCATCAACAAAAATGGTCGGAATCCCCGCATTAATATAAGTCGCTTTGATGCAACCTAGCTCTGGAACATCTAAGAAATCGACCACATTTCCCGTCGGAAACATCGATCCACTCGCGTCTGTAGGGTCCAGAAAATCAACCTGAATTTCAGCGGCGGGGAAAGTGACACCATCGAGTTCAAAATCGCCCAACTCCTGGACTTCACCATCCACGATAGGCACATGAACAATGATGGTTTTCTCTATGTTCACTTGCCATACTCGCACCTCGACCACACCATTTTCTGGAATACGATTCGAGTCGACTAAGCCACTATGAATAGCAAACGGGCCAACCGCTGCAGACAAGTTCCCGCAGTTGCCGCTCCAATCGACAAATGGCTTGTCTATCGCCACTTGACCAAAGAGATAATCAACATCGTGATCGGCTTTACCACTCTTCGACACAATGACAGTTTTGCTGGTGCTGGACGTCGCACCGCCCATACCATCAGTTTGCTTACCATAAGGATCTGGGCTGCCAATCACACGCAGAAGGAATTCGTCTCTCGCAGGGCCCGCAACTTGCGCCGCTTCTGGTAAGTCATTCAAGCAGAAGAAAACACCTTTGCTGGTTCCTCCACGCATATAAGTTGCCGGGACTTTTATCTGTTTAGCGTTCATCACAGGCTCCTATTGCGCGAGAAAGTCTTTGGCAAAGCGTTGTAATACGCCACCAGCGCTATACACACTCACTTCGTCTGCCGTGTCTAGTCGGCAGGTTACTGGCACATCGAGTTTCTCACCGTTTTTGCGAGTGATTACTAGAGCCAAATCAGAACCCGCTTCAATGTCGCCGTAAACGTCGTAAAGCTCGGTGCCATCGAGTTCTAAGGTGTTGCGATCCGTTCCTGCTTTGAATTGCAACGGCAAAACGCCCATACCCACTAAGTTGGTTCTGTGGATTCGCTCAAAGCCTTCAGCAACAATCACTTCAACACCCGCTAAGCGCACTCCTTTAGCCGCCCAGTCGCGTGATGAACCTTGTCCATAGTCTGCGCCAGCCACAACAATCAAAGGTTGTTTACGGTTCATGTAGGTTTCTATCGCTTCCCACATGCGAGTAACCTGCCCCTCGGGTTCAACTCTAGCTAGTGAACCTTGCACGACTTCTCCAGCGTCCTTCACCATTTCATTAAACAGCTTCGGGTTGGCGAACGTCGCTCTTTGTGCCGTAAGATGATCGCCTCGGTGAGTCGCATACGAGTTAAAGTCCTCTTCTGGTACTTCCATTTTCGCCAAGTACTCACCAGCGGCACTTGATGCAAGAATCGCGTTTGATGGTGAGAGATGATCGGTGGTGATGTTGTCGCCTAAGATCGCTAACGGTCTCATACTAGAAAGGCTTCGCTCCCCTGCGAGTGCACCTTCCCAATAAGGTGGTCTTCGAATATAGGTACTTTGAGATCGCCAGTCATAAAGCGGTTCAGTAGTTACCTGACCCTCGTCTGGCTGGAACATTTTTACGTAAATTTGTTGGAATTGCTGAGGTTTAACATGCTCACCGACAACCGCATCGATCTCTGCATCGCTTGGCCACAAATCACTTAGATAGATTGGCTTACCACTGTCGTCTATACCTAGGCTGTCTTTCTCGATATCAAAGCGAATCGTACCAGCCAAGGCATAAGCAACCACCAATGGCGGTGACGCTAGAAACGCCTGTTTAGCATAAGGATGGATTCGACCATCAAAATTTCGGTTCCCAGATAACACGGCGGTTGAATAGAGGTCGCGGTCGATGATCTCTTGTTGGATTTTAGGGTCCAACGCCCCACTCATTCCGTTACAAGTCGTACACGCATAACCGACGATACCAAAGCCTAATTGTTCCAGCTCAGGAAGCAAACCTGCAGACTCAAGATAGAGCTTGGCAACTTTAGAACCCGGTGCAAATGAGGTTTTCACCCATGGCTTTCGAACTAATCCAAGATGATTGGCTTTTTTAGCGACCAAAGCAGCGGCGACGACATTTCTTGGATTACTGGTATTGGTGCAAGACGTAATCGCCGCAATGATCACGGCGCCATCTGGCATCTGGTCGTCGGAATATTGTTCAGCGTGCTGCTCTTTCCAAGATGCTTGACTGATTCCTTGCTTGGCAAGTTCGCTGGTTGGCAAACGGCGATGAGGATTGGATGGCCCTGCAAGGTTGCGTTCAACTTTAGACAAATCAAACTCAAGCACACGTTCGTATTGGGCGGACTCTAAGTCATCAGCCCACAGTCCGGTTTGCTTAGCATAAAGCTCAATTAACTCAACCTGTTCAGGCTCTCGCCCTGTAAGCTTGAGATATTGAATGGTCTGTTCATCGATGTAGAACATACCCGCTGTCGCACCATATTCTGGTGTCATGTTAGATATTGTTGCGCGGTCACCAATGGTTAGCGCACGAGCCCCTTCACCGAAGAATTCCAAATAGCTTGAGACCACTCTCTGATTGCGAAGGAACTCAGTAATCGCAAGCACAATGTCCGTTGCTGTAATACCTTCTTGTCTCTGACCCGTTAGCTTAACGCCCACAATATCTGGTAAACGCATCATCGACGGACGACCTAGCATTACCGTCTCCGCTTCCAATCCGCCCACTCCAATCGCAATAACACCCAACGCATCAACGTGAGGAGTGTGGCTATCAGTACCAACACAGGTATCTGGGAACGCAATGCCTTCTTTAGATTGAATAACCGGAGACATTTTCTCCAAATTGATCTGGTGCATGATCCCGTTACCAGCCGGGATCACACTCACGTTTTTAAACGCGGTTTTACACCATTCAATAAAATGAAAACGGTCTTCGTTTCTGCGCTCTTCAATGGCGCGGTTTTTATCAAAGGCTTCGCTATCAAAGCCTGCGTGTTCCACTGCCAGAGAGTGATCAACAATCAGTTGAGTTTCAACAACGGGGTTCACCTTGGCGGGGTCTCCGCCTTGGTCGGCAATCGCATCTCGTAAACCCGCTAAATCAACTAACGCGGTTTGACCTAGAATGTCATGACACACCACACGCGCAGGATACCAAGGAAAGTCTAAGTCGCTCTTACGCTCAATGATCTGCTTCAAACTGTCTTCAAGAGCAACTGGGTCACAGCGTCTTACCAATTGCTCCGCCAATACTCTCGACGTATAAGGCAAGGTTTTATAGCTACCCGGAGATATTGCTTCTACCGCTTCTCGAGCATCAAAATATTCTAAGCTAGTTCCCGGTAAAACCTTTCTGTATTGGCTATTTTTAACGCCTACACTCTGCTCAAGACTCTGTTTTTTATCAATTTTCATATCAGGCATACATCCACCATTATCTAAAATTCTATTCATTAGATCTCAAGGACAACTCGATATATGAGTCGCCTTGAGACAAAAGGGTTAACGTAGATGAATAGGTAGCCAGTCTTGATGTTCTGGCCCGGTGTAGTCTGCACTGGGGCGAATGATACGATTGTTTTCTCTTTGCTCGAACACATGCGCCGTCCAACCTGTGAGGCGACTCATCACAAAGATAGGCGTAAACAGTTTGGTTGGGATGTCCATGAAGTGATAGGCAGAGGCATGGAAGAAATCCGCATTACAGAACAGGCCTTTCTCACGCTTCATGACCGCTTCAACGCGCTCAGATACCGCGTAGAGCTGCTCATCGCCCACTTCTTGAGCAAGTTCTTTTGACCAACATTTAATCAGCGCGTTGCGTGGGTCACTCTCACGATAAATGGCATGACCGAAGCCCATGATTTTATCTTTATTAGCAAGCATCTTCATGATACTCGCTTCAGCTTCATCGGCGGTTTTCCAACCTTGGATCATGTCCATTGCCGCTTCATTCGCGCCACCATGCAGCGGGCCTCTTAGCGTTCCAATCGCTGCTGTTACACACGAATGGATATCCGACAGCGTTGACGCACAAACACGAGCCGCAAAGGTAGAGGCATTAAACTCATGTTCTGCGTAAAGCGTTAGCGAACAGTGCATTACCTTCTTATGCAGTTCACTCGGCGCTTTGTCCGTTAGCATCTTCAAGAAGTAACCACCCAGACATGCTTCGCTTTTATCTTCAGTATCAATTCGCACGCCATCGTGACTGAAGCGGTACCAATAGCAGATAATGGCAGGGAAAAGTGCAAGCATACGTTCTGTTGCCGATAGCTGCTCAGAGAAGTCTGATTCTTGCTCTAAGTTACCCAACATTGAGCAACCCGTTCTCATCACATCCATAGGGTGAGCGTCAGCAGGAATAAGCTCTAACGCCGCTTTCAACGGTTGAGACAAGCCGCGTAGACCAACCAACAATGTTTTGTAATCGTCTAGCTCTTTTTCACTGGGCAAATGGCCTCTTAATAGCAGATGTGCCACTTCTTCAAATTGAGCATGATTAGCAAGGTCGGTAATATCATAGCCACGGTAAGTTAAACCGGTTCCTGATTTTCCTACCGTACACAGCGCCGTAGTTCCAGCACTCTGGCCACGCAGACCAGCACCGCCAATCGCCGGTGCGCTAGACGGTTTGGTACTCTCTTGTTGGTTTACTGTTGAAGCATTATCGACAGTTGCTTTATCACTCAAAGATACAGACATGATGAACTCCTTCTCTGGGTTAGCCGCCCTGCACTCTTTGGTGCTGACTATTTGTATTCGATGACCACGACTATCTCACTCGATTTCACGGACCCGATGTGGCTGACTAACCATTTCACGTTATTGGATTAAGTTGATTTTTATTAATTGAACTGGGATTTATTCTTCACTCGAAAACAACTGATCAAGCTTGTTCTCGTAATCGTGGTAATTCAGGTGTTCATAAAGCTCTTTACGAGTTTGCATGGAATCCAGCAGTGCTTCTTGATTACCTTCAACTAACAAGTGTTTATAAACATTCTCCGCGGCTTTGTTCATCGCACGGAATGCACTGAGTGGATAAAGCACCATGTCGACACTCGATTGCGCCAGTTCTTTGCAGTTGTAAAGTGGTGTTTGGCCGAATTCAGTGATGTTTGCGAGAACAGGCACGTGCTTACCCGTCGCTGATTTCAGCGCCGCCGAGAACTTCACGTATTGGTCGAGTTGGTTCATCGCTTCAGGGAAAATCATGTCCGCACCCGCTTCAACACACGCAATCGCGCGTTCAATCGCACTGTCTATTCCTTCAACCGCCAATGCATCCGTACGAGCCATAATCACAAAGCTTTCGTCGGTTCTGGCATCGGTTGCAGCCTTAACTCTATCGACCATCTCTTGCTGACTAACAATCGCTTTATTGGGACGATGACCACAGCGTTTTTGTGCCACTTGGTCTTCCATATGGATAGCCGCAGCGCCCGCTTTTTCCATCGCTCGAATTGTACGTGCAATATTGAACGCACCGCCAAATCCCGTATCGATATCCACCAGCAAAGGTAAATCACACGCGTTGGTAATACGTTCCACATCCACCAACACATCGTTCAATGTGGTAATACCCAGATCAGGTAAACCGTAAGACGCATTGGCGATACCTCCACCAGACAAGTAGATAGCCTGATGACCCAAATTCTTTGCCATCATCGCGCAGTACGGATTCACCGTGCCGACGATCTGCAGTGGATCATTGTCTTGCACAGCTTGTCGGAACTTTGCTCCTGCTGATAACTTCATAATGACACTCCCTGTTAATTGTGTATTTGTAAGCCTGTTAATCCATATCTTTGGATTGAATTTGTTGTTCGATAAGCAGTCGACTACCGGAGATATGTCGTCGCATCAGCATTTCTGCCAGCTCTTCATCACGGTTGCGGATTGCTTGTAGGATATATTTATGTTCATCAAGCGCCTCTTTTGGGCGAGACTGTGCTCTAGGCGATTGGTAGCGATACATGCGTAATAAGTGATAAAGCTCATCACAAAGTAGAGAAATGAGTTTGCTGTTGCGGCTGGCTTTAATGATTCGATAATGGAAATCGAAATCACCGTGTTGGTGGAAATAGGAAGAGCCCTCTACTTCATCGATATACTGAGAGTGTGTCGACAATAACCCTTCAAGCCCGATAAGCTCTTCTTGTGTGATGTGTCTTGCGGCTAGCCTTGCTGCCATGCCTTCTAATGCTTCTCGCACCGCGTAAAGCTCAAGTAGCTTGTCAGCCGAAAAGGTAATCACTCGCGCGCCAACATGAGGAATTCGCTCAATCAGCCCTAGCCCTTCAACCCGCATTATCGCTTCACGCAATGGGCCTCGGCTTACCTCAAAGCGTTTAGCCAGCTCGGGTTCCGAGATCTTACTGCCCGGAGGTAATTCACCGTTAACAATCGCCTCAACGAGGTATTCCGTCAGGTTTTCTGACTTGGTGTTTTCTTTATCGCTCACACGAGTTTTCGTATTTGTACTTAAGGTGAGATCTTTTATCGCAGTATTCATATTCACGCTGCTCACTTCTGATTGTTGAACGTTAATTGTCAACAATTTCATAACATGAACATAAAATACACGATTAAATCATCGACAATCAAGAAAATTGTCGACAATTAAGACTAAGGTAGTATTTAAGAAGGAGCGAATTACAACGATCAAATCAGAGGAAAAAGGATTGATAGACCCTTGGTGTTACTGCCACTCTCCTCTTAAAGTTACGTTGAAAATGCGCTTGATCAGAAAAACCAAGCGCGTTTGAAGTGTCGACAATTGTTTGCCCTGTCTTAAGCATGGATTTCGCACGTTTAATCCGTTCATCAAGTAAATACGCATGCGGTGATAACCCATAAAACTGTTTGAAACTACGAATAAGATGATATTGACTAACGCCTACCTCTTCCGCGATCTCAGACAAACGCAAGTTGTATTCAACGTTATCGAATAGTTTTTCTTTTACGCGCTGAAGGTGAGGTAACACGGACGTTGTACGCAAGGTATTGGTGTTCGACTGCTGGAGACATTCTTCAATAAAATCATAAAAATGAGTTTCGGCCTCAAGATAGGAGTGACCGTTAACAAGAGAAGTGTAAAGCTTTTGAAAGCTGTTTCTAACCTCGCCCCCTTTCTCGTAATCGTGCAAAAACGCACAATAATCGTATTGTCTATCCCCTGTTATTTGCTGTTGGATATTACCCATCCAATGAGTATCCACAAATAGCATGTTATAAGACCAACTTACCGTAACAGGATTGCAAGAATGAATATCTGAGGGGTTAATAGTAACAATATCACCACGCCCTATTTGGTGTTGGGAACCTAGGTTGCGGTAGTGAGCAGCGCCTTGCTGAATAACACCAAACGAAAATTCATCGTGAGAATGCGCGTCATAGCATGCGCTCGATTTATCCGCTATTCTAATTTCAATGTTCGGCAACAAGGTACTTTGCTTAAAAGCGACCGTGCGATCCTTTGCCATATCATTCTCCTTCTTATGCCCAAATACTTACTATCGAAACGACGAGTAGTCCAGCCATACCCCAGTTGAACATTGTTTGCTTCACCTCAGATTGTAATGCCTTTCTTATCGCCTGTCCTAAAAATGCCCAACTCGCCACCCCCACTAAGCATGCAGCTAGAGATATCAAGGTAAAGAGCAGTAGCGCGATGGAAGACGATGGCTGATCGACAACATATAAACTAATACCCGACATCGCAACTAACCAAGCCTTGGGATTTATACATTGCAAAAATGCGCCCTGCCACGCATTAGGGGCTTTGTCTTGCGAAATAGCGTCAATGCTTTGATATGGCGCAAAAGCAATTTGTTTTGCGAGGTAGAGTAAAAATAGGGTCCCTACAATTTTCATCAACCATGCAATATTTGGAATCCCACTTGCTAATAATCGCAATAAACTTCCTGAACAAAAAACGATGGTGGCATAAGCAATACTCGCTCCGACTACATACCTCAACGCAACCTTTAAGCCGTAATTGGCCGACGTACTAGTTGCCACGATATTTACCGGTCCAGGTGACAAAGCTCCAATCATCGCAAATGTGAACATAGCTACCCATAATTGTTCCATGACAGTTCCGTTTATTCTTTTGCTAAAACACTAAAGTACCTAAACTTCAAAACCCGTTATTGAACAAAATTGCTATGATCTCATCTACTTTCTATGCTTCTTTCAGTTTTTAAACGCCTTACTGGTATAACGCCTTTACATATAACCCTCAGATGAAAAAAATTCGCATTTACCTGCGCCTTTCATTCATCGCCCACTCTACAACACAGTCATTCTAGATCTCATCATCTAGCACGTGACCTCGAGATATTTGTTTACATCAACATACGTGACTCTTTTATGGATAATAGAGAGTGACCAATCCGTGAACTTTATGAACTTTATTCACCCAATGTTCTTTATCCTCAATATCGCCGCATTACAGACAACTCATTAACACCCCGTTAACTTTAGCTTCATCTACTAAGCAATACCCTGCTCGTGTGTTTAGTAGCTGGATATAAACATAAGTTTCTCTCCATTGAAGAGAGCCCCTACATAAGGAACGTGAACATGTTCAAGGCACTGAAACCTACTCTTGCGGCTTCTATTATCGCAGCAACCTTTTCTTTCAACACTTTTGCTGCTGACGTAGAAAAAATACACTTCCTAATCCCTGGCGGCGCTGGTGGCGGTTGGGATATGACAGCTCGTGGTACCGGTGATGTACTGGTGAAATCAGACATCGTAGAAAATGTCTCTTTCCAAAACCTATCTGGTGGTGGCGGCGGTAAAGCCATTGCACACCTAATTGAAACGGCTCAACGCCAAGAAGACACGCTAATGGTGAACTCAACACCTATCGTTGTGCGCTCTCTCACGGGTATTTTTCCACAGTCTTTCCGTGACCTAACGCCTGTTGCTGCAACCATTGCCGATTACGGCGCAATCGTTGCGTCTGCAGATTCTAAGTACAACACGTGGGAAGACGTAGTAAAGGAATTCGAAACAAACCCACGTAAAGTGAAAATTGCTGGCGGTTCAGCTCGTGGCAGCATGGATCACCTAGTTGTAGCCGCAGCGTTCAAAGGTGAAGGTTTTGATGCGAAAAAGGTTCGCTACATTGCTTACGATGCGGGCGGAAAAGCAATGGCTGCACTGCTTTCTGGTGAAACACAACTGCTTTCAACTGGTCTTGGTGAAGTACTCGAGATGTCTAAGTCTGGGCAGGTGAAAGTACTGGCGGTAACAGCACCAAAACGTCTTGAAGCAGCACCTAACATCCCAACACTGACTGAGTACGGCAACGAAACAGTATTCGCTAACTGGCGTGGTTTCTTCGCGGCACCGGGCACTAGTCAAGCGAAAATCAATGAATGGAATGAAGCTCTAGGCAAAATGTACAAAACCGATGAGTGGCAAGTGGTGCGCGACCGTAACGGTTGGATCGACAACTACAAAGCGGACAAAGATTTTTACGCCTTCCTAGAAGACCAAGAAAAACAGATGGGCGACCTAATGCGTGAGCTTGGTTTCTTGAAATAACCAACAACGATAGAGGGATTTTATGCCCTCTTACTCTTTCCTTGTTTCGCCGTACATGAGTTAACTTCAAACTCCTTTGTTTATTTGTAGACGTATTACTAACGCTTGCTGATTCGTTGTAAACACAAGCGGCTTGCTAAGCCCAAGCACTGTAGTTCGCTTACCTTCGGTTAGTGATCCCAGACATTTCATTGACTCGCTCATGTACGGTTTTTTTACTTTTCTACACCACCCAAATGGAGTTGGATATGTCGGACTTACCAACCAAATTTTTCAGTAAGGAATCTTTGCTTTCAGGCGATCGTCTCGGAGCTTTGATCTTTATGCTGGCGTGCTTGTGCTATGGCTACCAAACTACCCTGATTCCGCTGTTTCCCGGTGATGAATATGAACCCTTTACCGCGAGAACATTGCCTACCCTGCTGACTTTCATCGGTATCGGGTTATCGTTGATTTTGCTTGTCACTGGAGAACCAAACAAGAAAGTCAAATGTGAAACAACGCCGCTGAACTGGAAACTGCTGATTGGCTTCTTGGTGTTAATGGCACTGTACGGTGTTGGGCTGACGTATCTTGGCTTTGTTTTAGCTACAAGCTTCTTCTTATTAGCGGGCTTTTACCTATTGGGTGAGCGCCGTAAATCTATCTTGTTTGGCGCGTCGTTTCCTTTCGTTATCGCGTTCTTTCTTCTTTTAACTCAAGGCTTAGATATCTACCTAGAGCCTGGTTTAATCTTCACTCTTTGGTAGGGATAACATTATGTTAGACGGAATTTTACAAGGACTTTCTACCGCTGTGATGCCAATGAACATCATGATGGTAATCGTGGGCTGTTTCGTAGGTACCTTCATCGGGATGCTTCCGGGGTTAGGTCCAATCTCAGCCATTGCTCTGATGATCCCTATCACTTACGGCCTAGACCCATCTTCTGGTCTTATTTTGATGGCCGGTGTTTACTACGGTGCGGTATTTGGTGGTTCAACATCATCAATCCTAATCAATGCTCCAGGCTGTTCTTCTACGGTAGTAACGGCATTCGACGGCTACCCAATGGCACAAAAAGGCCAAGCTGGTAAAGCACTGGCTCTTGCTGCTTACTCTTCTTTTACTGGCGGTACACTTTCAGCAATTATGCTTTTGATTGCAGCTCCGGCTCTAGCAAGCGTGTCATTGAGCTTCCAGTCTTCAGACTACTTTGCATTGATGCTATTAGGTTTATCGGCTGTAGCGGCGTTTGCAGGCCCAGGTCAGGTTATCAAGGCGTGGATGATGACCATCTTAGGCTTGATGCTTTCAACCGTAGGTATCGACAAAGGCGTTGGTGTTGAGCGCTTCACATTCGGCCTCACGGATCTAATGGATGGCTTCAGCTTCCTATTGCTGGCTATGGCGACGTTCGCGCTTGGTGAAACTTTAATGGGTATTTTGAAACCAGAGAAAGACACCAGCGGCGAAGAAAGCCAAAAGATGGCCGATATTGGCAGCATGAAGGTAACCAAAGAAGAGTTCAAAGAAGTAGCGCCCGTTTCTATTCGTTCTTCGATCCTTGGCTTCTTTACCGGTGTTCTACCTGGCGCTGGTGCAACCATTGCCGCTTTCTTGAGTTACGGTATGGAACGTAGCCTTGCACCAAAAGACAAACAGAAAGAGTTCGGTAAAGGCAGTATTCGTGGTCTTGTGGCTCCTGAATCAGCAAACAACGCGGCTTCAAGTGGCTCATTCGTTCCGCTACTGACGCTAGGTATTCCGGGATCTGGTACCACTGCAATCATGCTAGGTGCATTGATCGCTTACGGCATCCAACCGGGCCCTCGCCTATTCGTTGAACACCCAGATGTATTCTGGTCGGTGATTATCTCTATGTACTTTGGCAACATTGTATTGGTTATTCTGAACCTGCCGCTTATCCCATATATCTCTAAACTGCTTGCTGTACCAAGAACGGTACTGCTGCCAATGATTATCTTCTTCTCAATCACAGGCGTTTACTTGGTGTCTTTCAACACGATGGATGTGTTTGTGATGCTCATTGTGGCGATGGCAGCGATAGCGTTAAGGCTGGCTAACTTCCCACTGGCGCCATTACTACTTGGCTTTATCTTAGGTGGTTTGATGGAAGAAAACTTAAGACGCGCACTGATGATCAGCGATGGTGAGCTAAGCTTCCTTTGGGAACGTCCTATCACCATGACATTCACTGTCTTGGCGGTATTGGTTCTCTCTAGTCCGATTCTTGTGAAGCTGTTCAAGAGCTTTAGAGCAAAACCAGTTGAAGTTTAGGCTCAGAACATCACTTACTTAAACTAAATAAAAGGAGCCTCAGGCTCCTTTTTTCTTATCAGTCATTTCAAAAAGCCACAACTCTAAGATGGTAGCAAACTCACAATCCGGCTCCTGAAAAACACATATCCCTGATATTAATAACAAAATCAAGTAAGGTAACCGATTAGTTAACGTATTGGATTCTAAACTATGGATTGGTTGATTCTATTCTTGTCAGGCGTGATTGGTGGTGTACTGAACTCCATTGCTGGCGGAGGCAGTTTTATCACCTTTCCCGCTCTGCTATTTGCTGGCGTCCCTCCTATTGCGGCCAACGCAACCAACACCTTTGCTTCATGCGCAGGCTACATCAGTGGCGCCTATGCACTGCGCCATGAAATTCGATCTGGCACCAAACAACTCAAACTCGTTGTCGGGCTGTGTGTAATTGGCGGCGGTATTGGTGCGTTCTTGTTGCTGCACACACCAGAGGCATTGTTTACTCAATCCGTTCCTTGGTTATTGCTGTTCGCCGCTCTGCTATTCACGTTTGGCGGCACGCTCAATAAGTGGCTTAAACAAGCTACAGCAGAACATAAGCACGCCACCAGCGCAGGCGCATTCTTTTCCGCTTTATTGCTTTTGATTGTCTGTATCTACGGTGGTTATTTTAATGCAGGTTTGGGCATTGTGACATTGAGCTACTTGGCACTGGCGGGATATACTAATATCAACGTCATGAATGGCATTAAACTGCTTGTATCCGCTTCTGCATCACTTGCTGCAATCGTGTTTTTTATCGTGAATGGCTCTATTGATTGGCCGTCAGGCATGGCCGTTTTGATGGGGACCTTGGTTGGTGGCTATTACTCAGCAAAAATCTCTCGCCGCATCCCACAACAGTATGTTCGTAACACAGTGATCATCGCGAGTTTCTTCATCACCGCTTACTTTTTCTATACTAATTAGGTTCTATGCCAACTAGCTTGCATTCGAACGACTTCGTGCAGTAATCGCAGTTTCCGTTAGCAAAACACAACGTAAATCGTTAAGCGTTGAAAAGGTATCAAAGAAATCTCAAATGCCTCACTGGTTATTTTATGAACTATAAAATAACCAAGCCCAAATGTGTGAGACGAGCCCTTTAATTAGCAAGTTTGATAACAATTTAGACTGTTTTTTAGCCTTTATTTTGCCAAAGGTGGGATAATTCTTCTGTCGAAAGTGAGACTTCATTAGGAGGCGTTATGAACATTAAACTCGGTCATATCATGTCATCAAGTCGACTCATTTGCTTTGTCGCTTTTCTTGCTGCCACATTCGCGTGGATCCTAAAAATGCCTGCTCTATTTTCTGTGTCAGCGCTATTCTTACTCGTCAGTGCAATTATTTATATCGCCGATCTGTGGAAGAATCAAAGAAAAAACCGCGAAACTTAAGACGTATTACTAAAGCTACACGCATTAAAAAGGAGCTCTGAGGCTCCTTTGTATTTTATGCTTATCGCTTTTTGGCCTTAGGTTACTTAACCTATTTAGGCTGCTTTATTTAACGACGTTTAATTAACGGCGAAAGTTACGACCGTTGCCACCTCGGCGTTCTTTGAAAGCAGACGCGGCTTTAGCTTGTGACGCTTGAATAGACTCAACCGTCAACTCCATTGGTTCACGAGGTTCTAAACCGTGACGGAACGTACGTGAACGTGGTGGCATCTGATATTCGATATCAGACGCTTTAGGCATACGCTTAAAACGATACAGGTAAAAGTTTTCTACCTTCTCACGAGCCCATTCTGTCTTCTTTAGATATTTAACAGCGCTTGCTACCGTTGGTTTAGTGTTAAAGCAGTTCATGCGCATTGCTGCATCCAAAATTTCCCAACCATAGTGATCCACTAATTCAGTGATCATGGTTTCAAGCTTTAAGCCGTGCAATGGGTTATTTTGTTGCAATTCGATTCTTTCTTCTTCAGTCATAACATTACCTTTTTCAAGGCAACTAAAGGCCTTGAATTTACTCTAGAACACCGTCATCACTGACCATTTCTAGCTCAATCACTTGGGCATTAGATCCGTTGCCCTTATCTATGCCTTTATGATGGCATAAAGCATGCTCGTGATCCTATTTATCTTTAAAATTAATTTCGAATTGGTCATTTAACATTCGGGGGTAACATCAACTGCCCTGCATCTCGGGAGTCTTCTTCGGTTCCGAAACCTCACCATTCAAAGTAACAAAAATGCTCAAGCAACAAAAAAGGATGCCGATTAGCATCCTTTTGTTTTCTAGTTTACAGCTGAAAGAACGAACGTGTTCTTAACTGATTCTAACTAACGATTATACGTCGTAAGTGGTAGAAGCAGTGTCGCCGCCTGTACCAGTCCAGTTTGTGTGGAAGAACTCACCACGTGGACGGTCAGTACGCTCGTAAGTGTGAGCACCGAAGTAGTCACGTTGAGCTTGTAGAAGGTTCGCTGGAAGACGAGCTGTAGTGTAGCCATCTAGGAACGTTAGTGCAGAAGTCATACATGGCATTGGGATGCCAGATTCCATAGACTTAGCTGCTACTTTACGCCAAGCGCTCATGCAGTTGTCTAGGATACCTTTGAAGTAGGCATCTGAACCTAGGAAAGCGATGTCTGGGTTCGCTTCGTAAGCATCACGAATGTTGCCTAGGAATGCAGAACGGATGATACAACCGCCACGCCACATCAGTGCAACGTTACCATAGTTTAGATCCCAGCCGTTTTCGTTCGACGCTTCACGCATTAGCATGAAACCTTGAGCGTAAGAGATGATCTTAGAAGCCAGTAGAGCCTGACGAATTGCATCAATCCACTCTTGCTTGTCACCTTCAACTGGAGCAACTGTCTTGCCGAATAGTTTCTCAGCTTCAACACGTTGGTCTTTAAGTGCAGACAGGCAACGAGAGAATACAGACTCAGTGATTAGAGTCAGTGGGATACCCATGTCTAGTGCGTTGATACCTGTCCATTTACCTGTGCCTTTTTGGCCAGCAGTGTCTAGGATTTTCTCAACAAGTGCTTCACCGTCTTCATCTTTGTAGCCAAGGATATCAGCAGTGATTTCTACAAGGTAGCTGTCTAGTTCAGTTTTGTTCCAGTCAGCAAATACAGCCTGCATTTCGTCGTGGTTCATACCTAGGCCATCTTTCATGAACTGGTATGCTTCAGTGATAAGCTGCATGTCACCGTATTCGATGCCATTGTGAACCATCTTAACGAAGTGACCAGCACCGTCGTTACCAACCCAATCACAACAAGGCTCACCCGCGTCAGTTTTCGCAGAGATACCTTGGAAGATAGGCTTAACCGCTTCCCAAGCTTCAGGAGAACCGCCTGGCATAATTGAAGGACCGAAACGAGCACCTTCTTCACCACCAGAAACACCAGTACCGATGAAGTGGATGCCTTTCTCACGAAGAGCAGCAACACGACGGTTAGTGTCTGGGAAGTTAGTGTTACCGCCATCAATAATGATGTCGCCTTTGTCTAGAAGTGGTACAAGCTTGTCGATGAACGTATCTACAACGTCACCTGCACGAACCATAAGCATCACTTTACGTGGCGCTTCTAGCTTCTCAACTAGCTCTTCTAGAGAGTAAGCACCAACAATATTAGTACCTTTAGCTGGGCCTTCTAGGAACTCGTCTACTTTAGCAGCAGTACGGTTATGAGCCACAACTTTGAAGCCGTGGTCGTTCATGTTTAGGATAAGGTTCTGACCCATTACTGCTAGGCCAATTACACCGATATCACCTTTCATTATTTTATCTCCTTGCGGCTATTCGCACTTATGCGATAGCACTTGCTGCACTTGAATCTAGGAACCACTCTGTTTCGCCAGCTTTAGACTGGATTTTCGCTGCCGGATAAGGCAATTCTGAAGCAGGAGTTGTATGAATTTCTTTAACGATCTCAACTTTACCTGCACCCAGTACTAGGAAACTGATTCGTTTTGCTGCTTCTAAAACTTTCGCCGTTTTAGAAACTCGGATTTGACCGGACTCAGGATGAGAAGCTAATAAAGAGAGTCTCTCGTCTTGGTAATCAGTTACACCCGGAAATAGCGAAGCTGTGTGGCCATCGGCACCAACACCTAACAGAATCCAATCGAAAATAGGCGTGCCGTTTTCACCAGGAATCACATCAGCCATTTCTTTAGCAAAGCGCTCGGCTTCAGCGTTAGGCTCATCTTCACCACGGATGCGGTGGATATTCTCTGCCGGAAGGTTCACGTTCGAAAACAGTAACGCATTCGCTTCACCGAAGTTACTTTCAGCGTCATCTGGTGCCACGCAACGTTCGTCGCCCCACCAAAAATGAAGGTTATTCCATTGAATACCTTCTGCGTATGGTGCTTGAGCTAACAGCTTAAAGAGCATTTTTGGCGTGCTGCCGCCCGACAATGAAATATGAACAGGTCTGCCCTGTTCACTGTAAGCTTTCATTTCGTTTGCTAGGTTTTCAACGACCAATTCTGGCGTTGCAAAGATCTTGTGATTGATCATAATTCGCAGTAATCCGTGTCTGTTAAGTTTTTGCATGGGAAACGCCATGCTCGGCCATCACGTTGTAGAAGCTCATCCGCCTCCTGTGGGCCCCAAGTACCACAAGCATAGCCAAACAGTGCTTGAGGATCTTGTTTGAAGTCTAAGATTGGTTGAACGTATTTCCAACATGCTTCTACCGCATCAGTACGTGCAAACAAAGTTGCGTCACCGTTTAACGCATCAAGAAGCAGACGCTCATAAGCCGTTAGCATTTGAGTTTCAGGCAAGTCAGAGTAAGAGAAGTTCATCTTGACTTCTTTTGCCTTAAAGCCTGCACCAGGTTCTTTCAAACCAAAGCTCATCTGGATACCTTCATCCGGTTGGATACGGATAATCAGTTTGTTCTCTGGTGCATCTTGGCCAAATACTGGATGTGGTGTGTTCTTAAAGTGAATCACGATTTCAGTTACACGTGTAGGTAAACGTTTACCAGTACGTACGTAGAAAGGAACCCCATTCCAACGCCAGTTATTGATGTGAGCTTTCAAGCCGATGTAAGTTTCAGTACGAGAGTCATCCGCAACACC
Source organism: Vibrio toranzoniae (assembly GCF_024347655.1). Lineage (NCBI taxonomy): Bacteria > Pseudomonadati > Pseudomonadota > Gammaproteobacteria > Vibrionales > Vibrionaceae > Vibrio > Vibrio toranzoniae. Next base: position 1,373,879 of record NZ_AP025514.1, on the reverse strand, counting down.
TGGTTCTTCACGATAACCTAACAATTGCTGGCCGCGAACGTCTGATGCTGTGTATTGACCTAGGACCAAGTCTTTACGCAGGTCATCTTCTTCTAGTGGTTTTAGACACTGAAGGACTTTAACCACTTCGTCACGAATAGAATCCGCGTTGATTTGAGCAGGTGGCTCCATGCCAACCATTGCTAATACTTGTAGCAAGTGGTTTTGGAACATGTCGCGCACAGCTCCAGAGCTGTCGTAGTATCCGCCACGTTCTTCAACGCCTAGGAACTCAGCACCCGTGATTTCAACGTAATCAATGAAATTACGATTCCACAGTGGTTCAAACATCGCATTTGAGAAACGAAGCACTAGAAGGTTTTGTACCGTTTCTTTACCGAGGTAATGGTCGATACGGTAGATCTGGTGTTCTTGGAAGTGATGATGGATCTCTTCATCCAACGCCTGAGCAGATGCGAGGTCGTAACCAAATGGCTTCTCAATGATAAGACGACGCCAGCCGTTCTTCTCATCGTTCAGGCCATGCGCAGCAAGGTTTGCTGGGATCACACCATATAAACTTGGCGGCGTTGCCAAATAGAACAGTGTGTTATGGTTTTCGAATTGGTAGTCTTGCTCAAGAGTATCTAGACGTTGTGCTAAACGAGCGTAGTCGTCTACATCTGAAGTGTTGATCGCCTGGTAATGCAGATGCTCAATGAATGCATTTAGCGTCTCTGGTTCAGTTTTTTCCATTTCCTGAAGAGACTTCTTCAGCTTCTCACGGTAAGACTCGTCGCTGTACTCAGTACGGCTCACTCCAAGAATCGCAAAGGATTCAGGAAGTTGATTGCTAGCATACAGGTGGTATAAAGCAGGAATTAACTTACGATAAGTTAGATCTCCCGACGCACCAAAAATAACGATGCTGCTGTTTTCAGGTATTACCATCATCTTTCCTATAAAAACAAGGTTTTTAGTATTCGCCAAAGGTATCAGCGACATACAAAAATAGATAATAGGTCTTAACTATTACATCAATAGCAAGTGCCTATTACACTTGAGAATGCGTTTGGTAAACGAGGGTGAAAGCTATCACCTCTATTCGGGACAGTATTGTCTATGACTATTTGATTTACATCAACCACTGTGAAGGCAATCGATTAAATATTGGCTCACTTTGTCCGGAATATAAGCGATTATTGAGTTCGTAAAGCCCGTGGTGGCGATAATTCCTCGTTCACGAACATTGTAGTTAATAAAGAATGGTATCTGGTCGGTGGAGTTAACTGCGGGATATCCGAAAAAAGCAAACAGCGCTTTACTCAACTGATTTCGCATTCTGCGTTTAAATTAAGCGCTATCTTCAAGCAAACGGGAATCTTTAAGCAGGAGGAGAGCTTTAAGTAGAAGGGAGATTTTAAGTAAAGAATACTACCTTCTGATTTGCCCTATCGTCTCGCTCTATTATAGCCCCGCTCAGGACGACCGACGGTGCCATAGTTTAAGTCGGCAACCAACTCGCCCGTCGTGATCAAAAACTCTAAGTAGCGTCTGGCTGTGGTTCGGCTTGCACCAATACGTTCACCCGCTTCGTCCGCCGTGATGTTGGTCGCGCTTACTTGCTGAAAAAGCGCTCTGATCTTATTAAGCGTTACTCCATCGATTCCTTTGGGTAGAGTTGATATTTTCCCTGCATTATCTTTCGCGTTCGCTTGCAACATCTTGTCCACCAATCCTTGGTTGAGGTCAGACACACTTTCAAATTCTTGTTGCTGTGACTGGTACTTTTTCAATGCCGCTTCTAAGCGAGGAAACATAACCGGCTTAAGTAGATAATCCACCACTCCGCCACGCATCGCTTGTTGCAATGTGTCGACATCACGTGCTGCGGTGATTAAGATAACATCACACCCTTGATTGGCGCCACGGACATGATTCAGAATATCCAACCCACACCCGTCAGGAAGATACACATCCAACAAAACCAAATCCGGCTTTAAGATATCCAATTGCATTAAGGCTTCAGACTGTGTAGTCGCAATTCCGACCACATCAAAGCCTCCCATCAGATCTAAATAACGATGGTGAAGCTCTGCAATCGCAATATCATCTTCAATGACCATGACTCTCGTGATTGCATCCATTATGTCCTTCCTTTTAACATGTTATGTCCAGTCATCACTGTTCTAATATTCTGCACAATTTTGATATCCATTTCTTACTGTTCTTCTTTCGGTAAATACACTGTCATTCGAGTACCAAAATCATGATTATCGATCATCTCCAATTGCCCTTGATAACGATCGGCAAGCTGTTTAATCAAGTACAAACCCACACCACGATTCTGCTTAGCTTTACTTGATACACCTTTCTCTGTTAGTTCATCGGTTGCTAGATGCTTTGGTAAACCACACCCTTTATCCTCAACCTCAACAATGATTTCATTGCCAAAATCACTGATAGACACTTCGATAACACGGCGTGCCGGGACAATTTGTCCTTCCTGTTTAATGGCCATCATGGTGGCATCAAATGCGTTATCAATCAGATTGCCAATAATAGTGACGACATCATCGGCGTTTAACCGACTTGGCAGTGTTTCTAGCCTTGAACCTTCTTCGACTTTGAGCTCCAAACCAATCTCGCGTGCGCGTTCTGTTTTACCTAGCAACATGCCCGCGATCAGTGGATCTTTGACCGTTTCTCTTAAGAACTCGATAAGGCTTTGATAGTGATCTGTTTCTTGTCCAATCAACTGCTGAACAGACTCCAACTCACCCATCTGAATTAGGCCACTGATGGTGTTTAACTTATTTTGGTGTTCGTGCGTTTGCGAGCGCAGCAGATCCGCATACTCTTTAGTTTGAGAAAGCTGATCAGTTAAATCATTAATCTCATCTCGTAATCGGAAACTGGACACCGCACCGACCACTTCACCAGCCACAGTAATTGGGCTACGGTTAGCAATGATTCGTTTGTTATTCAGGTATAACTCAACATCGTGGTCAATTTCTCCCGTTGATAAAAGTTGCTCCAAATCACTGCCAGCCAATACATCGGCAAGGCGCTGATTAAGGGATTTCTCCCTGTCTATCGACAAAATGTCGCAGGCACTCTTGTTGATTGAACGTAAAATGCCGTGTTTATCAATACTCAGGATACCTTCTTTTACGGTACTCATCGTCACATCAAGTTCGACATATAATCGACCAATTTCTTCTGGCTCAAACCCCAAAATCGCGCGCTGAAAACGACGAGACACATAGCTTGAAATCACCGCATTGACGGCGACCACCAGCAACGCCATCACAATCAAAAAGGCTAAGTAAGGTTCGATTCGATCTTGCAATGAATCCAATAAATAACCTACAGACACCACGCCGATGACATTGCCTTGAGCGTCTTTGACCGCAGATTTACCACGTACCGAAAACCCGAGTGAACCTTTAGCCGTCGACACATAAGACTCCCCCAACACCAAGGCCTGCTCGTTGTCGCCACCACGCATTGGCTTACCCAACCTATCGTCATACGGATGAATCAAACGAATTCCTTGCTCATCGCCCACAACAATAAACGCTGCACCAATAAGTTGGGTAAGGTTACGAAATTTAAGTTGGGTTTCTTCTGAGACTACGTGGGGAGCACCTTTGGAATTAAAGGTTCCATTATCTTGAATAATACGAATGACAAATGGTGATTCAGAAAGAAAGTCAGCAACACCTAATGCTTTCAAACCCATCTCTTGCTCTTGAGATTGTTTGATATAGTAGAAACCTGCAGCTGACAGTATCAAAAGTTCAACGAGGCCAGTGACCGTCATGATAATCAGCAACCTTTTTCTGAAGCTGATGCTACTCCATTTCATATAGAACGTCCCTAATACTTAGCCATTGATGTTAACACCAAGTTAATTCGATAGCCTTTGTACTTATACGAATTTGTGACTGTTACTCAACTAAATAACTGGGTTGGTTCTTAATTGGTATTCCCTTACGTTATGTCACTTAGGCTACTGTTCAATTTCAGGGCTGATTGACTCAAAAAATAAATAAACGAGTAAACATTGAGCTAGATCACTAAGCTTTTAGGTGTTTTTAGGTTGTTTAAAATAAATACAATTATAATAGTTGCATATAAAGAGATTTGTTGTTGTTAAACTGTAAGTCACCATTTTAAGACAGCTATCTAGGTCGCAATTTGGATTCACAGAAAGGCAACAATCATTGACTCGCTAGACGTGTCGTACAGTAAGAAATTTGTCATTTTACTGTTGAGAAAGTTTAAAAATGAGTGATGTCTCCAACCCTATTTGTTTGCCTCTACTTAAACAGTAGACAGGAATGAAACTCAGAGGTGCTAGTGAAACATCACCTAGACTCAGTTAACGACGAAACAACACTAATAATAAGGGCATGTAAGCCAGTGGTGATGTCCAATGACAACGGGATAAAAAACATAACGTACAAACATTGTTGAAAAGGAAACCAGGCAATGAAACGCGATAATTTTGGAATTTGTCTAACTAAGACTATGCTATTCAAGCACTTACAATCTACTTTCACTCATGTAAGAGCCTATGAGAAAGACGATACATCCCCACGTGATCTCAAGGTATTGTTAGCATTTCCGCAAATGTCAGGCAAAGATTTATTACAAACAATGCAAGGGTCAAAGCAATTGGTATGGCGAGCCGATCACCATTGTCCAAGCTTTAAATAGACCATTAAATGCTGTAAAGACAATTATTTACAGAACTTAGAGTGCACGCTGCGGCGTGCTTTTTAAGTGTTATTTATCTTTGACATCTGCATCACTCTATCTTTTTACACTTGATTAACGAGTTATGATACTTCTGTTGGTGTGAGACAATCTATTCGCAGGTACAATCTATTCAAGACAAATAACTATCGCCCTGCTAACATTAGAGTTAATACTCTAATTGGTATTTAATACAGATGACCAAACCAAAATTTCAATACCTTGCGATCGCCAGTATTCTCCTTGGTACGATGACTTCGCCAAGCTACGCTGCCCCACTCACGTTTTCCGAAGCATGGCAAATACTTCAAGAGAACAACAACTCTCTTGCGGCTCAACAAGCTAACGTTGAGCGTTATCAGCATCTTCAAAATGCCACTGGAAGCCTTAATCTGCCCTCTGTGACCTTAGGTGCTAACTACACTCACCTTGATAGTGATGTGACCATTAATGGCGAACAATTTTCAGATAGCCTAAGTGGCGTGCCAAATTTGGGAGCTATCGGGGGGATTCTTCAGCCTATATTAGGTGGTGTTACCTCAACGATCACCGAGCAAGACATTTTCAGCTCTTCGATTCGCGCTATTTGGCCTATTTTTACGGGTGGACGGATTACCGCGGCGCAAAATGCAGCCGAAGGTAAAAGCGAAGAAGCGCAAAGCCAACTGTTGATGGAAAAGCAGGCGCGATACGAGGACTTAAGTAAATACTACTTCTCAGTGATCTTAGCAGAAGATGTAGTAAGAACCCGTCAAGCCGTAGAAGCTGGCTTAACTCAACACCGTGATTTCGCGATCAAGCTGGAGCAACAAGGACAAATCGCACGCGTAGAACGCCTACAAGCGGATGCATCTTTAGACAAAGCAACTGTCGAGCGTACGAAAGCTCAGAATGATCTTAAAATAGCTCAGCTCGCCCTTACTCAAATTCTTGGTCAAAGCCAAAGCGTTGAACCTTCAGAGCAACTGTTTATCAACAAGAACCTGCCTCATATGGACGTGTTCATTGATCAAACACTCATGACCTACCCCGGCCTTAAGATCCTTGATGCGAAAGAGAAACAAGCAAGTAGCTTAATTAAAGCGGAGAAAGGTAAATACTACCCTGAGGTGTACCTTTACGGTGATTACAGCTTGTATGAGGATGACTCTCTAGCCAGCGAAATGAAGCCTGATTGGTTGGTTGGCATTGGGGTGAACGTTCCGTTACTGGATACCTCAGGGCGCTCAGACAAAGTAGCCGCTGCGCACAGCGCTGTTTCTCAGGTTCAATTCCTGAAGTCACAAGCTAAGCAAGACTTAACCGTGTTGGTTCAAAAGACTTACCTCGAAGCAAACCAAGCAATTGAAGAGGTTCAAGGGCTTAATTCCAGCCTTTCATTGGCTCAAGAGAACCTATCCCTACGTAAAAAAGCCTTCACTCAAGGGCTCTCTAATTCGTTAGAGGTTGTTGATGCTGAACTCTATCTTGCGAGCATTAAAACCCAGCAATCTGCTGCGCGATTCAAATACCTCATTTCTCTCAACAAGCTTTTGGCGCTAACCAGCGAAATGAACGCTTACTCGAGTTACTCAACTTCTTCTTTTTCGTCTGATTTCGATTCAAAAACAGACACCGATAGCCAGTCAAAAGGATAATTCATGAAACCTATTAAACCCCTTCTTCTATCTTTAGTTGGTATCGGAATTATTAGCTGGGTCGGATACAGTTTTTACCAAGCTTATCAACCCCAACCCGTAAAGCTACAAGGCCAAATCGATGCGCAGCAATATAGCATATCTTCTAAAGTGCCCGGCCGAATAGACCAAGTCTTTGTACGCAAGGGCGATTCAGTGGAAAAAGGAGAATTGATCTTCTCCCTTCTTAGCCCAGAAATTGATGCAAAATTAGAACAAGCAAAAGCGGGACAGAAAGCGGCAGGTGCATTGGCTAAAGAAGCCGAGAATGGTGCGCGTAGCCAACAGATCCAAGCTGCGAAAGACCAATGGTTGAAAGCCAAAGCTGCCGCGGACCTAATGAACAAAACCTACCAACGAGTAAATAATCTTTACAACGATGGCGTGGTTGCCGAGCAGAAGCGTGATGAAGCCAAAACACAATGGCAAGCCGCGAAATACACAGAAAGTGCAGCCTTCCAGATGTACCAACTGGCACAAGAAGGTGCTCGCGACGAAACCAAAGTGGCAGCTGCTCAAAAAGCGTTAATGGCGGCAGGTGCGGTAGCGGAAGTTGAGGCTTACGCGAAAGACACACAGATCCACAGTTGGTTTAGCGGTGAAGTGGCTCAGGTACTATTGAGCAGTGGTGAATTAGCGCCACAAGGTTTCCCCGTTGTCACCGTTATCGACACTCAAGACGCCTGGGCTGTGTTCAACGTTCGTGAAGACATGTTGCAACACTTTGAGAAAGGCACTCAGTTTGATGCTTATCTCCCTGCGCTAGATAAATCATTGACCTTTAAAGTGACTCATATTGCCGTCATGGGTGATTTCGCGACTTGGCGTTCAACCGATGCAGCGCAAGGCTTTGACCTACGTACATTTGAAGTAGAAGCACGCCCTGTCGACACTGACGAAACACTGCGTATGGGCATGAGCCTTGTGGTTGAGCTTTAGGTGACGTATGTCTGCTAACTCTCACTCATCAGATCATCATAAAGTGACGAGTACATTACTTAGGCAGTGGACGATAGTCCGCAAAGACAAGTGGTTGTTGTCGAGCCTAACGTGGATACCTTTGCTTCTTGCTGCCAGCATTTGGCTGATTTTCTCACAAGGCATCGCTCGTGACTTACCCGTTGCGGTGGTTGATCTTGAACATAGCCAAATTTCGCAACAGTTCACGCGCTTAGTTGATGCCTCCCCAACGCTGCAAGTGAGTCAGAAATACAACTCAGTGAGCGAAGCAGCTAAGGCGATGATCAAACGCGATATCTATGGCTATGTTGTCATACCCAGACACTTTGACCGAGATATTTACTTAGGATTAAACCCGCAAGTTTCCGTGTTCTACAACAGCCAATTTATTTTGATCGGCAAACTGGTGAACTCGGCTCTGCTGCAGGCTCAAGGCACATTTAACGCTCAGCTTGAAGTGGTTAAACAGCTTTCACACGGTGATACCACGGTCAAATCAGCATTGGGGCAAGCGGTTACGGTACAAAGCCAGATCACGCCATTGTTTAATAAGAACAGCAGTTATGCGCAGTTCTTAGTATCAGCCGTAATTCCTGCGTTATGGCAAATCATGATAGTAGTCGGCACGATCTTAGTGTTAACCGCAAACGTGCGAGCTCGTGGGCTAAAAGCTTGGTTGTCACACTCTCCTGCGAAGTCGTTAGTTTCAACGTTAACCCCTTACGTCGCTCTGTTTTTAGCGTTTGGTATTGCGTTTAGCTTTTGGTTCTATCGTCTACTCGACTGGCCATTTAACGGCAGCTTCATGGCTTTAACGGTTGCTCAACTACTAACGGTTATCAGCTGTATCATCATGGGTTGTTTGTTCTTCTTTTTAACACTCGATCCAGCAAGGGCGATGAGTTTCGCCGGTGCCTTCACAGCGCCAAGCTTTGCCTTCATGGGGATTACTTTCCCAGTCACCGACATGAACACGGCGGCTCAAATTTGGAGAAGCTTATTGCCTGTAAGTCACTACATCGAAGTACAAACGGCTCAGTCCAGTTATGGCGCAAGTGCAGCACAATCGTTAATCAGCCTCACTTCCATGCTGTGGTATGCGGTTCCTGCGTTGGTGGTTATGTTGTTAATCAAGAAACATCTAGCGCAGTTACCACGCTCAGTTAACGCTGAAGAAGCACAAGAAGTAGAACAACAAGGAGTAAAACCATGAGCTTTACTCAACTACTAAAACAAGAACTGTTAGCGGTATTGCGCAACCCTGTTGTATTGCTCACCGTGTTCGGTGGTGTAGTCTTCTATTCCTTCTTGTATCCGTTGCCTTACGCTAATCAAGTACCTCAACAATTGAAAGCGTCGGTGGTGAACTTGGATAAGAGCAAAAGCAGCTACCAGTTAGAGAGAATGGTCGATGCAACCTCTCAAATCGATTTGGTTCGTCGAGATTCCACCATCGAAGATGCGAAACAAGCCGTGCTGAACCAAGAGATTGGCGGGTTCATCGTCATCCCAGAAGGTTTCTATAAAGATCTGCTTCTTGGAAAGAGCCCTACGCTCTCTTATGCGGGCGATGCGTCTTACTTCTTGGTGTACGGAACCATTGTTGAAGGCCTTGCTAAAGCTGGCGGCACGTTAGCGGCACAAGTTAAGGTCAGCCACTTGTTAGTCGAAGGTGTGCCGTTAGAGTCCGCAACCAAAGGCTATAGCGCGTTTAGCTTGAATCTAAAACCAACCTTCAATAGTCGCATGGGATACATCGATTATGTTGTTCCTGCTGTATTTGTGTTGATTCTGCAACAAACCCTAGCCATGGCTTCTGGTTTAGTTGGCGCAACACAAAATGCTCAATCGACATTTGGATATTGGAGTAAAACGCCACCAGTTAAACTGATCCTTGCTCGTTGTTGTACCTTAGTCGGCATTTATTATTTGCTGTCCATGTACTACTTCGGCGCCAGTTTCTCGATGTATGGGATTAACTTGCTCGCCTCTATAACTCAAATTCTAACTCTGCTGCTGCCTTTCTTATTGGCAAGTTGTTTGATCGGAATTCTTATCGGTGAACTAGTACCAAGAAGAGAGCTAGTCACGGTTGTGGTGTTAATCAGTTCGATGCCGCTTATTTTCTCGTCTGGATTTATCTGGCCTGTTGAAATGATGCCACAGTGGTTAGTACTGCTATCACAGCTATTCCCAAGTACCCCTGCAATTCAAGGTTTCTTGGCGCTGAATCAGATGGGCGCGTCTTGGCAAGAGGTAGCACCTCAGTGGACGCTGTTATGGGGACAAGTTATTCTATGGGGTTCGTTGCTAGCGCTTAAACTATGGCATAAATCGAGTAAGATTTTGGTACGCCGAACAGCAAGAACTTAATATTCATATGTAAAGAACCCATAATCATAAAACGCCCACACCAACCAAGGTGATGTGGGCGTTTTAATACTGATTAATTGTAAGCTAGATTAGTCACAAATCATCATGACTTAAATATTGATGATAAGGGCTATAAACCCATCTCTTCAGTTAATGTTTTGATTTGTTTGAGATCCATAGTGTGAACTTGAATCATTTGTCTGATATCACTCAATCGAGAGTTAGCGTTATCTTGTTTCTCACAAGCATTTGATTTTGAATCCCATGACGTGCCATCTAAAAACACGTCACACGCCTTTTTCAAAGAGCCAAGTTTCTGTTCAAGTTCATCTCTTTCTTTCTCAAGCTTTTCAAGTTCTTGAGAAATTTGTAATTCTTTACGGAACAATTCACGAGAGCGTTCAAACAGAGTCGACTGCATATCGGCCTGACGGTTTAGCTTCTGGTTGTCCTGCTTAGTTTTGTCTAGCGTTTGCTGTTGTTCGTTTAACTGTTGTTCTAGCGAGTAGTTCGCTTTCTCTAAAACTGCAGATTGTTTCGCTAAGTCTTGGAGTTCTTTTTGATGCTCTTCAGCCTGTTTGACTAGCGCAGCTTCTACTTTTGCATCGACCTCGGTATCGACTTTTGCCACCTTCGCTTCCACTGACGTCATCAATTCCGTTTTACTGTCGCGCAGTTCTTGGTATCGAGTTTCAAGTACCTGATAAGTGGACTCCCACTTCGAAGCCGTCACTGTAGAACCGATTAAGCCACCTAGCGCTAAACCTATAACCGCAGCAATGCCGATATAAAGCTGACTGCGCTTATCGCGTTCTTCAATAACAACCACTTCATCTTGTTCGCTTTGTCCAGATTGCTGGTTCACTAGCGGGTACTCCCAAAAATATGTTTAACATTACGCGGTCACTGGTACTAATACCAATACTGATTGTGTAGGTTCAGTTAAACCTGTCTCTCAAGTCAGAAGCACTTGAGCTTTACTAACACGTTCATCCTATCTGCTCTCAGACGGTCTAACGAGTTAACTCTGAAATCATCAAGCTGGCAGTATACAAAAGGAAGCTGCTAACGATAACTATCACTACCCCTTTTTGCACCTTTTCGTTAGTCCGATAACGAAACAGTACAAATGCCAAAGCCAATAAAAAAACAATCGCTATTAGTCGAGTCATAACTCCTCCTTGTTTCTCTATTTTATACCATTTAAATAAGCAAGTTACGTCAGAGTCACGTTGTTTGATCATTTAGTTGAACAACATTTGTGCAAACAGATATTTTGTAGCTGACATCACATTTTATATGATCTAGGATACGCCTACAGATTACCTGATTATTTAGGTAATTGTTCCAATGAAGACTGCAGGAGAGTGGTTTTTAACTAAACTTTAACATTTAGTTAGATTGACCCGCCGAAGAAGTAAATCTTTCAGGTGCTTTATGCTGGTTAACCCCAGAAAAGTGAGGACTGTCGTTGGAGGAACCTCTGGAGAGAGCCGTACTACTTTGTAGTAGAAAGCGGCCGCCGAAGGAGCAAGCTTAGTGCCCGTTACTTATCTATAAGTGATTCGCTAAGTGAAACTCTCAGGCAAAAGGACAGAGGAGTGGAAAGCAACAAGCCTTAATTAACAAAAGAATTCTATCTAGAAATCCGTATGTATTAAGTAGTGCTACCGATCCCTGTGATCTGCGCTGCCTTCCCTCTTCTCCTTAAATTTTTAAATTTATTAAGGGGAATCTATGAACCACCTACAAGCTACACTACAAACCATCAACCAATTCGTTTGGGGACCACCACTGCTTATTCTGCTGGTGGGTACAGGTATCTACTTTACTTTTCGCTTAGGCTTACTCCAGTTTAGACACCTCCCAACCGCGCTAAAAATGGTATTCACCAAAGACAAATCCGGTACGGGTGATGTATCAAGTTTTGCTGCTTTGTGTACCGCGCTTTCAGCGACCATTGGTACAGGTAACATCGTTGGTGTAGCGACCGCAATCAAGATTGGTGGCCCTGGTGCCCTATTCTGGATGTGGCTTGCCGCTGTATTTGGCATGGCGACCAAATATGCAGAATGTCTACTTGCCGTTAAATACCGCAGAACCGATAGTAATGGTGAAATGGTTGGCGGCCCAATGTACTACCTTCAATACGGTGTTGGCTCAAGAATCTTAGCGGTGATGTTCGCAGTGTTCGCTCTGGGTGTTGCCTGCTTCGGTATTGGAACCTTCCCACAAGTCAACGCAATCTTAGACGCAACTGAAATTTCATTTGGTGCTTCTCGAGAAATGTCAGCCGTTGTTCTAACGATATTGGTGGCAGTGGTAACCCTTGGTGGCATTCAATCTATTGCTAAGGTGGCAGGAAAAGTCGTTCCTACCATGGCTATCATGTACATCGTCGCGTGTTTGAGCGTTCTGGTGTCCAATGCAGACCAACTACTGAATGCCATAACCCTCGTTGTTACCTCTGCGTTTACTAACACAGCGGCTACAGGCGGTTTCTTTGGTGCGAGCATCATGCTTGCCATCCAATCAGGTATTGCTCGTGGTGTGTTCTCTAATGAATCTGGCTTAGGTAGCGCACCAATGGCTGCAGCTGCGGCAAAAACAGATTCATGCGTGAAACAAGGCCTTGTCTCTATGACAGGTACCTTCTTCGACACCATCATCATCTGTACGATGACAGGTTTGGCACTGATCTTAACCGGTGCTTGGCAGACTGACCTCTCTGGTGCTGCAATGACCACTCATGCATTCGCTGTAGGTTTAAACGCAGACACCCTAGGACCAATGCTGGTTTCTGTTGGCTTAATCTTCTTTGCGTTTACTACGATTTTAGGTTGGAACTACTACGGTGAGCGCTGCGTTGTATTTTTGCTGGGTACTAAAGCCGTTCTACCTTACAAGATAATCTTCATCGCGTTGGTGGCTTCTGGGGCATTCTTAAAGCTCGACATGATCTGGATAATGGCAGATATCGTGAATGGCCTAATGGCAATTCCGAACCTAATCGGACTTATTTTACTACGCCACGTTGTTGTCGAAGAAACGAAGCTCTTCTTCAAGCCTCTAACTTCTTCAAATGATAGCGAAGCAGTTAAAGCATAACCTAAATTGATTGAACACAAAGCCCGCACTCACTTCAAGTGCGGGCTTTTTTATATTCACTCGAAAATCAAACTGACTAAGTTATGACTACCGAATATCCATAAATAAATACGATATTTATTCGGGTACGGATCCAATTAAATATGAGACAAAGATTAATAAAAAGTCACTAATATAAAACTCACTAATAAAACAAACACTTAATTAGATATTGCTTACGTTTAACAAATTGTGACTAAATGTCAGTATTTTTGTCAAAAACGAATAAACTGCGCTTTTGTTTTAACCGCTCAAAAACACACCCTAATAAAATATGTGACTTTAATTCATATATTAGGCCGTTTATAGTCATCTACACTGTTGAGAGAATTATAATAAAAATAAAACGTTGGCTATATGATCAGATTCGACCCTATTAAAAACCGTATTTATAACGACGAACGTTCTATTAAAATAGGATATCGTGAGACTCGTGTTTTAGAGTTATTACTTAAAAATTCGCCCGAGATTGTAAGTAAACAGGATATTATTAGCTTCGCATGGGGAAGCGAATTCATTGGGGATACGTCACTTGCGAAGTGCATCAGTTTACTTCGCCAAGGATTCATTAAGCTCGGTATCAAAGAAACACCAATATTGACAGTGCCAAAGGTGGGTTATCGCCTTATTGATGAGTGTGTGTTTATCGACTCGCAACCACAAAGCGAAGCCACTATTCTTTTCAATCCAGTGATCGACCAAATTCCACTCGACCATAGTAGCATTGCTGTCTCCATTACAGGCGGCCATAAACCTGAATCCAAATCGAGTTTACTTGCTGCGCAACAAGTCAGCTTATACAAAAACAGACTGTGTTACTTCACAACCGCTTGTTTATTGATGGCGTCGGCGCTATTGGCTTTTGCTAAGATCAATGATAAGGCCCTCAGTGATCTCACCCCCGTTAACCGACTCAGTGAACAATGGGTTGGTCAGATACAAGTTCTCCGGGATCCAGAGATGATTCTAAGCCCAGAACTAGAGGCGATTCTCTATAAACATCAATGTGATTGTGTGGCATACATCAGCGATGAACCCGGCTATTCAGAACTCTCTATACTCAACAAAGCAACGCGTCAATCCGTCAATATCTTTTACACCGCAACGCAATTGGATCAAGCGAGTGCAGAGATAGCGCTATTCCTAGAAAGAGGCCAATTATGATACCATTTATAGCTCTGTTTTCCTCGTTAACGTTATTCATTGGTATATGGAGTATCCCTTCCTCTCCACCACAAGAGGAGCGCCATTATCAACATAGCGTGGTGGATCTCATACTCGATGGAAATGTACTACGTACCGATGGACTCACCAAAATAAGTGATAACAAGGTTCTACACCTTATATCCATTCAAGATGACAACATGCCCGACCCTATTATTCTTCGGTTTAAAGGAGAAGCAGGTCTTTCTCAATCACTTTTCTTTTCAATATCAGGCACTATCGACTTAGTTTCCGTACAAAAAATAAGTAAAACAATGAATGACAGCTTATTATCGCCCTACCTACTCATCAACAATGACCCATTAACACTCAAGGTTGATGTCTTAAGTTCGAACGATTTATTTGCCATCATTCGCACATGTAATACAGGTCGAACACAACTACTAGCTAAAAGATAATCTAAATATGATAACCATCTATATTACCCATACAAACGGTTGGTTATCTTATTTATTTATCCCATAACGAACATATTCTATTCGTCGACCTAAACACTTCAAATGGCATCCCCGATGTCAGTTGCTCACTAACATTAAGAAATATTGACGTTAGAGTATAAAAAGTATTGCCTCATTTCATAAAAACAGCTTGAACTCCATCAAATAATTTCCCTTACGTTGCATAGCGTTTCATTAATAAAACAAAATCAACATTACAAGTCATTGAATTAAAGTGGAAAATTAATTCAATCCTTTTCAGTATCTATCTATTTATCAACATGAAAAAGTGAACTTGTCTTGTTAACTGCACGGCACACAAAACATTATCAAAATATAAAATTTATAAATGAGGGAATTGTTCATGATCAGTATAAACAGAAGTCTCTTAACAACCGCAGTGTTGTCTGTTCTATCAACCAGCGTAAACGCAAAGGTTTACCCTGACCAAATCGTGTTTGACCAACTTGGTGAGGATGTATGTCGCTCTGGCTATCGCCCTTTGGACCGTTATGAAGCTGAAGAACAGAAGAGTGCTTTGCTCGCTCGTATGGGCACTTGGCAGATCACAGGCTTAAAAGGAAACTGGGTGATCATGGGGCCTGGCTATCATGGTGAAATTAAACAATCAAACAGCGGGTCAACGTTCTGTTATCCGAACAACGACCAATCTGAAATCCCTAACTATTCCGCAAAATCGGTTCCGGAAGGCAGCGAGATCGATGTTCAGTATGAATTAGTGAACAACCGTAACGATTTTGTTCATCCATTAAGCTATTTAGCTCACAACCTAGGTTACGCATGGGTTAGCGGTAATAATAGTCAGTATGTAGGTGAAGACATGACGATAGAACGCTCTGGCGACAGCTGGGTGATACAAGGAAACAACAGTGGATCTTGTAGCGGTTATCGTTGTGGTGAAAAAACCAAAATCACCGTCGACAACTTTGCCTACACCGTTAACGATGACAACTTTTGGCATGGTGATGTTGTCGAATCAGACCGTGAATTAGTGAAGACCGTTTACGCTACCGCAAGAAACAACAGTAATATCGCCCAACAAGTGGTTGTCGATCTGAAAGTAGATGAATCAACAAACTGGTCGAAAACGAACAGCTATGGATTCTCGCAAAGCGTTCAAACAGAAAATACGTTTAAGTGGCCTCTTGTTGGCGAAACTAAACTCACTATTAAGTTTGAAGCCAACCAAAGCTTCTCTAAATCCAATGGTGGTTCTACTAGTGAACAAGTGACACTTCAAGCGCGCCCTATGGTTCCAGCAAACTCAGAGCTTCCGATTCGAGTTGAATTGTATCGTTCAAGCATCTCCTACCCATATAGATTCAACGCCGACATTAGTTACGATGTTGAGTTTAATGGCTTCCTTCGTTGGGGTGGCAACGCATGGCACACCCATCCAGACAACCGCCCTTACAAAGCTCACACCTTTACTATGGGTCGAGGCAGCGATAAATCTGCAGACATTCGCTACCAGTGGGATCACCGATACATTCCAGGTGAGACAAAATGGTGGGATTGGGGCTGGGCAATCAAAGAAGCTGGCTTATCAAACATGCAGTACGCAACCGGCGGAAGCCTACGCCCATTCCACTCTTATGTGTCGGGTGACTTTTACGCTGACTCTCAATTTGCCGGTACCATTGAGATTGGCCAAGCAACACCGATTACCAACAATTTACGTAGCAAAAGAAGTGTTGATTCCGTCAACGAAACCACTGAGCGCATTGGCGATATCGAAGTCACCACCAACTTCAATGCTGATGAGTTGAGCGACCTAGGTTTTGAAGGTGCAGAGATGAACATTAGCGTCGTTGAATAGCTACGTTTTGAAAAACTATGTTGTTTAATAAGAGCGCTACAAAGTTCTACAAACAATAAAACGCAAAAGCCCACGACACGTCGTGGGCTTTCATATGCTCTATTAAAAAAGAGGATCTACACAGGTTCTTCCATCAGAAGCTTAACACCCAGCCCCACCAGCACCATGCCTGTCACACCTTCCATCCACTTCATAAAGCTCGCATTCTTAAGCAAGTTTTTAGCCGAGTTAAGTGCACCAGCTAAGCCACATTGCCACACCATCGCAATCATAAAGTGGACCGAAGCCATCAGCATAGATTGTAATAACGGCGAACCTTCAGGGTTTACGAACTGAGGCAGAAAAGCCAAATAGAAAACCGCCGTTTTAGGGTTAAGAACATTAGACAAGAAGCCTTCACGCAAAGAACGCTTAGCACTGTAGGCTTGCTTAGCTTGCTCACCCACCTTCACTTCACCACCATTTTTCATCAAAGCTCGTAAACTGCTTAAGCCAAGCCAAATCAGGTAAACCGCGCCCACCATTTTAACGGCTTGAAAGAGTTCAGCTGATTGAGCAAGAATCGCGGAGATCCCCACAGCAGAGAAAAAGGCGTGTACATAAAGGCCGCTACAAATACCAAAGCTGGTCATACAGCCGTCAGCTAAGCCCGAGCGGCTCGTATTGCGAATCACTAATGCCGTATCTAAACCCGGCGTTAATGTTAAAATAGTGATGGCAATAAGAAATGCCTCAAAGTTCAAAATATCCATATCATTGTCATTCTTGTTCAGCGATTTATCATCAATACCGTGTATCTGAACAATTCGCAAGCAACAATTGCCATCAGCTATACAACTCACTGATTTTGTGCACACTGATACAGTTTGACTTGTTAAAAAATAGTAAATTTCCGACATCACTTGCCTTGGTCGTTTAAGCTATATTTTCTACTAGCTGTATATTTTCTACTATAGTTCGCAGCTTCTAGAAGCAGGCAAAGTAAAAACCACAATAAGGTAACAAACACTGAGATGAGCCTAACCTCCGGCGTTGCCAGTAGGATCATTAAAAAAACCAAATTAAGAGTAGTCAAATGAGCGCATTCAAAAAACTAGTCGAACACTCTAAAAAATGTTCACGCTTTCAACACCTAGCCGCTATTTGTGGTTGGGACCAAGCTTCCATGATGCCCGCAGGTGGTAACCAAGCTCGCAGTGAAGCAATGGCCGAGCTATCTGTTCATATTCACGGCCTAATGACTCAACCGCAACTTGGTGATTGGATTGCAGACGCCGAAAACGAAGCGCTGAACAACGAGCAACACTCGTCACTTCGTGAAATCAAACGCCAGTGGCAACAAGCTAACCTACTTCCAGAAAAACTGGTTGAAGCTAAGTCTCTAGCGGGTTCAAAATGTGAACATGCGTGGCGTAGCCAACGTGGTAATAACGACTGGGTTGGTTTTGAAAAGAACTGGCGTGAAGTGGTTGAGCTGTCACGTGAAGAAGCACAAATCCGTGCAGATGCCGCTAACCTAACACCGTATGATGCGATGCTGGATATCTATGAACCGGGCACCAGCTCTGCTTCACTGGATATCTTATTTTCAGACGTGAAAACGTGGCTACCAAGCCTGATCGACGAAGTAATTGAAAAACAGTCAAGCGAGCAATTTAACGCGCCATCTGGTATCTATTCGACAGAGAAACAGAAAGCACTTGGCCTAGAAGTCATGAAGCTACTTCAATTCGATTTCGAACACGGCCGATTAGATGAAAGTGTTCACCCATTCTGTGGCGGCGTCCCTTCAGACGTGCGTATCACGACTCGCTACGATGAAGCTGAATTCGTTCAAAGCCTAATGGGCATCGTCCACGAAACGGGGCATGCACGTTATGAGCAAGGTTTACCTAAACACCTAGCAGGCCAACCTGCCGGTGAAGCTCGATCTATGGGTATCCATGAATCTCAGTCTTTGTTCTTCGAGATGCAAGTTGGCCGCAGCGATCCGTTCATTGGACACTTAGCGAACCTCACAGGTCAACAATTCTCTGGTTCAGAGTTTGAGAAAGACAACTTCCAGAAGATCTACACTCGCGTGAAGAAAGACTTCATCCGTGTTGATGCCGATGAGCTGACCTACCCAGCGCACGTGATTTTACGTTACGAGATTGAGCGTGACCTGATTAACGGCAAAATCAAACATACTGATGTTCCTGAACTTTGGAATACTAAGATGCAGTCTTACCTTGGTTTAAGCACTCAAGGCAACTTCACTAATGGCTGTATGCAAGACATTCACTGGACAGACGGCGCATTCGGTTATTTTCCATCTTACACACTCGGTGCGATGTACGCGGCTCAGTTCATGGCTTCAATGAAGAAAACGGTTGATGTGAACTCAGTAATTGAAAGTGGTGACCTATCGCCTATCTTCACTTGGCTTGAATCGAATATTTGGAGCAAAGGCAGCCTGCTGACCACGGATGATTTAGTGAGAGGTGCGACAGGAGAAACACTTAACGCTGCATACTTTAAAAGGCACCTAGAAGAGCGCTATCTATAATCACTTGATACTAAGCCTTCCTATTGTTATTTGAAGGAAGGCTCAGTCTTCACTGATATAGAGCTTTGTCCCAATGGTAATTGCCGCCGATTATCTGTAATTTTCATCAAACTTAAGTTGTGGGATAAAGTCATTATAATATAGTTACTTACGTAAAAATCTTCCTTTTTCAAATACCTTTCATAAAAATAATTTCAATTTATTTTACTTTTCTGCATCCAAATACCTTGTTCGATTGTAGTACCTAGTAACAGCAGGAAAAAGCTGTTTTTCAACTTCAAAATCGACTGATAAAAAGGGATACGACAGTGAAAAAACAATACATATTGAAAACATTAAAAATCACAGCAACATCAGCTCTAATGGCTATGGCTGCTCAATCCTACGCTGGTACTTTTTCTCAAGACAACCTACCAAGTGAAGTACGTGTACCGGACGGTAACAAAGTCGCCATGTTTACTGTTGCAGAAGGTAATATCACATGGGAGTGCAAAGTAGACAGTTCAGATGACAAGAATGCAAAATGGGCATTTGCTGGTCCTCGAGCCATTTTAAGTGATAACAAAGGCAACCATTTAGTCTCTTATTTTGGTCCTCCTGCAACATGGGAATCTCTTGATGGTTCATCTATTACCGGTAAACAACTAGCCGTTTCACCTTCAAATAAAGGCAGTATTCCGATGCAGTTAGTCAAAGCAAATGAGTCTATGCGTTCTGGTACATTAAAAGATGTCACTTATATACAGCGTATTAATTTAAAGGGCGGCGCTGCTCCAATGATAGGTTGTACTATGGATAAACTTGGTCATAAAGTCGTGGTTAACTACTCTGGTGAGTATCTATTTTGGAAACAAAAGTGAGCGCATTACCGCCACCATACACGATAATAAACACTGACTAAATAATGACTTAAAACGTCCAGTTACGTATACTGGACGTTTTATAAACAGGTATATCGTGTGTCAATATCGACAGAGTTCGACTATGAAAGTGTTCTAATGCACTGCGCTCAAGGTGATCGCCAAGCCTTAAGACAGTTATATGAACAGGAAGCATCAAGATTACTCACTGTAGTGCTGAGGATTTTGCAAAACCGTGCTTTATCCGAAGACGTTGTGCATGACGCCTTTATAAAAATTTGGAAAAATGCAAACTCCTACCATCAAGAGCTAGGGTCCGCACGTGGTTGGATATATACGTTAACCCGTAATTTAGCGTTAAATGCACTTAAACACTCCAACCGCCAAATCTTATCAGAACCAGATTTGTTACTCGCTCTATGTGATAGTCAAGTATTGGACTTAGCAGAGCAGCCAGATGGTATTTCTGAACTTTCAGAAGATCCTTTGGCACAAACGTCTCTACAAACATGTTTGGAATATTTAGAACCGGAACGCAAATTGTGTATATTGCACGCTTATGTTGATGGCTACACCCAAGACGAAATTTCTCAATTGCTTAACAAACCCCTTGGTACCGTAAAATCATGGATTAAGCGCAGCTTGAATGCTTTAAAGGGGTGTCTGCAATGAAAAAAGATACGCAACAAATTCCTATCAACGATGATAATTTAGCCGGCCAATATGTGCTTGGCACACTGACAGAAGAAGAACGATATAATTTTGAAAAACGTTTAGCTCACAGTAGCGAATTACAACAAGCGGTTAATCAATGGCAAACTCATTTTTTGTCTATTACTGATAGATTAGAGCCAAAAGTCGCCTCTCAGTCTTTATCTGCACGTATTGAGCGCAGCCTAGATGAACTTGAAGAATTTTCTAAACCGGCAACGCAATCAAGACCTGAACCACAAAGCCATTTCTGGCAAAGTCTCGGTTTATGGCGGGCTATCTCAATGGCTTGTCTTGTACTAGCGATGGTACTAGGTTTTAAATTACAAACCCTTGAACCAATGCAAAGTACACCCACTTATATCGCGGTATTAGTACAACCAGAAAACAAAAACCCAAGTTGGGTAATACAAACCACTCATGCCAATCAGATGCAACTAGTTCCCCTGGGTGCAGTGAAAATACCAGAAGGCAAAGCATTACAATTTTGGACAAAAGCCGACGATTGGGATGCACCTGTCTCACTAGGATTAGTCAGAGAAGGCGAAACGCTTAATCTAAATATTAGTGAACTACCGCCACTAACAGAAAACCAATTGTTCGAACTAACTTTAGAGCAAGAGACAGGCTCTTCTACAGGTCGACCAACTGGCCCTATTACCTCAATTGGGCGCGGCCTTTCGATATAGTGAGCAGATAATTTAAAGACCATCTAAAACTCATTACCTAAAGTGAATGAATAGAAAGAAGGCTGAGCAGGTTACTGACTCAGCCTTTTTTGACGACAGCTAGAAATCAGCAACGTAACATCGATTCAAAACTTCATAGATCTCAGTCGCCTTTCAACATATCTAAAAAAACCTGTCTCGACTCGGGTGTGTTGTCTCTGTGGGTTTCGTACTTGATATGTGTCTCGGCATCGGCAGACTGAGATAATTTGATACTCCAAAGTGCTATCAATTGGTTCGGTACAATTGAATATCGAACATCGATAACACGCAGATCATCCATTGGATCTTGCGCCACATAACCATTTGAGAACCAGCGAAAACGTTCAATGTCTTTAGCTTGTTGTGAATTAGGATCGAGCCAAGGGAAATCTTGACTCACATTCAGTTTAGCTATTGAGTCTCCAGGATAGGTTTTAACGGAGGAACCGACTCGAACAGCATCTACGTAGTATCGAGATTCTGTTTCGTACACCACTTTCCACACTAAGATATTCGCAAAGCTCGGTTTGGCCTCTAGCCGAATAGGTGTATGTTGTCGCTCTTGTGCTAATTGCCACCCTATGGCTTCTGCCCTATCCCTTTGTATCATGCCTAGCGTCGGATAAATCAAAGCCCACAAAAACGCAATACGAGCCAGAAAAAGGATTCGTTTCCATGTTGCAAACACAAGTAATATCAAGATAGGAAGTGTATAGACAGGGTCGATAATCGAAATGGTATTCCAAGCGTAACGTTCGTTGGTGAGCGGCCAAAACAGTTGAGTGCCATACGTTGTGCAAGAGTCGAGTAAAGCATGTGTGCCATAACCTAACGCGCAATACAGCCAGCTCTGTTTAAACGAGAGATCGCGCCTTTTAGCAATCAAAGGATACAAAACCAGAGCACAAATCAAGCTGCCAATAGGGATAAACAGGAGTGAATGGGTAAACTGTCGATGGAACTCCAATGCCAGTAAAGGATCACTCTCCGATCGAATAAACGCATCTAAATCTGGCGCCATTCCAGAGAGCAAACCTAGAACCCCAGCGACCACCAAATGTTGTTTTTTACTCGCCGCTTGTGACAAAGAAGCGCCTAGCACGCCCTGCGTTAACGGATCCATAACTCACTCACTTTTAGCATTCTCTTGATCTGAACAAGTACATTTAGCTATAGCAGTGAATCCGGTTAAACAACAATATTTTGTCAACATACTCATAGACCTAATAGTATAAATGTAGACTGGCAAACAAAAAAAGCAGCCTGATGACTGCTACTTTCTATTGTTATTATTGGAGCTGCCCACTGATACCTGCAACATAGGCAGCCGAACGACCAAAACTTAGCGAGCGACCATGCTGGCAGCGATAACAACTAACAGTACTGAGAAGATCTTTTTAATCGTAGGGACAGGCAAGTGGTTTGTCGCTTTTGCGCCTAACGGAGCCGTGAACCAAGAGGTGCACACGATACCCAGCAGCGC
Source organism: Vibrio toranzoniae (assembly GCF_024347655.1). Lineage (NCBI taxonomy): Bacteria > Pseudomonadati > Pseudomonadota > Gammaproteobacteria > Vibrionales > Vibrionaceae > Vibrio > Vibrio toranzoniae. The sequence continues at coordinate 1,351,167 of NZ_AP025514.1, read as the reverse complement.
TGGTAAATAAACAAAACCTGCAAATCCATCGGTTAAAGCAAAATGGCTACTGCCCGCAGTGATATAACCGATAGAACCAAATAACGCGATAACAATGCCACACGCAGACGCACAGCCGATCGCCTTTTTCATATCGACCGAAAAGAACGTTAATAGTGGAACTAACAACGCACCGCCACCAATCCCTATCATGGCAGACAAGCCGCCAGTAATGGTTGTTAGAACGGTTAACACCCCTTTATTCGGTAGTTTTCGTTCGTTAGGCGTGCCGCTTTTACTGCTTAAGAACATCTTAATCGCGATAAGAACCACGCTCACAGCAAACACGATACGAACGACCTTTTCCGGCAATAACGCCGCCATAAAACCACTAACCAAAGCACCAAGGGCAACACCCAGCATGATCCAAGGTGCCAGATCCCAAGGCACGTTGCCATTCTTGTGGTGAGCGAGTGCAGAAGACGTTGAAGTAAATAGAATCGAGGCCAACGAGGTCGCAATCGCAGCAACAACAACTTGGTCGGACGGCAGAACTTCTAAGTAAAGTAAAATGCTGCTTAACACCGGAACAATAATCAGCCCTCCACCAATGCCCAAAAGCCCGGCAAGAAAACCAACACCACTGCCTAGTAACGCACAGTAGAAAATCAACAACAGCAATTCACTCATTTCATCCATCTCTTATTAAATTAATTTACCTTAAATAACACACTATTAATGTGGTTATATTTCCATTAAGCTAATTAATATAACTGACACCGACTTAAACATTCAAACATATAGATCATGAATATTCCTCATGATGAATGTGAAGTAATACCATTATTAATCCCACACCTATCCACGTATAAAAACCTTAAGCGATTAACTTTATACGACATTAATTCTACTCAGTATTAATTTCAGAAAGCATAGCCTTCGATTCTTAATCCGGTCACAAGCAAAAAATAAAAGCAGTTTTAATACTAAAGACCGAGAGAACCAGACAACGAATTGGGATACTAGACCAGCATGAATAAAGAACTTAATTTTACGATAAAAAGCATTAGCCTCGACGAAAACTACCAGCCTGCAGACAGCACGCGTATCACAACCAACTTTGCGAACTTAGCTAGAGGCGACAGCCGTCAAGCAAACTTACGTAACGCACTGCAGATGATTGACAACAGTTTCAATGCCTTAGCACACTGGGACAACCCAAAGGGCGACCGCTACTCTGTGGAGCTTGAAATCATTTCTGTTGACATGGACATTGAAAGCAACGGCGAAGCATTCCCTTCAATTGAAGTTCTGAAAACAAACATTCTGGACCACAAAACCAACGAGCGTATTGAAGGCATTATCGGAAACAACTTTTCTTCTTATGTTCGAGATTATGACTTCAGCGTATTACTTTTGGATCATAATAAAGGCCAAGATAAATTCAGTATTCCAGAAGATTTTGGGGATTTACACGGCAAGCTGTTTAAACATTTCGTTAACTCTGAAGCTTACAAACAGAATTTCAATAAGCCACCTGTTATTTGTTTGAGTGTTTCAGATAATAAAACCTATTACCGTACTGAAAATCAACACCCTGTATTAGGCTTTGAATACCAACCTAATGAATCTTCTTTAACTGAGCAATACTTCAAGAAGATGGGATTACAGGTTCGTTATTTCATGCCGCCAAATACTGTTGCTCCTCTGGCTTTCTATTTCTTTGGTGATCTTCTGAACGATTACTCTAACCTAGAGCTTATCAGCACCATCAGCACCATGGGTACTTTCCAGAAAATCTACCGACCTGAGATTTACAACGCGAACGCGGTCGCAGGCAACTGTTACCAACCAAACTTGAAAAACTTGGACCACTCACTGACTCAGATCGTGTATGACCGAGAAGAACGCGGCAAGTTAGCTATTGAGCAAGGTAAATTCGCAGAAGAACATTTCATTAAGCCATATCAATCGGTTCTTGAGAACTGGTTTGCCAATTACGCGCTTTAATCAATTTATTAGGCGCTTTAATCCATTAATTACGCGCTTTGGGCAATCTAAGGATAGGCAGAATTAATTATGAAAACACTATTACCAACTTCAACAGCAGGCAGCTTACCTAAGCCGTCTTGGCTAGCACAACCAGAAACACTTTGGTCTCCATGGAAACTGGAAGGCGACGAATTAACAGATGGCAAGCAGGATGCCCTACGAGTGTCTCTGCATGAACAACAACAAGCCGGCATCGATATCGTGAGTGATGGCGAACAAACCCGCCAACACTTTGTGACCACCTTCATTGAACACCTAAATGGTGTCGATTTCGAGAAGCGTGAGACCGTTAAAATCCGCGACCGCTACGATGCAAGTGTACCGACGGTTGTTGGCCCAGTTTCTCGTCAGAAATCCGTGTTTGTTGAAGATGCGAAATTCTTACGTCAGCAAACCGACCAACCGATCAAATGGGCTCTGCCGGGGCCTATGACCATGATTGATACACTTTACGACGCACATTACCAAAGCCGTGAAAAACTGGCGTGGGAGTTTGCAAAGATCCTCAACGAAGAAGCGAAAGAACTTGAAGCTGCGGGTGTTGATATTATTCAGTTCGATGAGCCCGCATTTAACGTGTTCTTTGATGAAGTAAATGATTGGGGTATCGCTTGTTTGGAAAGAGCCATTGAAGGGCTTAAATGCGAAACCGCAGTACACATTTGCTATGGTTACGGCATCAAAGCAAACACAGATTGGAAAAAGACATTGGGCACTGAGTGGCGCCAATATGAAGAAGTCTTCCCTAAGCTGCAGCAATCCAATATCGACATCATCTCATTAGAGTGTCACAACTCTCATGTACCACTTGAACTGCTTGAGCTTGTTCGCGGCAAGAAAGTGATGGTTGGCGCTATTGATGTTGCTACAGATACTATTGAAACACCGGAAGAAGTGGCTAGCACGCTAAGAGAAACACTTAAGTATGTTGATGCAGACAAGCTCTACCCTTGCACCAACTGCGGTATGGCTCCCCTACCTCGCGAAATTGCCTCAGCTAAGCTGAATGCACTCAGCGCTGGCGCAGAGATCGTTCGTAAAGAGCTTTCAGCGTAACGCTTTCCTAAAGAACAAAAGCTATCCCCTGAAGCCTAAGTATCGAATGATGCTTAGGCTTTTCTCGTATTAAGTGAGGCGTACTGCTCGCAGGCTGTTTACCAAGTCTTATCCAAGTCTTGAGCATATAAAGAGATCGCTCGTTGGTACTCTTTAATCGCATCGCTATTGGTCGTAGAAACCAATAACTCAAGTAGCAGAGACGTCGCCTCTTTATGGCGACCTAAATTGTACAAACACATCGCGTAGAAAGGCTGAACTTCAAGGGAATCAGGATACTCTGCCATCGTCTGTTCAAAATAGCTTAAAGCCTCTGCATAAAGGCCTAGGCTTCGATAAGTACTCGCCAAACCGAAAAGCGCATCAAAGCGTTCTGTAGAAGTAAGTTCGCCCAAAAAAGACAGTAAATAATGCTCGATAGCCTGCTGTTCTTTACCTTGATTATCGTAAGACCAAGCTATCTGCAAGTGCGCTTTCGCAGCATACTTTTCATCATCGAGTAGTGTCGCCAGCAACTCTCGTGATTCTTGATACTTGGCCTCTTTACGTAACTCGATGGCTTGTTTGATAATGGTGCCCATAACTCTCCCTGACGCTTAAGCGCTGTGCTATGCGTTCATTTCCTCGAACATCTGTTTATAAGATTGGGTTTGCAGTGCTGATTGAGTCAGCCCAAACTTACTGGCTAATAACTCCAACTCATCTTTATAAACCGATAACTTAGACTCGTCGTCCGTCATGATAGCGAACTCTGCAAAATCACCGATACCCTTTAGTAAGTCGACAGTAATATGAAATTCGCCCACGAAGTAGATACTGCGTGTCTTCTGCGCTTTTAGAATCACTTCGTAACCCAAGTTCTCAAGCATACTCTTGGCATTCGACGCATCGGTGATGTTTGTCGCTTCGCATCGGTCAGACTCTGGGCCTTTTACAATCCATAGCTTAATGCCCGACGGTTCCATTGTGCGAATACATAAACTCTTGTTTTGAGCTTGTAAGCTTCTGTCTGGGCTATCGAAATACCAATCGCACTCAAGATTACCTTGGAGCATCACTTCATGGGGAATAAGACTCAATGTCTTCAAGAATTCTGATTTAGAATCGAGACGATACTTAAGCTCTACTTCGTATTTACCTTGGAAATGGTCGTTAGTCATATACTAGCTCGGTGCAAAAAAATGGATACTAGCACACCACCAGAACCTAAAATACAAACTGGCGCACAACACAAACTAAAGAAGTGGAACTATGCACGGCAAGCCAATACACGCTGCCATTCGTCTTGGTTCATGGCCCCTTTCGGAGGGTAAATATTGCACCGGTTTATCAGACACAGAACCGGTTTCATTCGCCACTGAGACTAGGAAGTCACATAAGTTGGTCGCAACCTCTTCATTGCCTAACAAGTACAAACTGCGAATGGCTCGTGTTAGACGAAGCTGGTTATGGTCGTGATTCTTCAACCATACATATGCACCGAAATATTAGATCTTTCAAAGATAAAATCCTTCAGAAAGCGTCCTTCGGCACATACAATTTCAAGCGACTGACATAAATGACTAGCGTAAGTCGCTAACATAAGAGACTAACGCAAGCGTCTCAACACAACCTGCTGGTCAAGCTCATTCTGATAGTCCGTGTAATCAAGCCCTTGATCAAATATGTACTCAGTGACAAGAGTACGAATGCACTCAACTAATGTGCTTGCTTGCCAAGGCTTTTCAAAGTAACGGTCGATGCCTGCTGCATTAATCGCATTGATGGTATCAGTATGAGTGGCCTGCCCCGTAAGAAGGATTTTCTTTGTATTCGGAAAGCGACTGTCATGGAACACTTCAGTGAGTAACTCCACACCCGTTTTCCCTGGCATCACATGATCAGACACGATGACGGTAATGTGTTCGCCTTCTGCGTCAAGTTCATCAATGAGATCAAGCACTTCTTGCGCTGATTCACAATCTTCAATATTCAGCCAACTCGCCAGCGGCTCTAAATCTTGTATCACTGCGCTCAGTACTTCTCTCTGGTCATCGACACAGATTAAATTAAGCTTCTCCATGTTCACCCTCTATTGGTAACTTGATTCTAAATACCGTTTTAGAAGCATCACTTTTCACAATAATACTTCCGCCATAACCCGCCACAATCCGCTTAACTATTGATAAACCCAAGCCCAATCCAAACGATAAACCACCTTTTTTAGTGGTGAAGTTGGGCTGAAATACCTTTCTACGAGTCGCCTCGTCTATCTCAGGGCCGTTATTCGCGATCGTAACTAATATTCTTTTCTTACTTAATCTGGTTTGAATCTCTATTGCAGCATCGTCTGAATTCGACATTGCATCACAAGCATTCTTTACAATGTTGACCCAAATCTGAACAAGCTCTGTTTTCGAGCCTTTAAAAGTCGGCAAATCTGCAGGGCTCAATCGCACAGACACTCTACGTAACTCACTTTGTAACAAGGATAAGGCATGGTTAATGGAGTCGTTAATATCAACCGCTTCTTCGGTGTCAATATCAACTCTGCCAAGTTGTTTAACCGATTTTACGATGCCAACGGTGTGTCTAGATGCCAAACGTAAATCATGTAAATCACAGCCCATCTGCCAAAAACGAATCGCTTCTTCTGGGTTTTTCAGCCAATGTTTTGAAATAACGTCTGTTGCATATGAAGCGTCAATTGGAATCGCCTTTGCAAGAGAGCGTGCAATGTTTTTGTCTAAACCATATTTTCTTTCAAATTGTCGCCCCCGTGTTCGTGCTTCTAACGACGACGTTTTCTGACCATGCATTAACCCAAAATCGAAAAATTGACTGGCTTCTGGATGCACTTCTTCAAGCAGCTCCATGATGACCGTTTCAAGTCGACCAGATTTACTATTTACTACACCAATAGCGTTGTTAAGTTCATGAGCAATCCCTGCAGCCAATTGACCCAAGGTCGTCATTTGCTCAGCAGTATGTAACTTCTCTAGCGCTTTTTTTTTCGCTATCGCTTCTTGTGTTGCACGGCGTTGACGACGCGACAACTCATTGACAATCACAGGTGTAAACTGTGCGGTAAGAGGACCAAATTTGCGTTCATCTTCTGCAGGCGTGTCTTTATCGATCCACGCTAACTCAACATCGGTTTTAGCAACAACCGTTGAAGATGCTGTCCAATTACCAGAAAAGAAGCTATGAACGCCTATAAAAGCCCCACTACCCGCGCTAAATACTCGTACTTGCGGTGTATTCGCATCGGTATAAAACCCTTCCAGTTCTCCACTAAACACATAATATAAACGAGTGTTTAACGCTGATTGTTCAATAATGGTGTTACCGGCACAGCACGTCACCCGACGTTCTGTCTGGTTAAAATAGCGATCGATCAGTGCTTCTAGCTTTTGTTGATACACGTATCGTTATCCTATGTGACCAATTGAATGTAGCAGCCATACCATAACAAAGCTCAATAGCACACCAACCACACCCAAAATAATACCGATTCTGGCCATTTGATTACTTTGCACATGACCAGTGGCATGAGCCAACGCATTCGGTGGCGTACTGATTGGTAGCGACATACCTAATGAAGCGGCAAAAGTCACAACCAGAATTAACGTTAACTCACCGCCTAGTGGCGTGAGTGACGCCATAGACGAACCTAATGCAGCCATAATTGGCATTAACAAGTTAGCCGTTGCGGTATGAGACATAAAGTTTGCCATTACCAAGCACAAGAACGCCGCTCCGAACAACACCACATAGGGTGAGTAAGCATCAAACGGAATACTGTGTACCACGAGCTTTGCTAAGCCAGTTTTATCGAGCGCTAAACCAAGCGCAATACCACCTGATACAAGCCACAATACGTCCCAAGAAATTTTCTTCAGGTCTTCTTTATTGATGATCCCGGAGAGAGAGAACACAGCGACAGGAATCAGAGCGACGGTATAAGAGTTCATGCCATGGCTCGAGCCCATTAACCAAAGAATGATGGTCAGCGCAAAAGTGACGTATACCGCAATGGCTTTGGGCGTTTTAAGGAATTTACCTTTGATGCTTAGCTCGATTTTCTTTTGGTCAGCTTTGTACATAAAGCCGATTAAAAACCACGCTAACGCCATCATAATAACGACAAACGGCACACCAAATGCCATCCATTCGCCGAACGTAATTAGGTTATCGCCAACTAAATATTTAAGTGCGATAGCGTTCGGGGGGGTGCCGATCGGGGTACCAATGCCACCGATGTTAGCGGCAACAGGGATACAAAGCGCAAACGCTATACGACCGGGGTCTTTCGGGCCAAACACAGCCAGTACCGGTGTTAAAATAGATAGCATCATTGCCGTTGTTGCCGTGTTAGACATAAACATCGAAAAGATACCAGTGATCAACATTAAGCCGAGCATCACAAACTTTGGGTCTTGTCCAAATGGCTTCAATAATACACGGGCTAAGTTTACGTCTAATCGATATTTAGTGGCAGCCATCGCTAAGAAGAAACCACCTAAAAACAGCATGATGATTGGGCTAGCGAATGTCGCCATAATATCGCTGTATTTTAACAGCTCACCAAAATGTTCCTCCCCATGCTCAAACCTCAAAAAGATCAGCCCTTTATCCGACAACATCAACAATTGCAGAACGATAATAACAACAGACGTCGCGTAGATCGGGATAGGCTCGAACACCCAGCACAATGCCGCTAATAAAAAGATCGCGATAACGCGTTGTTGAATAATCGTAAGGCCTTCAAATGGAAACGCTGATAGCGGCATTACGAGGATAATGAAAGGAATTAAAATAGGGATAATGTATTTAATATAGGGGCGCATAACACAAAAACTCTTCCTGAGATAACAACTACTTAGAAATTAGATTTAGAGTTCTAATTTAGTTCGACAACGAATTATCGACCTCTTATCACTATCTCACTATCGGCTAGATCAATGATTACGTGATCACGATATCTCCTTTTTCGATTCTGTGCGCTACCTCTACGTTTGTGTGTCATTTACTGTTGCAATTAAATTCCGAGAACCAAAAAGCAAACGTTCGCCTTTGCGTGGGAGACCCGTAAACTTCGGCGCTTGCACCGTTGCAGAGTACTCGCCTAAAACTTTTATCTCAGTTTGGTCTATCAGCTCACTCGCTTTAAGCCACACATTGTCTGATTTAGCGAAATACCCATTCAGATAATTCGCAGCCAAATAAGCTTTTAAAGAATGAGGTTGGTGGATGCTGGCACTGCTATAAAGTGCCTTTTCTAATAGTTGGTCGCTTGACATGTTCCCTCCGTGAAACTGATGCATTTTCTGAGTGAACATTTAATCTCAGTGTACTATTGGTGCCATAGTCGTTTGTTAGCTCACACACCACGCGACAAAGTCACTGATATGCTCATGATCAGCGACTACATCTTCAAGGGGGCTATCTATGAGTTTTTGCTTAAACTTGTACCACTCTCCAGTTTCTTTTGCGTCCAGAGAAAGGTGAGGCTCAATTGCTCCTAGCGACCATACCCATATTGAGTTTTCTTTGAAATACTCACGAATAACTCCAATCGGTTCTTTCGATTTTTCTTGGCTAGCTAATAGTTCATAAATATCCGAAGCTTTAAAGTTATTCCCCTTCGTTGGATTTCGTCCATTGAGTTCGAAACCATGCTCTGGCTGTAATTCTTGAATGATCTCTAAACAAGCTTCTAAGGCTGGGTGATCCTTATCAATAAGTTTCTTTGTTTTAGCTACAGTAAAATCGAAATCTAAATCGGCTAAAGCCTTAGCGGGTATATTCATTTCACTCAAAATCGACAGCATACCCGGTATATTAGGTGAACCAGGTGCGATTGATGTGGCAACCGATTCGATTGAAACACCGGAAGAAGTCGCCAGCACTCTTAGAGAAACACTTAAGTATATTGACGCCGATAAACTCTACCCATGTACCAACTGTGGTATGGCGCCCCTACCTCGTCAAATAGCATCGGCTAAGCTCAATGCGTTAAGTGCTGGTGCAGAGATTGTTCGAAAAGAGCTATCAGCGTAACCTTTTATCCGTATGTCCAAAACTAACTCTTGAAGTCTAATCCTAGCTCTTGAAGCTTAAACCAGTTATCACAGCCTAAGCCGCATATCAGCGCTTAGGCTTTCTTTTTCCTACACATCACTTTCACTTTACTCCGTGACAACGTGAAACTGTCTATGTCGATGCGGTTATCTATTTAGCAAGCTCTTCATTTATCGAAGAAAACAGTCACCTTCTTCAGAGTTATTAGTGCCTTATTAAGCTCCAAGAAGCGGTAGATGCTTTCGTTTTTGATAAGTTAAAGCAAGCTCCAAGCACTGTTTGATTGCTACCTCAGGCATGGGCTCAGATAAATGCAATACAATTGCTCTATTACCTTGAAACTGCAGTGTATCTCCGTGTAACTCTCGAAATGTATCAACGAGCTTAGTTTGGCAGTTGAAAAATAAAGAGCAGTTATTCGGCGATTTCAATTTCCAATCAATTCGAATTGGGCTGCCCGCTTTAACACTGTAACTAGGCTCTCCCCACTTAAGAGATTCTTCGACTTCCCCTAACTTTAATTCACAGGACAGCTCAAAAATGAGAGAGCGCAGCTCTTCTAGTCGAATTCGAGCGTTCTCCGGATATTCTTCAAAACGATTTTTGACTAGCTTGTCCACGGAAACCTCCGATGATCCTAACAAATGGCGTAACTATTGTGTCAATGGTTTGGACGCTCTACTAACATGAACTAAACTTATTAGCTTGATCAATGGCTTAATGATTAACTGCGCACTACCCACTATAAATAACCAAGTACCACTTTCAATAAGAGACTCATTTAAAAAGAAAAAACTACCGATCAAAAACCAAACAGCTATTAACAAATCATTGAATGCACCTAAAGCCTCATAACGGCGCTGAATCACTATATGTTTCTTACCGATATCTACATCCAATTCAACACCTTGATTCACAAACTCTCCTTAGGTCGAACTATGATTAAGACTATAAATGGATATCAGACCGATGCTCCACTTGTCAACATAACGCTGCTAAAGTATGAGCAAGCAATACCTGAGTCACTGCAACCATAGGGTGACCGCAACCACACAGTGACAATGCCATACATTCCGAATCCCTTTAAAATTACTTGGTTGAATAATAAGAACTCCAAACGGGTAAATCAGATACATCCGTAATTGAAACTTGCTTCTTCTCCAAAAACGAATAACTGAAAACGGATAGCTTAGTACGTTTCTGAAATATTATACTTTTGCATAAAGGTGTTAGAGCTCAAACACCCTACTAGATTTCCCAAAGCGATCGAAAAAGCAATAATAAAAATCACTGCTTTTGAGATATTTCCGGTAAAAATATTGCTTCCAAATAGGTAAGCCATTACTGAGCAAACAAATAATACAAAAGCATATTTATTCACGAGGAAAAACCATGGGATTTCAAATGCCCAAAGTTCGCTGCGATCTTTAAAGGTAAACAAACCACCCATAACATAGGTTAGCGCACCGAAGACAGCTATGATAATCACGGTGAATATATAAGGAAAAAATGGTTTATCTACCAAAAGGTAATATCCCATACGCCAAGTAAAAAAGAATGAAACGATCCAAAAAATCACTACTGGACCAATTAGTAACCCCATATCTCCTCCTTGAATTTAACGAGTAACATGTATTCTCCCTCTTAAGGACCTTCCACATTTGTGTGGTATTTAACAACACCGAGACACTATGTCTGATTAGCCTTAGTTCAGCTGTATCGACCTAGCTAAAACCATCATAGTCATTCTACTGTATAGCAAATAGTGAAGTCTCTTATTATATAGAAATCCAATGATTCAGAAAGACAGGCCTAAAGCTTTTAAAGCTTCCTCACATTGAGCTGCATTTTCAAATTGAACTCCAGTAATACCAACAGCGTTTGCGCCCATCACATTACGCGGCATGTCGTCTATAAATATGGTTTCCGAAGCATCTAATCTATACTGCATAAGTAACGATTGATAGATTTCTGCTTGGGGTTTGAGTAGCCCCAACTCCGCAGACACTGTCGCTCCGTCAAATAAAGGCCAAAACGTGTATGTAGACTTAAGATGGGAAACAATTTCGTGAACATTATCTGTTAACGCATAAACGTTGTAACCTGCTAACTTAACACGCTGCAGAAGATCAATAGAGCCGAAAATAAGGATTTGTGTTTGTTTGACGTAGTAAAATAAGCGCTCACATTCCAAGTCTGATAAATTAAGAAACTGCTGATACTGCGCTTTAGCATCAGATTCTGAAATTAAACCTTTATTTAAATCGAGCCAAGTTCCAGACTGAAAAATAGCCTTAACCAATACCTCAGGAGCTTTAACCTCACCAAATGTGAGCTTTACTATTTCCAAAGGAGCCCAACGGACAATCACGTTACCAATATCAAAGACTACATTTCTAATGCTTCCTGAGCTCATAGTTTCTCCTTTCACAGGTCTAATTCGCACTTCTTTTTAGTGACGGGAAATATATAACCATTCTCTTCTAACACTAATTAATTCATAAAACTGGGAGCTGTGTTTAACAACCGCTATCAAACCTCAACATTGATAGAATTAACATCTATCACCACTACGAAAATGTCGTTATTATTAACTTTGTAATTTAATAAAAAACGAAAAAACACACTCCTCAATAGGAAAGACGAATACATAAAATTAAAACAGAATAAATTATAGGAACTATCGTAATTTCATGTATTTATAATAAAAGTTTAAAATTAAAGAATTATCAACATAACAATCAATAATGTTTTTTGTATATTATAGTTTACATACTATAAAATTTAATTTTCCTGAAAAACTTGCCATAATTCCACACGCTCTCCCAATCTTGATTCGCAACACATGGCATTAATGTGTTGCATATAGGCTTCCTATAAAGTCGTTGGGAAGAAGGAGTTTATATTTATATCAGGAACGAAAAATGAACCAAAAACGTCAATTAAGCTGGAAAATAGCAGCTATTCTAGGTACCGCTTTCGGCTTTACAGCGCATGCTGCAGAAATGGTAAAAGTGGATAATGATACATTGCTACAACAAAGTATCCTCGCTCAATCGAATAGTGTCGCCCCACTAGAATTAGGTTTTTCTGAAGTAAAGCGGGTAGTGTTGCCCAATGGAAAAACAAAAGTCCGTTACCAACAAACACACTTAGGTTTACCCGTTTTTGATACCTCGGTCGTGGCAACACTCTCTAAAAACCAGCCTACTAAAGTCTTCGGTTCAATGGCGCAAGGAATCAGTGGTGACCTATCAAGCATCACTCCCAAACTGAATGAAAAGCAAGCTATTGCCGCTGCACTTTCAGCTCATAAAACCTTAGTAGTCGATAACATTTCTGTTGAAAACAAAAATGCAAAACTGATGGTGAGACTAGATGAGAACCAAATCGCTCAGATGGTTTACTTGGTCGACTTCTTCGTCGCTTCCGATCACCCTGAGCGCCCTTTTTACTTCATTGACGCTATCACTGGAGAAGTCCTCCAAAAATGGGACGGATTAAACCATGCCAAAGCTCTGGGAACAGGTCCAGGTGGCAACATAAAAACGGCTCGATATGAATATGGAAGCGACTTTACTGGATTTTCCATAGACAAAACGGGCACGACTTGTACTTTGGAAAACTCCGCGGTTAAAACGGTCAACTTAAATAACGGAACCTCTGGTAACTCGGCATTCAGTTACAACTGTAGCGACAGCACCAATTACAATGACTATAAATACGTTAACGGCGCCTACTCGCCTCTTAACGACGCTCATTATTTCGGTAATGTTGTATTTGATATGTACAAAGATTGGATGAACACATCTCCCTTAACTTTCCAGCTTACCATGAGAGTGCACTACGGCTCTGATTACGAAAATGCTTTTTGGAACGGTACATCAATGACATTTGGGGATGGTAAAAATACCTTCTATCCGTTAGTCGATATCAACGTGAGTGCCCACGAAGTCAGTCACGGCTTTACTGAACAGAACTCTGGCTTGGTATATAAGAATATGTCGGGAGGTATTAACGAAGCGTTCTCAGACATTGCAGGCGAAGCTGCTGAATACTATCTGCGTGGAAATGTTGACTGGGTTGTCGGTAGCGATATCTTCAAATCAGAAGGTGGACTACGTTACTTTGATCAACCGTCAAAAGATGGCCGATCTATAGATCACGCTTCTCAATACTACGATGGTTTAAACGTTCATTTATCTAGCGGGGTTTATAACCGTGCCTTTTACTTGTTAGCGAACAAATCTGGCTGGGATGTGCGTAAGGGCTTCGAGGTCTTTACGGTTGCAAACCAACTTTACTGGACGGCAAACAGTACCTTTGACGCTGGGGCTTGTGGTGTTGCAAAAGCCGCCGCAGACATGGGTTACGACGTTTCAGATGTTGAAGCCGCTTTTAGTACTGTCGGTGTCAATGCAAGTTGTGGAACGACGCCTCCAACTGGCAATATCTTAACCAAAGGCACTCCGATTGCGAACCTAAGCGGGAGCCAAAACTCTCAAACCTTCTACACTTTCACCGTTGAGTCAGCATCAAACGTAACAGTTTCAATGTCTAGTGGTACAGGCGACGCGGATCTTTACGTTAAATCGGGAAGCAAGCCGACGACTTCAAGTTACGACTGCCGCCCTTACCGTCCAGGAAACACAGAACAGTGTAATGTGAGTGCACAACCTGATGTAACGTATCATGTGTTATTGCGTGGGTACTCGAACTATTCAGGCCTAACATTGCGTTTAGATTGAGTTAGAACGTACCGTTGAAGGTCGCAACCAATAACAAAGCCTACTCACATGAGTAGGCTTCATTGCTTATTAAGCAGTTAGATTTATCTAGAGACTTGGTACTTAAATCCAAGACCAACAACAGTCAGTATTTATAAGCGTTGCCGTGCGCTTATAAACATAAAAGGGTTAGCCAAGCGCTCGCCCTTTTTCTTATCTGACTTATACAAGCCAACAGATACCCTCATACCTAAGCGCTCTAAATCCCTACAAACCTACAAGCCCAGGCTATACAGTTAATAATTTTGTTAATTAACTAATGGTCGGTTTATAAATTTGGATATAGCAAGTCAGCACTCACTTAATATTTTATAAATTGTTTAAATTGAGATCCTGTGCTGCACAACGAAATAAAAATAAGTTGTCTAACTTTTAAACACATTCACCTTACTGATAGGTTAATCCTTATAGGGCAAATGCTCTATTAATGATAAAAATTAAAATAAGGATTATTTATGAGACCATCTATTTCTATCAGTATGGTGCTTGCAACGACAGTGGTTGGCTTCCAGTCCTATGCAAACAATATCGACACAACAGACGCACGCTCTCTTTCAGAGAACTCCTCAGCACAAAAGCAATCTTTGGCGTTGCAAATCAGCGAGCGTTATTCCGATCTTGAGCTTTCTTTAAAGGCTCAAATTTCACAAAAGAGTCTATCCACACCAATAGACAAACTGAACTCTTCTCAGCCCTACTCCGCATTCTCTAACAAGATGCAGAAAGCGGATCTTGGCTATCGCAAGATGAAAGGGATCAATAATTTCAGCGACTCTGTGTTAGAGATTCGCATGGCTGATGAAGCGATGATTGAAGCTTGGAAGAATGGCGAAAACCCGCTGTTTGCATTTGAACCATCAGGCGATGATTCGAATTGGCAATACATTGAAGCGTATGACGTGTACGGACAAGTTCATCAATTAGACGTGTACCAAATGCCAGACGTTCCTGTGTTTGTCGTTGATAGTAATGGTGCTGAAGAGCTCAAAGCAGGCCTAATGGCGATGCGGGCCGAGATGAACAAGCTAGGTACTGCAACCCAAATCAATTCTGCCTCCAAAAACACTGGCGATAATGAAGACAGTAAAGGGATTAAAAACAGTAAGTTCCAGAAACAAACGTTTATGGGCAAAGCTAAACGCTCGATGGCGATGTCGGAACCTGAGCCGTTGAACACCACACAGTTAACGAAAATCCGTTTGGCTGTCGATCAAGAACCGTGGATCTCTGGCAAAGCTGAAATCTATGCTATCGTCACTGGGGTCGATTCGAGTCGTGTAGAACCACAGATTGACCTCGTTGAGATGCCTTATCTGGACTACGACAAACAGACGTATTACCCAAATCAAACCGTGATCTTCTGGCCTCGCTACCGCTGGGGAGCAGCAGACATGATTTTGATGGAACACGATGACGGCACCGACTACAAAGCGTTAGCCAAACTGCTGGTAGAAGCCGCAGAAGAGATACTGAAAATGATTCCTGATCCTGAAGTTCAAGGGTATGCGATCATCCCTCAGATCACAGGCAAGATTATCGATGTGATTCCTGATGGTGTACTCGTGAATGACGATGACTTCGTTGACGTATTCTACACTTTGATGCAAAACACTTCTTATGTTGATCATCCTGGTGCTGGGGGGAATGCGGTCGCGTCGTTCGCACCTGTAATAATTTCACCTACAGAATAATATTTTTCACGTTGAGGGCTTCATTGTCGATGCCCTAATGAGTGATTAACTAACACTTCAGCGTATATGCCCTATGTAAATATACATTTGGTATATACGCTTCTTACTCAGTAAATAGGCAAACAACAAAGAAAGGCCCCCAAAAGAGCCTTTCTATTCTTAACTGTTAAATTATTTTATTTTAAAATTCTTCTTCGAGCGTTGGTTCATCCTTAGCTTCTGTTTGCTTCTCTTTGATTTCAACTTCTTTCAAACGAGCAGTAAAGTGTCTTAATACTGTTGGCTCATAGGTAAAATCTAAGCCTTTTACTTGCCCGCCATTCCCTTTCACTTTTTCAAACGCTTCAATGATGAAATCCATGTGGGTTTGTGTGTATGTCGCTCTAGGAATGGTAAGACGCAGTAACTCAGCTGGACATGGGTGTTGCTCTCCAGTAGCCGGATCACGTCCTTGCAATAATGAACCTATTTCAACCGCTCTTATGCCTGCCACCTTGTACAACTCGCACGCCAAAGCATGAGCTGGGAACTGATTAGCCGGAATATGAGGAAGCAGTTTACCCGCATCCACAAACGCAGCATGACCGCCCGCTTGCTGACACACGATGCCTATCGCTTCCAAACCATCGACGAGGTATTGAACCTGACCAATGCGGTACTCCAGCCAATCTTGACGCATGCCGTCATATAGCCCAACAGCAAGGCGTTCCATTGCACCGCCCTCTAAGCCACCATAGGTTGGGAAACCTTCTTGCACGACGCACAGGGTTCGACATTCTGTGTACACATCCATGAAAGAGTCGTCTTTAAAGCACAACAAGCCGCCCATTTGTACCATGGCATCTTTCTTGGCAGACATGGCTAAACCATCTGCATATTTGTATGATTCACGTGTGATCTGTTCAATTGTCCAATCTTGATAACCCGCTTCGCGCTGTTGAATAAAGTAAGCATTTTCAGCGTAGCGCGCAGAGTCCATGATCACAGGAATGTCGTACTTTTGAGCGATTTCATAAACGGCTTTTAGATTGGCGATAGACACTGGCTGTCCACCCGCAGAGTTACAGGTAATGGTGCTTACAATGTATGGAACGTTTGCTGCGCCCGCTTCTAAGATCGCCTCTTCCAATTTGACGATGTCGAAGTTGCCTTTAAAGTCGGCATTCACTGAGGTGTCAAACGCTTCCTTGGTATAAACGTTCTTCGCCACGCAGCAATTCACTTGAGTGTGGCCTTGCGTGGTATCGAAGAAGTAGTTCGACAAAGCGACCATTTTGCTACGATCGAGTCCCTTTTCCATTTCACGCTTCTTGATAAGAACAGGAATGTAAATCTGCTCTGCGCCACGCCCTTGGTGAGTAGGAATGGTCAGCTCATAGCCGAAGATATCTTTCACCGCATTCGACAGTGCATAGTAACTGCGACTACCACTGTAGGCTTCATCACCCATTAACATCGCTGCTTGCATACGTTGAGTGATTGAACCGGTCCCGCTGTCGGTCAGTAAATCGATGAACACATCATCACTGTCGAGCAGAAATGGGTTCATACCCGCTTCGACAATGGCTTGCTCACGATAAGCGCGAGTTGTTCTTTTTACTGGCTCTACAACGCGAATACGAAACGGTTCTGGTAGATGTTTGAAATTTTCCATAATAGTACCTTTCCACAAATTCAGCCTAAGGTGAAAAAGCTAAATTCATTATTTTTAGATGTCACGAGTAATCACCATTAATTTTATTTCACGTACGATCACGCTCGTGATAATTACGATATAAATTAATAGCTAGAAATAGATTATTTAATCAATGGCGTATTGATTAGTTTTCAATTAATAATGACTAAGAGACAAGATCTCCATGCATAAAAAAAATACTAAACGCATGAGTTACGACATGTCTTAAAGACGAAATTAATAGAATTGGGCAAAGCTCATGGGCTCTGCTGGCGCGTGACGCCTAGAGGATACTACTCTGAAGAAAGGTGGAACGAGAGCTGGTGATCTAAAGTATACCAAGCTAACAAGGTTAGCCATGTTGTTGATTGCCATTTCAGGTACATGTTCACAATATATCCCTACGTTGAAATCAAGATGAACCGAACGTTAAATATAGTATGATTATTTTATAAAGACAGATTAAAAAAGTATAAATGTGATCAACCTTTAGAATAGTAATAAAATACGATAACGCATTATATAAACTGTGAATGCCATCGGGTTATATACTATTAAACTAGTTCGGAGAGCTAAATAATAATATATACTCCCTTATACATTCAATAACCTATAGTAGACTCCGGATGCTAGTGAACTCTAACAAGAACGCGTATTAATAAAGCGCAAGCATCTCACTAGAACGTCATTGTAAATTCAGTCCTTAGTTACTTTTTCTTAACCGCTTGCTTGATTGCCATTTCAGCCAATTTTGGTGTCGCTGCTTTCAATGCGCTTGGTGCCACCTTCTTACCGGCATTTACCGCTTTATTCAGTTGACCTTTGACCGATCTCCCTCTTTTGATTGCTTCTAAACGCTGGCGATTTCTCTGAACATTGTTCGCATCGGCTATGCCTTCGATTAGCGTTCGCTTCAGAGCCTCTAATCCAAACTCCGCCTTTTCTGGCGCGATAGCGAGTGGCAATACGATATCGGTTTGCAACAACATATGGTTATATTCGAGTGCTTGAGCGATGGTTTTAGCTTTTGTCGATGTAGGATTACCTAAATCATAAGGAGGCTGCCAGTCATTAACCGGCTTTAATCTATCCACTTGATTCACGACCGATATTACAATAGGTTTTTTACGAGAAATGTTTTTAGGATCGTCATAGAAAGCATCAAATTTATCTTTCAATTGCTTATCCAATTCACGTGCAGACTGGTTGGCCTTAAGCACCCATAACACAACATCTGCTTGAGTCATCTCCTTAAGCATTAAGGCTTCGGTTTTGGCGTTACCATCCAACCCCTGAAGATCAACAACTCTAACATCATTGTCGTCCACAAACGCGTTGTAGACGGTTGAAGCATCAGTTGATGGTAGAACATCAACTTCAGCGACCAACTCTTGTTTGAGTGCATTAATCAGTGAGGATTTCCCCGAGCTTGTTTGCCCCACCAGCACAATTCTTACGGGTTCTAATTCTGGAGCAAAACGCTGTTCGTCCAGTTCAGAAACCTCCGATGTTCTTAGTGCTTCATCTTCAATGCTGAAGCGTCCGCTATAAAGATCAATTGCCACGGCTGCAACCTCATCTAACAAGGCTTGTTTTGCAGCATACTGCATATCATCGACCACACCTTTGGTCATTGACGATGTCGCTTGCTCTCGGCCTAAATCAGAAACGACTTTCAAAGGGTTCAGGTACAGATTTTTAAGGTGATTTCCCCAGATAGCCGCTTTGACGATCTTCAGCCCTAGCTCGCCATATCGATCATAGGCTTCGTATCCTGCTTTAATATAGGAGACCTTCAGGTACTCGATACCCGGTATATGCTCCCGCACCACCAATTTGTATCTCCGGCTGACTTCTTCAAAAAGCTTTAGCCCTTCGGGAATTGAAAAATCGAGTGATTTTTTATCAAACTTTTCAGCGACGAATTCAAGTATCTCTAAACCAGTTTGGTCGAGATTCCCCCACTCGACATCGATCATTAATTGTTGGCGTACATAGTGTTTTGATTCATTCCAGATCGACAACTCCTTTTGAGACCAATCAAGAGAAGCCTTAACCAACGCATCGTTAATATCAATATTGTCATGCTTTATCTCTGATTCAGAATCCCCCGTGCTATTTTGCTCAGTATTTGAGGGAGACTTGTGAATGACAGACTGTCTATGCAATGCTTGACGTGAAGAACGACTAGAAACATATAAAGGAATAGTAAAAAACAAAGTACTCACAGCAATGACAATCGACATTTCCAGTAAGTAACCGTATTTAATCGCCAAGAAAAGACCAAAGCCCATCATAATAATACTTGGGAATACGGCCGAAATCAGAGCAATACCCCAGCGTCCACTCGATAAAACGGCCAGTAGTCGAAATAGGTTTCTAATTTTCTTCATAACCCGACGCTGCCTTACCTTTCTTCAGGGATTCTTTGTAGATCTTTTGCATCTCTTGTTCAGAGACTTCTTCGCCTTTGTTTTTATGATAGAAGTAAAAACAAGCCGCTCGACCTAAACCATAACTGGTGCCAAAACTCATAGCTGCAGCAGCAACGGCTCCAACCGTCTGACCATAAACTGGAATCAGCTTTATCAATTGTCGAGAGCCCAGTTTCATTCCGTATTGCAAAGCAAAGCTACTTCCCAACGTACCTATTAACTCACTGAATACTCTCTTGTTCCACTCAACCCCATACTGGTTCGCCAAACTATGAAGCATTTTTGCTTGAATCGCAGGCACGGACACTAAGCCAACACCCGGAATCAAATCACTGGTCGCAGCACTTCCCGCGTACCAAAGTACCTCATTTTCTACGTGGTCGAAGTTGGCCTCTTCTTGCGTGGAATGCTCTTTGTCAACCACCATCATTCCGATAACAGGCAGGATATTCGTTAACTGTTCAATCAAGGCTTCATAATTGTAGATTAAGCCACTGTTGTTGCTCGAGTCATCAGTCTCGAAATCGACCGATATCGATTCAAAGCCCTTCCCCCAAACCCTTTCCACTTGATTGGAATTAAATTGAACTTGTCTTGCGCGGTCTGTTTCACTGGAACACATTACTGCAGTATGAACAAGTAACAAGTGCTTAATTTTCTTTTGCTTCTTAATCTGTTTCAAAGCAGCAAACACAGCAGACTGTTCTGGCTCATCGGCTTTCATCACAACCACCAGCGCGTTACCAGCCAGACCTATCTCTTCCAGATCTTCTTTCGGATCGTAATCTGCCTCACCCAGCCCTCTAGTATCAAGAAACCGCATTACCGGTTTGTCCTGAGGAAAATCATAAGACATCGCCGTCATGGTACATGGTGCAAAGCCATTGCCCACTTCAACCGAAGAATCACCCGTGACCGCTTGAATAAACGATGATTTGCCAGCACCCGTTTTTCCCAACAGCCATAATGTCGGCAGATGCTTACGCTGATATTCATGGGCCGGAGTCAAATCGGGATTTTTGCTCGGATTAATGAAATCTTTAATTTGATCAAACATGGTTAGACTAACGCTCACTTGATGTTGAGATTCGGGTTGGTGACAAGGCGCGATGACTTATATAATCACATCATCGCATTTAACTTACGTTTATTCAGTGGCGCGTTTGTTCATTGGCACTGTTGTACAATGCTTAAGCGCTTGTTTTTATGAGCCTGTTTTATATACGGTTCTATCACGTATTTAAGCATGCTCCAAGCTATTGAATGCTCGAAGCCACAACAGTTTAGGCTGCCTATCAGTAATCTACAGTTATCAATTAGAAGCTAGCAACAAACACAGAGAGCTCAAAGAGAAGTATGGAACAAATTTATTTAGCAGGCGGATGCTTGTGGGGCGTGCAAGAGTTCATCAAGTATGTACCCGGCGTGATCAGCACAGAAGCCGGTCGTGCCAATGGTAGCGCCCAGCCCACAGAAAACGAGACAACACAAAGTGATGGCACCCAAAACGCTTACGATGGTTACGCGGAGTGTGTGCAGATTGAATTTGACCCACGCATCACATCAGTCACGGTTCTGATGGAGCATCTGTTCGAGATCATAGACCCTTACAGCGTCAATAAACAAGGTGCCGATGTGGGCGAAAAGTATCGCACCGGTGTTTACAGCACCGATGCTCAACACTTAGCGGAAGCCAAGCGCTACATTGCATCACGTGAAGATGCAGGCCAAATCGCTCTAGAGGTTTTGCCGTTGACCAAATACGTCGCCAGTGATGATATCCACCAGCATCACCTGAGTCACTTTCCTGAAGATCATCACTTATGTCATATCCCTTGGGATCTGCTGCATAAATACAAGTCTTAACTTCGGGGTTGATTTTAGTTTAAATCGTTACTTTCTCATTTGCCTTCTGGCTTAAAAAGTACTCATCAAAAAACCTCAACAATTATATTTTGTTGAGGTTTTCGTTTTTCCAGCTAATTCATCGAATCATGATCCGCACTATTAACACTTATACTAGCTAGTGCAGTTACATAAAAACAAGATATCCAAACAAGCTAGGTAACATCGTTACAATGAAACCATTCAGTTCATATTTACTCAGTAAGCACCTCACCCGTTTTGATAAGCTACCCATGAGTAATAACGTTCTGCTGCACTAACGCATCCAAAATATCCGAAGGCATGGTGCCACCTAAGGTTAGCTGAGGAGCAAGATCTTCAACCACAATCACTTGTTCCGTGGTGCCTAAATCATCAGACTTAATCGTAAGTTCAATATCATCCCCTTCGACTTTCGCGTCGATCTGTTGCAGTAACGCCGTCATGTCTGGAGATGTGTTCTTCAACTCTGGTAATACTTCACGCAAGTCAATCTGGTCTCCTTCAGATAGGCTGAAATCGGTGATGGTGTCTTCAACGCCATCTTCGATATTAAGCCATACGAACGAATCCATTCCATTGCCACCCGTAAGGATATCGGAACCACCTCCCCCAATAAGTGTGTCGTTACCGTCACCACCAATAAGAGTGTCATCACCCGATCCACCTTCCAGTCGGTCATTTCCAGAGCCCGCAATTAGGTCAGTCGCATTTGTGCCCGCTAACAACTGAACATCATCGGTTTCAGAAGCTAGGTTAATATCGGCCGCGTCAGACACAATGTTCAGGTTAAGGTTTATTGAAGCCGATGTCGCCGTATCGTTGTTGTCAGTCTCTTCAGAAACCGCTTCAACTTTAAGCGTGTAGTTACCTGGAGTTTGAGTAAGCCCGACCGCTTGCAAGCTTTCAATTGCGTCCGCCGTTGCCACCCAAACACCGCCGCCAAGATCCGTTACAGAACCAGCAGAACTGGTAATTTGAGCGCCAGCAGGTACATCACTGATATGCAATGTGAGCTCTTCTGTAATGTCCGTTAAGGCCGCGATAATCCCAACCAAAGGAATACCACTCGCACTGACAGACTGACTCGCCGTAATATTTCTCACGTAGTTAGTTGCAGTATCGATAGACAAGGTTGGTGCGTTCGCAACTGGCGTAACCGCGATGCTGTAAACCACAGGTGCCGTCTCTATCGCGATACCTGAAGGGTTTCCACTGTCTTTAGCGACAACTTCTAAACCAATGCTATTGGTTGGAGACAGGCTAGCATCAAGGTAAACCCCACTTGGGCTGGTTGGTGTATCAATCAGCGCATTCAGATCGCTCAGAGTACCAACTAAGATGACTGAATCGGTGTTATTACCGCTGACTATCACCGTCGTCATTGCCGGAAGTGATACATTTAATGTGCCGTAATCGACCGTCAGCGTGACTGTCATTAGGTCATTGGCATATGAATCAACATAATCAGGATCACTGACATTGATGCCACTCAATAACTGACCTGCATCCTCATCAATCATAGAGGTGACACTGTCACCGTTAATCACAGGTGTATCGTTCACTCCATCGACAATCGCTGTAATCTCAGCCGTATCCGTTAGGAAGTCATTAGTGCCGTTCGTTGTACCATCGTCTTCAACGGTGTAAGTGAACTTAACGTTACCGTTGTATTCATCAGCAGCCGTAAATATCCAGTAAGGGCCTGTAATCGTAGCGTCATCAGCACCACCCACGTTCTCAAAGCGCTGTAACTGGCCTTGGCCTTCATCGAGCTCCAGATTAGTCACGGTAATCGAATCGTTTTCCGGATCGCTCGTCGCGGCAATTAAGTCGCCCTCTTTGATGAGCAACTGCCCTTCTTCAAGGATATTTCCTAAATCGATATCGGTCGCGACCGGCTGATCATTCACTTCCGTTACCATAACGCTGATTTCGCCGGTATCTGTTAAGAAATCATCAGCACCGTTGGTTGTGCCATCGTCCTCAACGGTGTAAATGAACTTAACATCACCGTTGTATTCATCAGCAGCGGTAAATATCCAGTAAGGGCCTGTAATCGTAGCGTCATCAGCACCACCCACGTTCTCAAAGCGCTGTAACTGGCCTTGGCCTTCATCGAGCACCAGATTAGTCACGGTAATCGAATCGTTTTCCGGGTCGCTCGTCGCGGCAATTAAGTCGTCCTCTTTGATGATCAATTGACCTTCTTCAAGCATGGTGCCCAAATCAATATTCGATGCCGTTGGTTGGTCGTTAACTTCAGTCACCACAAGACTAATTTCAGCGTTATCAGTTAGGAAGTCATCCACACCGTTGGTGGTGCCATCATCAATAATCGAATACCCAAATTTCACATCGCCATTAAAATCATTGGCTGCAGTGAATATCCAGAACGGTCCTGTAATCGCAGGGTCATCAGCACCACCAGCATTTTCAAAGCGCGTTAGCTGACCTTGTCCTTGAGTAAGAGTCACGCCCGTTACCGTGAGGTTATGGTTTTCTAGATCAGAACTGGCTGCAATCAAATCTTCTTCAACGATCACAAGTTGACCTTGTTCAGCAATCGAGCCTAAATCAACGTCGTTGGCTACCGGAGCATCATTGATCTCTGTAACTTTGATAGTAAATGTAGTTTGGTTAGTTTGGGCTGTATTCGGGTCTGCAGGGTCAATCAAACCGTTGTTACCGCCGTCATCCAACGTAGCGTTGATCGTAACTAACCCATTTTGATTGAGGTAATTCTGGTCTGGATCGGGTTTGAAAATAACGCTTCCATTCGCCAACGCAGTATTAATGTCGGCTTCTTTACCCGTCATCACAAGCGAACCATCAGCCTCCAATACAAACGTTACGCCAGTCGAGCTTGTGAACTCAAACACACCTTGGGCACCCGGTAACGTTTGATCGACTTGCAACGTCAGAACATACGGCGCATCCGGGTTGTCAAAAATAGCGTCAACATCGTAAATACTAAAGTTGTCGATTGCTACACCCGTTGAATCTTCTTCAGTTTCAAGATTGGTTACGTTCACAAAAATTGGTTGATCGTTGACAGGATCAATCACTAAATCAACATCGAAGCTGGTTGGCGTACCTAAGTATTCGGTGTTGTCAGCGTCTGTATCCACAGAGCGAACCGTAATTTGCAATGGACCATTAATGCCCAACACATTACCGGCATCACTATTGTATTCACCAGAGTTGAATACGAGCTTATCTAACGACTGAGTAGGGACATCTAATGTCCAAATCTGTGCCACTGGATCATAGCTGCCCAACGTGGTGCCGTCTGGATAGTATATGGAAGCTCCTTGAGGCACCCCTGCCACTTCAACTCGAAGCGTTTCTGGTGCGTTCTCTGAAAAGATCCCACTTCCGGTTGCCGAAAGTTCTTTGTCCAAAATGGTTGCATTGATCTCAATATCAATGTTTTGTCCTTCATTGCCTACAACGGAATCTGTTGGATTGGTATCTACATCATCACCAACAGGCACCACATGCAGTTTGAAACTCGGTAAGTTCGCCGCCGCAGTCGGTACACCAAGCAAAGATTCTTGAGTAAAGACTTCCACACCAAACTCGGCAGTACCACTGAAATTTTTAGGCGGCAATATCGATAACTCACTAAGGTCGAACGAAAGCCCCAAAGCTTGAGGAAGCTTAACACTCCACTCCCCGTTGCCGTTATTCTTGACTGTATATCCAGATCCTGCATCTGCGTTCATCAAAAAACCATCTGGTACACCCGTAAACTTAATCGAAACGAACTGCTCAGAACCATCGAGGTCGGTCAAAGCTATCGATACAGGTCCGGTCCCTGCTAATGAAATTGACTGATCTTCATTACCTGTTATTTCAATGATATCTGGGTTACTACCAGGACCCGTGACCAGCACATCATCGACAACGGGGACTACATCAAAGCTCACGCTGGTATTAAATGAATCAGTGTCTGCTGCCGTGCCTACCGGTGAGGCAGGATCATTATAGGTCGCTGTATCGGTCACTGTACCGCTGACATTGACCTGTACCTGATTTACATCATTCCCTGTAGGGTAGTTTGTTACAGCCCTAAAGAGCACATTGTCTAATGCACCAGCCGCGATTTCAGCTTGATTAAACGTGACAGATGTACCTAATGAGGTACCTGTATTGTCATAAAACGCACCTATAGAAGGGTCGTCCAGCGTTAAGGTAATGGACGTAAACTCTTCTTGACCGCCTTCAACGCCTGAAACCTGATCTGAAATGGTTGAATTGAAGTCGAGCTGGATATAGGTGTCTTCATAACCGACCGTGTCTTGTCCACTCTGACCATCGTTATCGACAGGGTTAAAGGCATCATCACGAGAACCCACGACATTGACATCAATCGTTGGATCCGTCTCTGCATCTGGTGCAACTTTGATGACAACTTCAGTAACTAGTGTCTTCTCATCCCCAGATTGAAGATCTTTAGTCACTACGGTCATTGGCAATCTAAAGTCACCTGAGTAATTGGGGGGTAGGTTCAATAACAAGCCGGATGAATCAACGGTTACGCCCTGCTCGACCGTGGTTTCGTAAACATATTTTCCGTTCACAAAATCAACATCACTTGTTCCCGAGAGGCTAATTGGGAATGATGTATTAGAATCGATAACCAAAGTGCCATCGATGATCACAGTCACTTGGTCAGTAGAATCATCGCGACCGGTCAAGCTCAAGATACCATTTAACGCCGCGCCGAGATCAAGCTGAGTATCTTCTACAGCATCGATAACACTGTCTGGCACAATCGAGATCGCTGCCGCCACTTTATCTGGAGCAATGAGCACTTCCGGGTAAGACAGAGTTACTTCGCCAGTTCGCAATTCTTGAGCTGATGTCTTGTTATTGGCATCACCAAGGTCTGACACCAAGGTAGACATTGTCATCTTGATGTTATTGAAATTAGTAGCGACATCGTCACTATCATCGCCTGGCGTGAAATCTAACCCTCGAGGCGCCCTGATACTAAAGGCATCTTCATTCGTAACAACCCAACGACCACCACCTTCATAAGAGGCGCCAGTGACTAGAAGTTGCACCAAAATATCGTCAGATAGCGCACTACCATCAGTGTTAGTTAACTCGACAATCACTTCGTCGACTTGTTCTTCAACTGTACTTAAATCCGTTTCCTGGTATCGGACGACATACTCATCTGTAAGTGATGTGTTGTCACTGTTGGTTGTAAATTTAATTACGCCATTAGCATCAGCCGTAATCGTAGTGAGATCTCCAGAGCCATCTTCATTTGAAACCACAATCTTGTTATCAACATCTCCAGGCTCAACGACAGGTCTTACACGTACATCAATCGTACCTGTAATCGTCGCCGTCACTATTCCTTGTCCAGGGTTTGAGGCATCAATGTATTCATGATCTCGCTCTTCAATCATCACAACCGTATCGAGCGTAAAATCGGTACTTGAATCTTGAGCCGGCGTTATTTGAATGAAGTTATTGTTCAGCGCAATCTGAGTAAAATCTTCTGCCGTTTGGCCACTCTTCGGCGTGATGGTCAAAGTACCTGCTGCGGCATCATAAACCCATATCACATCACCATTAACCACAACACTTTCTACATCACTCGGGATATCACTGATGACAATAGAAGTGAAATGCTCGTCGTCATCAATGTAATCTACGTCCTTAGGGTGCCAATCAATATTAATCGCGGTATCTTCATTTCCGTTTGTAACATTGCTGTAGGTAGATGACGTATCGATGATAGGCTCAACTAACACTCGCACTTCTTGATCAAAAGTAAGTGCATGGCCGTCATTCTCAGTGACGATCACTTTCCCTTGAATGTGAATATTCTCAGTGGATGAATCAACAGGCCTGATTCGGATTCCTGATGTGGTCGCGAATTGCGTTATGTTGGCTTCGTAGATAGGCTTACTGAGATCTGGATTACCATTGATGTCGTCCTCATAACCCACAAAGTTAAGATCGATAACCGTACCATCGCTATCTTCCAGAATAACGCCATCAGGGATGCCAGACAGGATGACCGTTATCGATTCTGAACCATCACCCGGTAAAGGTAAATCAGCAGGGTCGTTAGGCCTTCTCTCACCAGAAAGCACAGAAAAATCGAGAACCGCAAAGCTATCGCCGTTTTGACTCTCTTGAATGGTGGTTTGAACACCACTTGCAGTACCGTCCGTAATATCAGTCCAAGCCGTACCATGCGTACCGCCATATGGAATATCAGCAACACCTTTAACAGCGACATTGACCGTTTTGGTTCCCAATATTTCCTCATCGACTTGAACACCGCTAGACAAGTTCGCGGTATCTTTAACCACTCCGGTCACATCGAAGGTGAAATCTTCATTACTGTTTTTGGTGGGAACCACCTCAACGTTCGCTAAATCGGAATACGCG
Source organism: Vibrio toranzoniae (assembly GCF_024347655.1). NCBI lineage: Bacteria > Pseudomonadati > Pseudomonadota > Gammaproteobacteria > Vibrionales > Vibrionaceae > Vibrio > Vibrio toranzoniae. The sequence goes on along the minus strand of NZ_AP025514.1, from coordinate 1,323,125 downwards.
ACTTCCTGATAATCCACCCCATTAATGGTGATGGTCGGCACAACGGTAGTGGTGCCTAAGAAATAAAGCACCGCGCCTTCTGTTACGTTACTGATACGAACAAATAGCTCTTCAGAACTGTCCGAATCTACCGACCCTGCCATGGTGATGACTTCGTCTAACGTGAACACATCTTTATTGTCCAGAGGTCCGATATAATTAGGGTCGTCAATATTGTCTTCGTTAATCTGAATACGATTGACACTGAATGTACCTGGATCCGCATCAGCAGTAACATCAATGATAATATTTTGCTCTACCGAGCGAGCAGTCGTTTTATCATTTGCCCCACCGTTAGCAGAATCATCATATGGATTACGCGTTTCTTCGGTAATGACCGTCGCTTTGAACTCAATTTGTCCAGAGAAGTTATCGATAGGGTTAACCACTGTGCTATTGATATCGCCAGCTGCAATAATATAAACACCATTGGTCGGAGTAAGCACGTTGCCACTTTGGTCTAGTAACTCAAACTTACCGCTGCCCTGCACTGCTTCTAGCTCGTAAGTAATGGTTTCAGTTCTGCTATTATCTTGTGACTCTGCATTCAACTGCAGCGTGACGTTATCCTCGTCTTCATTCACTTGATACTGATACGTGCTGTTGGAATCATCCCAAGTCGCAATATCAGCCACAGCTTCAATCTCAATTCTGAAATTTGAGTTTACTGTGTGGTCTGGTGAACCGTTATTATCAATTTCGAGCTCATAGTTGATACGCACGCCATTGTTATTTGAACCAAAGTTTTGGTCTGGAACAAAGAACAAGTTATCGATGGTCGCGATCGTCTGCCTCGCGTCATTCGGATTTGGATCAAAGCTTTGTTGCATCTCCGGAGGCCCAAATAGGATGTCACCGTTTGGTTCAGCCGTTAACTTATGATATTCAGCGCCATCAAAGTAATAGAAAGTGCCTCTGTGATTGCTGTTTTGAATCGTCAGTTGACCGATAGACTCACTATTATCTTGATCATACAAATTAACTTGCAGCGAAACTTGTGCTGGAGCATCAGGTAGGCCACTTTGGTTATCTTGGGTATTCTCAAGAGTCGGCGCATCCCCTGTTGCGTAAGGTATCGTTGAGTCTCTACCCGCATCCTCAAAGGTAGTCACTTTTAAAGCGATTCTAGACGACTCCCTATCCGTAATCGTGATATCTAATGGTGTTTCAGAGGTGTCTAGATCTCCATCCGTCGCAATCACATTAATAGAAAAGTCGATGGTGTCACCGTCATGATCGAGATAACCGTTGGCTCTAAATTCCACTTCACCATTTGAGTTAATACGTAATCGACCGAGCTCACGAGTATCAGCACCGCCATTCGTCTGCTCATAAACTCTAATCTCTTGGCTACCACTATTTAAGTCGAAACCGCTACTGTATGGTCCGTTGTTTCCTGTACGGAACACAATATCTGCACCATTGCTTGAGATCCCCTCAATTCGGCTCAGTACCGCACCATCAGCCCCAACATCCGTCGCATCAGCAAACATGTCGACTTTAGAGCCACCGTAATTCTGACCTTCAACACGAGTAATCGACTGTGTTGTTACCAGCGGAACATCATCCGTTACTGTGATAGTGAGATCGATCGCGTTTGACTGGTCTTGGTCGAAATCTTCTGCTACTACCGAAAAGTTAAGGTCAATCGTATTTTCACTTAAGCCATCAGGGTGCTGGAGTGGTTTAAACAATTCAAAGTGATAGCTATTGTCTGAAGTATCGAAAACAATCTCGAACACAGCTTCGTTGCTCGTCACGGTTTGAGCAACATAGGTAAAGGTTGTGCCGGTTTGTGAAACCGCTAGCCACTCTAAACTTTCCCCATCAGAGGTTAAGCCCGTCAGAACCAAGTCTTCATCAACCAGTTCATACTTCACAACACCATCGGCGCCTTCATCGACGGTGAACAATCCATTGATGATGGTGTCTTCCGTTTGATCAGAACCAATGCCAGTAAGATCGTCTTCATCGACAACCGTTTCGCCCGTCGGCGGCGTCATTACCGGAACATCATCAATGACTTCAATTGGTAATCGATATTGGTTGGAATCATCACCGTCGCCATCAACAGCAACAACATCAAACGGTATTGTTAATGTATCGAGGTTGCTCGGTGTTGTGACATGATTGAGAGGGCCAAGCAGGGTAAACGTGTAAGCACCATCATCAGTCAGCACTAATGTGAAAATTGGCGTTCCACCCGGATCGGTTACGCCTTGGTAGGTGGTCGTGTTAGCAGCACCTGTGATCTCAGTGATCTTAATACCTTCATTACCAGACGATAGTGTTGCTTCCAGCGTTGAGATATTGCGCAGTTCGTAAACCTCAACTTGGTCTGCACCTTCTGTGGTTACAAACGAACCCGTCGCTTGTGCCAGAATACCCAAATCATCTTCATCAACCACAAACGTACTTGCGACAGATGTGTCAGTAATGGTTGGAACATCATCAGCAATGGTCACCGTTAGCGGTTTGATCGCTGAGTCAGTGTTGTCTTTGTCGACAGCGATAACTGGCAAGGTGAAGATTTGATCGTTATAACCCTGTACTGGCAGGTGATCTAACTTTTCCAGTAAGGTGAATGTGTACTCTCCTAGAACCAGGCTGCTAAAGGTGATGGTGAAAATGTCCGTTTGAACACCCCCACTTTCCACGAAACCAATATAACTTCCACTGTTGGCAGGATCTTCTTTTAGCTGAACTACCAAACCATCCGCTTTCAGATCGCCAGATGTGTTGAATTGAGCCGTATCAATACGGAAGTGGCTTACATCATCACTACCTTGGGTAAAGGTCATGGTTTCAGTCTGGCTGACTGGCAAGCTTGGCGAAGAACCATCACTTAAGTTGACTTCAGAAAGGCTGACCTCAGGAACGAAATCTATCGTCGGAAGGTCGCCATCGGTGATCTTCAACGTCACAGTCGATGTGACAATATCGCCATCAAGATCAACAGAAGTCACCACAATCGACTTGGTAATATCCCCACCAGCATGGTTTTGATTTCGCACAGGCTCGAATCGTATCTCGCCTTCTGTGGTGATAAATACAGAACCTTCAGTGAACACAAACTCTTGTTCTCCATTCACATTTAAATCAAGGCTTTCTGCGGTTTTACCATCAAAGACAAATGAAGTGACTTTCGCTCCGTCGGCACTTTGACTTGGCATCACATCAAGGGTATTTGACGTTTCTACACTTGTTGCAGATTCTCGACTGGTGATGGTACCGTCCTGCATCAATTGCACATCGTCACCAATAGTCACGCCAAGTTGAGAAACTAACGAATCATCGCCTTCACTATCAACTGCGTAAACTGGCAGATTGAAGCTTAAATCGTTGTTGCCACGCGCATCTTGATGATCCAGAGCTTCGATTAAAGTGAATGTGTATTCACCTAATGTTCCGGCGTTGAAATCCAACGTAAACACCGTTGTCTCTACGTTAGACGAACTGGTCGTAAAACCGATGTACTGACCGGAACCTTGAGGCTCTTCACGTAATTCGACCGCTAAGCCACTCGATTTAAGTGCATCGTTAGTATTGAACTCAGTTGGTTCCAGACGGAAACGAACCACATCGTCACTTTGATTGGTGAAAGTAATCGTCTCTGTTTGAGTCACCGCACTACCACTTGGCGCAGAACCATCCGTCAAATTCGTTTCCGACAAAGTAACACCCGGCACCGCATCAATGGTTGGAATGGCACCATCGGTAATGGTAAGCGTGATAGTTGAAGTCTTCGGATCGTTATCGAAGTCACTTGAAGTAACGACAATCGACTTCACGATGTCTTCGCTGGCAGAGTGGTCAAGGTCACGATTAGGTTCAAAGCGCACTTGGCCTTGAAGAGTGATGAATAACTCACCTTCCGTGAAGCTAAACTGCTGCTCGCCTACGATGCTTTGATCGAGTGTTTTGACAATCCCGCCAAAAGAAAACTCAGTGATCGTCGCACCATCAGCGCTCTGAGTTGGTATCACATCGATTGTGTTAGTCGTTACCGTGCCAGCAGCCAAATCTGCGACGGTTGGCTCGGTGATATCTAACGTACCGTCTTGCATGATTTGGACATCATCGCCAATAGTCACGTTTAGCTGAGATACCAGAGAGTCATCGCCATCGCTGTCTACTGCATAAACGGGTAGATCAAAACTTAGATCGTTCTTATCTAGGCCATCTACATGGTCTAGCGCTTCAAGTAAGGTAAAGGTGTATTCACCTAGCGTGGTTGCCGAGAAACTAATGGTGAACACTGGAACTTCAGTGCTCGAATCGTTGGTAATAAAGCCTATGTAAGTGCCTGGATTAGCAGAGTCTTCTTTTATCTCGACCGCAAAGCCATTCGATTTCAGTGCGCGACTCACATTGAATTCAGTAGGTTCAATACGGAAACTGACCACATCATCACTTTGATTGGTGAAGGTAATCGTCTCAGTTTGACTTACTGCACTGCCGCTTGGAGTTGAGCCATCAGCAAGATTAGTTTCAGACAAAGTAACACTTGGCATGGCATCAATGGTTGGGATAGCACCATCAGTAATCGTCAGCGTCACTGTGGAAGTCAGTAGGTCATTATCTGAATCGCTTGAGGTCACCACTATCGACTTCACGATGTCTTCGCTAGCCGTATGGTCTAGATTGCGATAGGGTTCGAAGCGCACCTCACCTTGTAAGGTGATGAACAACTCACCTTCAGTGAAGCTAAACTGTTGCTCGCCATTGTCAGTTTGGTCCAGCGTTCGAAGCTGACCATCATAGGTAAATTGAGTGATCGTCGCGCCATCGGCACTTTGCTCAGGCATCACATCAACAGTGGCTGTCGTCGGAGTACCCGCAGTCAAATCCGCAACCGTTGGCTCAATAATACTGAACGTTTGGTCCTGCATGATTTGAACATCATCACCAATGACCACATTAAGTTGAGACATCAATGAATCATCGCCATCGCTATCAACGGCGTAAACAGGAAGATCAAAAGACAGATCATTATTCGCTAAACCATCTACATGATCCAACGCTTCAAGCAGGGTGAAAGTATATTGACCTAAATTGGTATCCGAGAAGCTAATTGTAAACACGTTAGTTTCAACATTCGGACCTGTCGTCACAAAACCGATGTAACCACCCGGTGTGGTTGGATCAGGTTTCAACTCAACCGCTAATCCGTTTGATGTTAGAGCACCGCCAACATTAAACTCTGTCGGTTCAATACGGAAACTCGTCACATCATCACTTTGATTGGTAAAGGTGATGGTTTGAGTTGAACTCACCGCACTTGCGTTTGGATCAGAGCCGTCACTCAAATTCGTTTCTGACAGTGTAACGCTTGGCACAGTGTCAATCGTTGGGATATCGCCATCCGTGATGGTTAGCGTTACCGTTGAGGAAACAAGATCACTATCAGAATCACTTGAGGTTACGACTATCGACTTAACGATATCGCCGCCAGTATGGTCAAGGTTACGATTGGGTTCAAAACGAATATCGCCTTGTAGAGTGATATACAAAGACCCGTCAGCAACCACAAACTTCTGCTCACCCGTATCGTTTTGGTCAAGCGTTAATACCCCCCCACCATCGTAAGTGAACTGAGTAATGGTCGTGCCATCAGCACCTTCTTCATCAAGGACATTAACGATAGACGTAGTCGGTGTACCTGCTGCCAAATCTGCAACCGTTGGCTCTTCAATAGTGAGAGAGTCATTAACCATCACTTGAATATCATCAGTAATCGTCACGGCCAGTGGTGACATCACAGAGTCATCACCATCGCTATCAACGGCATACACTGGCAAGTTGAATGTTAGGTCGTTATTACCTTGAATAGGCGTATGGTCAATGGCTTCCAGAAGCGTAAATGTATATTCACCCAAAGTAGTGCTGCTGAAATCGAGAGTGAATACTGTAGTTTCGACATTCGAAATATCGGTCGTGAAACCAATATAATTGCCAGAACCTGTTGGTTCCTCTCGAATCTCAATGATCAAGCCATCGGACTTGAGCGCGTTGTTAGTATTAAATTCACTTGGCTCTAAACGGAATTTCTCAACATCGTCACTTTGATTAGTGAAAGTGATGGTTTCCGTTTGACTGACTGCGCTACCACTTGGCGATGAACCTTCCATTAGGTCAGCTTCTTCAAGTACGACTCTCGGCACCGCATCGATTGTCGGAATATCTCCATCCGTAATGGTCAGCGTAATAGTTGAAGTCACCGGATCGTTATCAAAGTCACTTGAAGTTACGACTATCGACTTCACGATGTCTTCGCTAATTGAGTGGGCAAGGTCGCGATTAGGTTCAAAGCGCACTTGGCCTTCAAGGGTGATAAACAGTTCGCCTTCCGTGAAGCTGAATTGCTGTTCGCCAGTGTCATTCTGATCAAGTGTTCGTAGCTGGCCGTCATAAGTGAACTCAGTGATCGTCGCGCCATCAGCGCTCTGTTCTGGCATTACATCAATGGTATTGGTCGTGATTGTGCCGTCTGCAAGATTTGGTTCAACAATATCTAACGCACCGTCTTGCATGATCTGGACATCATCACCAATGGTCACATTCAGTTGAGACACCAATGAATCGTCGCCGTCCGTATCAACAGCATAAACAGGTAGTTCGAAGCTCAGGTCGTTATTATCTAAACCATCCACATGGTCTAACGCTTCAAGTAAGGTAAAAGTGTATTCGCCCAACGCACTCGTAGAAAAGGCGATCGTGAACACTGGAATTTCAATGCCCGAGCCATTGATAATAAAACCGACGTAAGTACCCGGATTGGCAGAATCTTCTTTTATCTCAACCGCAAATCCATTCGATTTTAATACACCGCCCACATTGAACTCGGTTGGCTCAATACGGAAACGGGTCACATCATCACTTTGATTGGTGAAGGTAATTGTCTCGGTTTGACTTACTGCACTGCCGCTTGGATTTGAACCATCAGCAAGATTCGTTTCAGACAAGGTAAGGCTTGGCATGGCATCAATGGTCGGGATATCACCATCGGTAATCGTCAGAGTTACTGTTGACGTCACTACATCGTTATCTAAATCGCTTGAAGTCACCACAATCGATTTCACGATGTCTTCACTAATCGTATGGTCTAGATTACGGTTTGGCTCGAAGCGAATCTCTCCTTGCAAGGTGATGAACAAAGAACCCTCAGTAAAGTCAAACTTCTGTTCACCTGTATCATTTTGATCGAGTGTTATTGCCGCCCCGCCATCGTAGATAAACTGAGTAATTGTCGCACCATCGGCACTTTGCTCAGGCATCACATCAACAGTGGCTGTCGTCGGAGTACCTGTAGCTAAATCAGTAACCGTTGGCTCAATAATATTAAGCGTTTCGTCCTGCATGATTTGAACATCATCACCAATGGTCACATTCAGTTGAGACACCAATGAATCATCACCATCGCTATCAACGGCGTAAACCGGAAGATCAAAGGTCAGATCATTCTTAGTTTGGCCATCAACATGGTCTAACGCTTCAAGTAAAGTGAAGGTGTACTGGCCTAAGTTAGTATCTGAAAAACTAATCGTGAATACGTTGGTTTCAACGTTCGAACCATCGGTAACAAAACCGATAAAGCCACCCGGTGTGGTTGGGTCAGCTTTCAATTCAACTACCAATCCATTTGATGTCAGAGCACCGCCAATATTGAACTCAGTAGGTTCAATACGGAAGCTTGTCACATCATCACTTTGATTGGTAAAGGTAATGGTTTGAGTTGAACTAACTGAACTGCCACTAGGCGCTGAACCACCACTTAGATTGGTCTCCGACAAGGTCACAGCTGGCACATTATCAATGGTTGGAATATCGCCATCGGTAATGGTCAGCGTGACGGTTGAGGTCAACACATCGTTATCAGAATCACTGGAAGTGACCACGATCGATTTCACGATGTCTTCGTTCAGTGTGTGATCTAGATTGCGATTGGGTTCAAAACGCACATCACCTTGAAGCGTGATGAACAATTCACCTTCCGTGAAGCTAAACTGTTGTTCGCCATTGTCAGTTTGGTCCAGCGTTCGAAGCTGACCATCATAGGTAAATTGAGTGATCGTCGCGCCATCGGCACTTTGATTTGGCATCACATCGAAAATAGCAGTCGTCGGTTTGCCTGTTGCTAAATCAGCAACCGTCGGCTCAGTAATACTAAGCGCACCGTCTTGCATGATTTGAACATCATCGCCGATGATCACACTTAACGGCGACATCAGGGAATCATCACCATCACTGTCTACCGCATAAACGGGTAGATCAAAGCTGAGCTCGTTGTTGCCTCGAGCATCTTGGTGGTCCAACGCTTCGATGAGCGTGAACGTGTATTCGCCTAATGACCCAGCGTTAAAGCTCAATGTGAATACTTGAGTTTCCACGTTAGTGGCACTGGTCGTGAAACCAATATAGTCACCCGACCCTGCCGGAGCTTCACGTAACTCTACGGCTAATCCATTCGATTTAAGCGCATCGTTGGTATTGAATTCTGTTGGTTCAATTCGAAAGCGAACTACGTCATCACTTTGGTTGGTGAAAGTAATAGTTTGCGTTGAACTCACCGCAGCGGCGCTTGGAGTAGAACCATCCGTCAAATTCGTTTCTGAAAGCGTAACGCTTGGTACTGCATCAATGGTCGGAATATCACCATCCGTAATGGTCAGCGTAATAGTTGAAGTCACCGGATCGTTATCGAAGTCACTTGAAGTCACGACTATCGACTTCACGATGTCTTCGCTAATTGAGTGGTCAAGGTCGCGATTAGGTTCAAAGCGCACTTGGCCTTCAAGGGTGATAAACAGTTCGCCTTCCGTGAAACTGAATTGCTGCTCTCCTGAAATGCTTTGATCGAGTGTGTTTACGATACCGTCATAAGTGAACTGAGTGATCGTCGCGCCATCAGCGCTCTGTTCTGGCATCACATCAATGGTATTGGTCGTGATTGTGCCGTCTGCAAGATTCGGCTCAACAATATCTAACGTACCATCTTGCATGATTTGAACATCATCACCGATGGTCACATTCAGTTGAGATACCAATGAATCGTCACCGTCCGTATCAACCGCATAAACAGGCAGCTCAAAGCTCAGATCGTTCTTATCTAAACCATCCACATGGTCTAACGCTTCAAGTAAAGTAAAGGTGTATTCGCCCAGTGTGTTCGTAGAGAAACTAATGGTGAACACTGGAATTTCAATGCCCGAGCCATTAATAATAAAACCGACGTAAGTACCCGGATTGGCAGAATCTTCTTTTATCTCAACCGCAAATCCATTCGACTTTAATGCACCGCCCACATTGAACTCGGTTGGCTCAATACGGAAACTCGCCACATTGTCACTACCAGCGGTAAAGGCAATCGTATCTGTTTGACTCACCGCACTTCCGCTTGGAGAAGATCCATCAGCAAGGTTGGTTTCTGAGAGAGTAACAGGCGGGATCAAATCAATGATCGGATTTTGGCCATCAGTGATACTTAGCTCAAGCATTGAAGAGTCAGTGTCTCCATCACCATCTTCAGCTAAAAATGAGAACTGTTTTACTATAGTTTCACTGCTTGAGTGGTCGATATCACGAGCGACTTCAAAACTGAAATCACCGTTTAATGAGATAGTGACGACACCCTCAGTAAAACTGAAAGTCTGGGTAGCATCGGGGAGCAGGCTTTGATCTAACGAATAGTCAACACCGTCGTAGTTGAACGATTGAATTGTCGAACCATCAGCGCCTTCGAAGTTGAATAGGTTATACGAAACAACGGTATCGCCCGCTAAGGTTGGTTCAGTGACTGATTCAACCTTATCGACTAACTCAACGACATCGTCCTTAACATTGACGAGAATCTCAGCAGCTTCTGGTGTGTTCGAACCTCCAGACAGTGCCGAACGGTCACCATCTGCATCAACGGCATAAATTGGCAGTGCAAAAGTTAATAACGCATCTTCAGCGCCTTGGTGCGAAAGGTCTTCATACAGATTAAACTCGTAGTTACCCAATGAAGGGCTGTCAATTTTAACATCAAAGACCGTAATTCTCGATCCATTGACCTCTACATAGCCTTCGTAAGTTCTTACACCGTTGGTTTCATCAATAAGCTCAAGTAGTACGGCCTCACCATTTGAAACTAAGGTACCACCAGTATTAAATTCTGCCGGTTCGAGTTCATAATGATCAATGATGTCGCTTTCAAAAATGTCCGCGGTGACACTGCCGCTGCCAGACACTGACGACATGCCCTCTTGCGAGCCGCCAACAATGCCCGCTTCATCAACATCAATACTGTCAACATTAGTGATAACAGGGCTATCACCATCAGTGATAGCAATGTTAATGGCATTGGTTACAATATCTTGGTCAAAATCGGTAATCGTGATCGGCAGAGAGAAAGAGAGTGAGTCAGTGCCGTTCTGTTCAATCGGATTAAACTGCTCAAACTTATAGGTGCCATTGGTATCCAGTGAGATAGTGAGAACAACCTCACCAGAACCTTCAATAGCCAAAGTGATCGTCGTTCCATCACCAGAAAGCCTTGCCAGCGTGTTCTGGTTATCACTGAGTACCCCATCAAACAGCTCTAATGCGCTTGCATCAAAGACCGCAGATTGAAGATTATCACTCCCGATATTAGAGAAGGTTCCTTCTATCGCTGCACTGTTAGTCTCAACGGTATTGATATTCACACTTTCAGCAGACGGATCGATCCCGTCAAACACGGTAACTTGTGTGTTGATAGGTGTTATTAATGGGTTTCCAGCGGTGTCTTCACCTTGAATATCAAAGGTAATATCTATTTGATCACCGGTATAGGAAACTTGGCCACCACCGATGGACGGAACATGGTCTATCGGCTGAGAAATCGTTGTAATTAAAGAAAGCTCAATGTTATTTCCAACACTGATGGCATCAATGTCGATACGTAATACTTCATCGGAGCCTTGAACACCAACGATAGAATTGGTCGCCGCGTTGTATGTAAAAGTAACGGGCTGACCACTTGAAGTAATGTCGTTGTTTAATTCACTAAGTAGTGAAGCGAGGGATAGAGTATCTGGAACGAAAGAGTCAGGAGCGAGCGCTAAACTACCAGCAATAATCGTTTCTGTCGTCGTGATAGATTGAGGATAGGTACTCTCAGATATCGATCCTTCAGTAAGAGCTTCACTGATTGATTGGCCACCTGATGAGCGAGTGATCGATCTCAATTCTTCTCTGTCTTCATCAACGGTTTGTTCTTCTAGAGCAGCGGTCTCAAAGAATGTCGATGGGTGAGTTTCTATGTAATTATAATCAATCGTCACAAAACCAGCATTCGCAGAACCTAATCCGCCACCAGCCGCCGTTGCTTCTAAGATTTCAGTCGGGTCGGCACCAGCTAATATGGCCTGTTGAATAGCAGCGAGGTCATCATCGGTAAAGGTTCCTGCGTCTGCTTGCTGTAAGTCAAAATTAACTTCACCCGCGATTGGGACGTCTGTCCATGCGGCAGTCTCATCAACACAACCGACACAATTCTCTCCAACCGGAATCGAATCATTCTGAACGCCTAATACAAGCTCTGACTTGTTTGCAGTAATGACAATCTCGTTTTCACGGATAATATCGCCAACTGAAACCTTTCTTGCACTGCCGTCAGGCTTAACTACGACGACATCTCCACTGGTTGCTTCAACTACCGCAACCTGACGTGAAACTTCGATATCCATATATCCCCCGTTGCCACAAAGCACTATTCTCTAGAGCTGTGAAAATTATAGTAATAGCGATTTCAAGATTAAATAGAACTTAGACCTAAATTTTCATCAATAGTAATCAATCGTGATGTTCAATTGACTCGAAAAGAAAGATTCGTTTCACCTGTTTTTTTTATAGTTTACTTACTATTAAGCCTAGTCTTCCCCATAAAAAATACCATGTCTGTGCGACGAAACGTCTTTTCACAAATCTAGGTATTTCCTCTGACTCTAGAAAGCAATAGTTAAAAGTTAGTAGGGCGCTGATTTATGTGCAAATAAATTCACACTGAAATCTCACCTCTTCGTTTGATAAATATATACAGCAATAAGGTTGTTAAATCATTACCAAATATGGGGTATAAATTCGGGTGAGCTATACGTTTACAACAAAGCGAAGGTAAGTCCCATATTTGAGACAGCGCCCAGAATAAAGACAATGCAATTACAACTAAAATCACTAAAACAAGCTGCATATTACGCACTTCTTGGAATATTGAATCGCGTTGTAAAAAACGGATTCATTTTTAAAGGTTCGCTACTTTGCCTCCATATACAAACTAAAAAGCCCACCAAATTAAACCTGGTGGGCTTTTGAATCAGTATACAGCGTTATGCTTTTTGCTATAAAAGATTATGACTTAGCAAGGCGATTCGCCGTCCAAACATAAAGCAATTCAAGCGCAATCGTCGCGCCAACCAATGCGGTAATCTCGCTTTGATCGTACGCTGGAGAAACTTCTACCACATCCATACCAATCATGTTGATACCCTGTAAGCCACGGATGATTTTCAGCACTTTATCTGAATTCAAACCACCACACACTGGCGTACCAGTACCCGGCGCAAAAGCAGGATCCAGACAGTCGATATCAAATGTTAAGTACACTGGCTTATCACCAACAATACCTTTCACTTGAGCAATGATCTCATCCACGCTCATGTCATTCGCTTGCATCGCATTAATGACATTAAAGCCGTGACCTTCCTGTTTATACTCGGTACGAATGCCGATCTGCACCGAGTGTTCTGGCGAGATAAGGCCTTCGTTTGGTGCATGGTAGAACATGGTACCGTGATCGTAACGACTGCCCTGACTGTACGTGTCAGTATGTGCATCGAAGTGAATCAGAGCCATTTCACCGTACTTCTTGCCGTATGCTCTTAGCAAAGGCAATGTAATGAAGTGATCACCACCTAAACCTAACAGTGTTTTACCGCTGTTTAGAATCGCATCAGCGGCTGCTTCTAAACGTTGAGTTAAGTCTTCTGCATCACCACAATCAAACACAAGATCACCAGCATCAATCACCGAGGTATGTTCAAATACATTGAAGTCCCAAGGAAATTTTTTGCCTTCCCATGCCAAGTTCACAGAAGCACGACGAATCGCATCAGGCCCCATACGTGCACCCGGACGACCCGACGTCGCCATATCTAACGGCGCACCCAACACAACCACATCGGCATCGTTATCAATTGGGTTCTGTACCAATGGACGACGCATAAACGTCATGGCGTTGGAATACAGCGAGTAATCTGGTTTCGTAAATAGATCGTTCATTAAAAATCCTCAAGATAGGTGTAACCCATCAAGCCTTGCTCTAACTCTTCAAGTACACTTTGTTGCTCTTGCGCTGGTACTTTCGCCGTGACCAAATCTTTGTAGTTCTGGCGAATCAGATCTGTATCAATGTGAACATAACGCATCATGTCTTCAACCGTATCGCCTTCGTTGATGTAGTCGATATTCGCTTGACCACTTTCATCAACATTCACCACGACACTGTGGGTATCACCAAATAGGTTATGCATATCACCCAAGATTTCTTGGTATGCGCCAACTAAGAAAAAGCCCATTAGGTATGGTTCATCAGGGTTCCACGCAGGAACTGGCAGCGTTGTTTCAATACCTTGGCCATCAACATACTGGTCAATCGTACCGTCAGAATCACATGTGATATCCAGTACTACAGCGCGTCGCTCGTCCGCATTATCCAAACCGCTCAGTGGCAACACAGGGAACACCTGATCGATACCCCACGCGTCTGGCAACGATTGGAACAACGAGAAGTTCACAAAGAACTTGTCGGCTAAACGCTCACTCAACTCGTCCAAAATAGGACGGTGGTAACGGTTCTTAGTGCTCATACGAGAGCTAAGTTCGTAGTTAATACGCAAAGACATCTGCTCTGCCCAAGCACGGTGCTGCAGATTCAGCATACCTGTTGCAAATTGGTTGTGCGCTTCTGCGATATCACTCTGAGTATCGTTGTAGATCTCAATCAACGCTCGGTCATCATTGCCCGCATCTAGCTCTAAGAAGTTCTTCCACATGTTGTTAAGCAACATTGGAGCGTCAGCTTCTGGTGCCGTCATGTCTTCTGGCGAGTAGCTTTCTGTACCAATCACGTTAGTCACTAGTACTGCATGGTGCGCTGTCAGTGAGCGACCAGATTCTGAAATAATTACAGGTTGTGGTTGATTGTAGAGCTTACAGATATCCCCTACTGTCATCACGATGTTGCGAGCGTACTCAAGCAAGCTATAGTTCATCGAGTTTGAAGATTGGCTGCGTGTGCCATCGTAATCGACCGCCAAACCGCCACCAACATCTAGGTACTTCAGTTGAGCACCGATATCGCGTAGTTCACAGTAAAAACGCGCGGCTTCACTCACGCCATTTCGCACATCACGAATGTTCGCCATTTGCGAACCAAGGTGGAAATGCACGAGCTCTAGAACATCTAGCTGGTCTTCGGCTTTCAAGCGTTCAATAACAGTAAGCACTTGTGATGCAGACAAACCGAACTTCGACTTCTCACCACCACTTGCTTGCCATTTTCCTGCGCCTTGAGAAGCAAGACGGATACGTAAACCCAAACGAGGTTTTACGCCAAGCGCTTTCGCTTCAGCAAGAACAAGATCAAGCTCTGATAACTTCTCTAAAACGATGAACACCTTGTGTCCTAGCTTTTCGCCAATCAGCGCAAGGCGGATGTATTCTCGGTCTTTGTAACCATTACATACGATCACAGAACTCGCTTTTTGAGCCAGCGCCAATACTGCTAATAGCTCAGGTTTGCTACCCGCCTCTAGGCCTAATTGCTTTTGCTCTAATTGAGCTTGGCTCGCTAAAATCTCATCAACCACTTCTTTTTGCTGGTTAACTTTAATCGGATAAACAAGTAGGTAACGATTGTCGTACTGATATTCGTCGATCGCTTGGTTAAATGCGTTACAGATATTGTGCACACGCTGATGCACTATTTGAGGAAAACGCACAAGAGCAGGTAAACCAATATTTCGCTGCTCTAACTGTTTTACGATCTTACTTAGGGGTACTTGATGATCCGTTTCGCTCGGTGAAACATACACCTCGCCATTATCATCAATTCCATAAAAACCTTGGCTCCAATGCTTTACATTATACTCAGCACGGATGCGTTCCAAATTAACCGAATTTTCCAATTCTAGAGACCTCACATTATAGGGCCATCGACAGAAGATACCTCTTTGGAATAGCGAGGTATAACCCAACAAAAACCGTTCGAAAACGATTTGTTGGCTGCATTAACCAATATTATCAAGAGTGAGTCCAACCATTGATATTTATGGTTACGGTTACATATTTTTATCGATAATCCGACTTAAAGTAGCACGTAAGGAATCACAAGGTATTAGGATAAAATATAGGCGGAAGCACATTAAATATAAAGCGCTCTCCCACAGAAATTCAGATACAAAAATGCCAATGGCACATCATAGTTTCCGCCAAATGAGTTAGGTTAAGTCAAGATTGTGACAAATAGGAGCACTCCTCAATCAGAACTATCACTATCACCAACATAGCGAGTATCTTATTATTCCAAACCTATGGATTACTGCTACCCTCCAACTTCTAAAGTTCATTCTCTTTATTTTTCCTTCGACCACACAGCGTGCAACTGAACAAGAAATAAACTTTCCCTGTGCATATCTTGTATTCGATTCGATCTTCTTGTAATTTCAACTGACCAACCAATCGGTCAGCCTTCGAATTTAAGGGGATACTATGAGTGATAATCTAGACCTTGAACCAAACACGTCGGGCACCAACGACATGGATCAAATATTCAACCGACAACAAGATCACTACCGCAACAACGTTAATCCAACGCTTGAGCAGAGAAGAAATGATATCTCAGTATTGAAAACCTTGTTAATGCGCTACCAAGGGCAATTGATTGAAGCGGTATCTGAAGATTATGGCCACCGAGCAAAGCACGACAGCTTAATTGCTGACATCACCCCTTCTCTGCACCAAATCAGTTACAGTGACAAGAACCTTAAGAAGTGGTTGAAGCCTTCACG
The DNA here is from genome assembly GCF_024347655.1 of Vibrio toranzoniae. NCBI lineage: Bacteria > Pseudomonadati > Pseudomonadota > Gammaproteobacteria > Vibrionales > Vibrionaceae > Vibrio > Vibrio toranzoniae. The sequence continues at coordinate 1,306,995 of NZ_AP025514.1, read as the reverse complement.
CCGTAAAGCAGGTTTGATGTTAACCCCGGCTAAAATCACCGTTCACTATCAGCCAGTAGGTGTTGTCGGCATTATTGTTCCTTGGAACTTCCCTGTGATGCTCGCTTTGGGTCCTCTCATCACAGCATTGGCGGCAGGTAATACCGCGATGATCAAGATGTCTGAGTTTACCCCTGCGACCAACCGTGTTTTAAAAGCGATGTTGGCCGAAGGATTCAGTGAGGATCAAGTGGCGATCATTGAAGGTGAAGCCGATGTTTCCGCTAAGTTCAGTCAGCTACCGTTTGACCATATCCTATTCACAGGCTCAACCGCTGTTGGTAAGCACGTGATGAAAGCCGCCGCTGATAACTTAACCCCGGTTACGCTAGAGCTCGGCGGGAAATCTCCAACCATTATTGCCCCAGATTTCGATGTCACAGACGCGGTTGAACGCATCCTGTTTGCCAAGAGCTTAAACGCAGGTCAAATCTGTGTCGCACCTGACTACATCTTGCTGCCACGAGAAAAAGTCGATGCATTTATCACGGCTTATAAGCGCTACTTCAAGAAACTATATAAAGCTGGAATTGAGAGCAAAGACTTAACTTCAGTGATCAACATGCGCCAATACAATCGGTTGAAAGGTGTGATTGAAGACGCACAAGCCAAAGGCGCAGTTGTTCACACCGTCACCGAACAAGCGCAAGACGATGTAAACCACAGAATGACGCCGCACCTTCTCACCGAAGTAAACGACGACATGATCGCGATGCAAGAAGAGTTGTTTGGTCCCGTGCTACCTATCGTGCCTTATAATTCTATCGAGGAGGCAATCAGCTACATCACAGAAAGAGAACGCCCACTGGCTCTGTACCTAATGAGCCATAATAAAGAAACCCAAGACAAGTTTTTATCAAACACGCACTCAGGCGGTGTATGTATTAACGACTCTCTGGTGCATGTGGCAGCAGAAGACGCGCCGTTCGGTGGCATCGGCCCTTCAGGCATGGGACACTACCACGGCATTGAAGGCTTCAAGACCTTTAGCCACGCCAAAACCGTTCTAAGCAGAGGAAAAATCAACTTCACCAAGTTAATGCATCCTCCTTACAACAACCCAATTAAAAAGATTCTGTTCAAAGTACTCAATAGATGATCACGAAAAGACAAAAAATCCTAGATGCTGCGCTCCTGCTTTTCTCTCAACAAGGGCTAGAGGGCACATCTACCGGACAAATAGCGAAGACCGCAGGTGTAGCAAAAGCGACGCTGTTTCATCACTTTGAGAACAAATCTCTACTGATTGATGAACTGTTTCGTGAACTGAAAATAGAGCTATTTTCTACCCTTGACCAGCACACAGAAATCGCTGAACAAAATCGCTATCAAGCCTTTAAATTCATGTGGATGACAGGGATTGAGTGGGCATTAGAAAACCCAATCGCCATGAAGTTCTTTACAAATGTGCATTTTGACCCAACGACTCAAACTCGTGAAGTGATTGTGTCGCAGATGTTCGCATCGCTAGACGAGATCATTTTGAAAGGGCAAGAAGATAGTGAATTGATGGCGTTAGACATTAACCTTGTTAGGCACTTCATCCATAGCCACTTTCTGATTTGTGCAAACTGGCTAATCGAGCAGAACGAGATATCACCAGAGCAATCAACCAAGTACGTCAATGATAGCTTTAATATGTTCTGGCGAGCCGTTGGTGGGCAAACCAAGTAACTTTAGCTTTAAGCCTAAGGCTCTAAGCCCAAAGCTCTTAAGTTCTTAAGTTCTTAAGTTCTTGACTTAACTTATTTCCAATAATGATCACTAAAGCGCCACATAGGCACTTTAATTATTTGAACACAATTTAATCACTTCATCATATTGACTCAGAGTACGTTCTTTCAGTACCATCCCACCATCATTTCAAAAGAGAATAGCGCCATAATGAAGTACTAACATCCTGACATCCGATTTATTTTTATAAAAAATCATTTGGACACTCGGGGTTAGTGGGCGTTACTTCGTCATCTATTTTCGCAACAAATCAAGTTCTTAAAGTTTCGTCTTTTGACAACATGAATCTTGCAGAACTGCACCTCAAAGACAGAAATTACCTCAGCACAGCTTTTCTATCTTTGATTAGTCATCTACCTAAGTAACGTCTTTGGCGATCTATTTTTAGAGCCCTATGTGGAGTCTATGTAAAAAAGCGCCTCACCCCTTTTACTCGTTTACACGTAAAGGGAGGTATTCTTATGCCTACTATATTAGCCAATAATCTCTCATTTCAGCTCGATACTGGTGAGTGGTTATTCAAAGACATCACCTTTAATCTGAACACGCTCCTGACAGGCCTAGTTGGAAGAAATGGGGCTGGAAAGTCACTGCTACTTTCGTTACTCACCGGGCAAACACAACCGACATCAGGCAGTGTTTCTAGGCAAGGCTCGATCGGCTTTTACTCGCAATTACCTTCAGATCTTTTAGATAGCGAAATCAACATTGCTGACTTCTTAGGTATCACTGAAAAGCTCAATGCCTTGCAAGCCATCGAGCAAGGTAGTTGCGAACTTGAGCACTTCAATACCGTTGGTGACGATTGGGATTTGCAAGAAAGCACTCAACAGCTTTTAGCTACATTGAAAATAACCTGTGAGTTAACCACACCGTGCAACATATTAAGTGGTGGCCAACTTGCCCTCTTGCAACTTCATCTCTTATTTACATCGAATCACGACATATTAATTCTCGATGAACCTTCCAACCATTTAGATGGCGACGGGCGAAATTGGTTACTAAAGCAGTGCCAACAATTTGAAGGAAAAGTACTTGTAGTCAGTCACGACCGAAGCTTATTGAGACACATGGAAGGAATCTACCATCTCAACAGTTTGGGATTACGTTTCTACAAAGGAAACTACGATGATTACTTCAAACAAATGTCGAGCCAAAGTGAAGCATTGGACAAGCAGATTGCGCATCACCAATCTGAAAAGAAACGACTGGAACGCCAAGCTCAGGCCACTAAGGAAAAAGCGCAGCAACGTGAGTCCCAAGGTAATCGACTCAGAAAATCAGGCAGCCAACCCAAGATATTATTGGATGCGATGAAAGACAAAGCAGGACGAACCCAGGGAGCATCAGCCACTAGCCAAAAGAACTTAAAGGATCAAAACCAAAATAAGCTTCAATCTCTAAAAGAACAAAAGGAGCAACTGAAACCGCAGGCCTTGTATCTGCAACAGGGCAATAACAGTAAAAAGAACGCGCTATTAACCGTTGAAGGTTGCCACCTGAGTTTTGGTTCTGGTGCTCCTATCACGTTCTCTATGTCGCAAGGTGAACGGTGTTATCTAACCGGCGCAAACGGCTGTGGGAAGTCGACGCTGTTAAAGGCCATTCATGGGCAACACTCGAACTATACAGGCTCCATTAAACGCTTAGGAACCACAGTATACTTGGATCAACACTTTGGACTGTTGGACACCAACGACACCATGTTCGATAGCCTGATGACACATAGCTGTGGCATGACAGAGAGTGAGGCACGAACCTTGTTAGCTGGCATTGGATTTAGGCGAGACTCCGTCTACCGCAAAGTAGCTCACCTAAGTGGTGGAGAGAAAATGAAACTGGCGATGTTGATTGTCAGCCATAAGCAAGATTCGCCATTACTGCTGCTCGATGAGCCAGACAATCACTTGGACATCGACTCAAAGCAAATACTGGCGTCGGCTTTACGTGAATACCAAGGCGCGTTTATCCTAGTCAGTCATGATGCTGATTTTGTTGAGGAGGTCGGCGTAAGTCAGAATCACATACAGCTTTAAGCTTCGTCAATTCGTTCACTGAGCTTAGTTAGGCGAGCATCGTTCCGGTGCTCGCCTTTCTCACTTGAGACAAGTACACTACGCGCCTCGAACATCTACTCATAAGGCTAAGGTTTGCATACTCTAGAACAATTAAAATCAGGGCAACTAAAAGGAACTAAGCGCTTAAAACTGTCAGAAGATCTCATCGAGTTCCCACTAGAGATCTTGGAACTTGCCGATTCGCTAGAGATTCTGGATCTTTCAGGGAATCAGTTATCGGATCTCCCACAAGAGTTAACACAGCTGACCAACTTGCGTATTATCTTTGCGTCGAATAACCTATTTACGCACCTTCCTGATGTTCTTGGTTCCCTTCCTAAGCTTGAAATGGTTGGCTTTAAGACCAACCAAATCAAAACCGTGAGTGAAGAGTCTCTACCCGCTCAATTACGCTGGTTAATTCTGACGGATAATGCAATCGAAGTTCTGCCTAACTCACTAGGTGAAAGACCACGACTGCAAAAGCTGGCACTCGCAGGCAACCAACTTCGCGCTTTACCTGAGAGTATGGAAAAGCTATCCAACCTCGAATTGGTTCGCCTGTCTGCAAACCAACTGACTGAATTCCCAGAGTTCCTTATTAAGCTACCAAAGCTGGCTTGGTTAGCCTTTGCGGGCAACCCATTTTGTAAACACCCTAGCAGCTTAGATAGCGTGCCAGCTGTGAGTTCTCAATGTTACTCATTGAATCAAGTGCTGGGCCAAGGCGCTTCAGGCGTGATTTCTCACGCAAACTGGTTAAACAGTGATTTTGATTTCCCTCAGGAAGTGGCGGTTAAAGTTTTTAAAGGCGAAGTGACAAGTGACGGCTACCCACATGATGAACTGGAAGCGTGTCTACAAGCAGGTCACCATAGCAACCTAGTGAAGTCTATCGCTCAAGTCGACGAGTCAGACTACCTAGCGTTGGTGATGGAGCTTATCCCAAGCAGCTATTACAACCTAGGCTTGCCCCCTACTCTTGAAAGTTGTACTCGCGATACGTTCAACGAAGGTTTCGAACTCCCGATCGCGCAAATCGACAACATCGTAACCCAGATGGTTGATGTATTTAATCACCTGCATGATAACAAGGTTTGCCACGGTGACTTGTATGCGCACAACACCTTAGTCAATGAACAAGGCCAAATGATCTTTGGTGATTTTGGAGCAGCAACTATCTACGGCTACCTGACTGAAGAGCAGCAACAAGGTATTCGACGCATCGAAGCTCGCGCTCTAAATTACTTTATTGAAGACCTACTGACGGTTTGTGCAGCAAGCGATATCAATTCAGAGCTGTATAAGAAACTCAAAAACTATCACGCATAAGTGCTACTAAGCTTAAGCGCTCAATTAAGTTTCGATAGAAATGAAAAAGCTAACGTTTGTCGTTAGCTTTTTTTTTAACATATTGATGAACCCAATAAGACTTAAGCTACTAACTCATAAGAGACAACATAAAGCTCAGAGATCCCAGGGTAGATGTCTTGAATCACACCCTTCAGAACGTCTAACGTCATGTTCTCTTGTTGAGCATGGAACTCACCCAGTTCATCAAACAAGATTGGCTCAACGCTGATGATCTTAAGATTACAGAACACACGTCCTTGCTCTAGCGTTGATACTTCCACAACGCTACCTGGCTGGTAATCGCGCTCAGATTCATCACGAATAGTAATCGTCTTTTTGCCTGAAAGGATATCGGTTTCAAAACGTTCGAAGAACGTCATAGTGGTAGGTGCGGTCATTTATCTCTATCGCTTAACATTTAAAGGTTAGGTAGATGTTTATATACCAGAATGCTTGTTCAAGCGAACAAAAATTAGATGCGAGATGCGAGATGCGAGATGCGAGATGCGAGATGCGAGAGAATATGGCAGAGCTAAATAGCAGGCAATAAAAAAGGAGAACCGAAGTTCTCCTTTTCTTAAACCTTTAAGCTAACTCTAAATTATAGAGATGCTTTCGCTTTTTCAACTAGAACAGCAAATGCTGCTTTGTCGAATACTGCGATGTCGGCAAGAATCTTACGATCGATCTCGATAGATGCTTTCTTAAGACCGTTGATGAAACGGCTGTAAGATAGACCATTTTGACGAGATGCCGCGTTGATACGTGCAATCCAAAGTTGACGGAATTGACGTTTCTTGTTGCGACGGTCACGGTAAGCGTATTGACCAGCTTTGGTAACTGCTTGGAAAGCTACGCGGTAAACACGTGAACGTGCTCCGTAGTAACCTTTAGCTTGTTTTAGAACTTTCTTATGACGTGCACGAGCTTGTACACCACGTTTTACGCGAGGCATTATGCTTCTCCTAAACTAAACGAATTTATAAACTAAAAAGAATTAAGCGTATGGCATCATACGTAGAACTTGAGCAACTTCACATTTAGGAAGAACCGAGTTCGGACGTAGCTGACGCTTGTTCTTAGTAGTACGCTTAGTCAGGATGTGACGTTTACCAGCGTGCTTAAACTTAATACCACCAGCAGTTTTCTGGAAACGCTTAGCAGCACCTTTGTTGGTTTTCATCTTAGGCATGATGAATAACTCCGCATTGTTGAGTTGTTAATAACATAGTAATTAGGGCGAATAAAACCCCGCAACCTGAGGCTGCAGGGTTTAATTACTTGCAAAGCCGTTAATTACTTCTTTTTAGGGGCCAACACCATGATCATCTGGCGACCTTCAATTCTCGTTGGGAAAGATTCGACAACTGCAAATTCTTCAGTATCTACTTTCAAACGATTAAGAACGTCAACACCGATTTCTTGGTGAGCCATTTCGCGGCCACGGAAGCGAATTGTTACCTTCACTTTGTTGCCGTCTTCTAGGAAACCAGTCAGGTTGCGTAGTTTTACCTGATAGTCTCCAATATCAGTTCCAGGTCGGAATTTAATTTCCTTGATCTGAACCTGCTTTTGCTTTTTCTTCTGCTCTTTCGCAGCTTTGCTCTTCTCGAAGAGGAACTTACCGTAGTCCATCACACGACAAACTGGCGGCTCGGCGTTAGGGCTAATCTCCACAAGATCCATACCAGCTTCATTTGCAGCTTCCATCGCTTCTGCGATTGTTACTACACCAACAGCTTCGCCGTCTGCGCCAGTTAGACGCACTTCACGAACGCCACGAATGTCACCGTTTAAACGGTGCTGGTTTTGTTTGGCCGGTTGTTGGCCACGTCTTCCGCCTTTAATAGCTATTCCTCCAGATTGAGCTTACGGCTTGAAACTTCGGCTTGGATGTATGAAATAAAGTCATCCACTTTAAACTTGCCAAGGTCCTTACCTTTACGTGTACGTACTGCAATTTCGCCGGCTTCCATTTCTTGGTCACCACACACAAGCATGAACGGTACACGTTTCAAAGTATGTTCGCGGATTTTAAAGCCAATCTTCTCATTTCTCAAGTCTGCTTTGACTCTAAATCCACTTTTTTGCAGTTTTTTCGTAATTTCTTGTACATATTCAGACTGTTTGTCTGTAATGCCCATTACAACTGCTTGTTCTGGCGCCAACCACGTAGGGAAGAAGCCAGCGTATTCTTCAATAAGAATACCAATGAAGCGTTCTAGTGAACCTAAAATCGCGCGGTGGATCATAACTGGCGTGTGACGCTCGTTATCTTCACCTACGTAAGTAGCACCTAAACGTTCTGGTAATGCAAAATCGAGCTGCACTGTACCACATTGCCATGCACGGTCCAAACAATCATGCAAAGTAAATTCAATCTTAGGTCCGTAGAACGCACCCTCGCCTTCTTGAATCTCGTATGCAATCTCCATTGACTCTAGCGCTTGCTTAAGATCAGCCTCTGCACGGTCCCACATTTCGTCTGAACCGACACGCTGTTCTGGACGAGTAGATAGCTTAACAACAATGTTTTCGAAACCGAAAGTTGTATAAGTATCGTAAACCATTTCAATACAAGCTTTAACTTCTTGTTGGACTTGGTCTTCAGTACAGAATACGTGAGCATCATCTTGAGTGAAGCCACGAACACGCATGATGCCATGAAGTGCGCCAGACGGCTCGTTACGGTGACATGAGCCGAACTCAGCCATACGTAGCGGTAGATCACGGTAAGATTTCAAACCTTGGTTGAAGATTTGAACGTGACCAGGACAGTTCATTGGCTTAATAGCGTATTCACGGTTCTCTGAAGAAGTTGTGAACATCGCGTCGGCGTACTTATCCCAGTGACCAGAGCGTTCCCAAAGAACACGGTCCATCATTAATGGGCCTTTTACTTCTTGGTAATCATACTCAGTCAGTTTCTGACGAATAAATACTTCTAGCTCACGGAAGATAGTCCAACCGTTGTGATGCCAAAACACCATGCCTGGTGCTTCTTGCTGCATGTGGAATAGGTCAAGCGCTTTACCGATTTTACGGTGGTCACGTTTAGCCGCTTCTTCTAGGCGCACAAGGTGAGCTTTAAGTGCCTTCTTGTCTTGGAATGCAGTGCCGTAGATACGTTGAAGCATCTTGTTATCACTGTTACCACGCCAGTATGCACCTGCTACATTAAGTAGCGTGAAATGCTGGCAGAAGCTCATGTTAGGTACGTGTGGGCCACGACACATATCGATGTATTCTTCGTGATGGTACAGGCCAGGACGGTCGTCTTTAGAAACGTTCTCGTCCAAGATTTCAATTTTGTAAGTCTCGCCGCGAGCTTCGAATGCGTCACGCGCTTCCTGCCAGCTAACTTTCTTCTTAACAACCTGATACTTGGTCTTCGCTAGCTCTTTCATACGCTTTTCAATCTTTTCTAGATCTTCTTGCGTTAGAGAGTGCTCAAGATCGATATCGTAGTAAAAACCGTTATCGATAGTAGGACCGATCGCCATTTTCGCTTCTGGAAAAAGCTGCTTAATCGCGTGACCTAAAAGGTGAGCACAAGAGTGACGAACGATTTCAAGGCCATCGACTTCATCTTTAGCTGTGATGATTTCTAGGCTTGCATCATTTTCGATAAGATCACAAGCATCGACACGCTCGCCGTCTACACGACCAGCAATGGTTGCTTTAGCAAGACCAGGACCGATTGATAGGGCAACATCTAGAGTTGATACAGGGTTGTCAAATTGACGCTGACTACCGTCAGGAAGAGTAATAATTGGCATTATTTGTCCTTTACAGTGGTGTTGCACACCAAGCAACACATGAAAATGTTTAATATATGTTTTTCAATCAACGAGTATGTTGATCGTAGATATATGCATAATAAAGATACCCACATAGAAGCAAATACAGATGCCCCATTTGTACGTATCCGAGCATTTTAACGAAATAATATGAAATGACAATGATGGAGGGAATCTCCCGACTCTCCTATTGACGTCGTTATGCCAAAAAGTGACTTCCCATTCCTTGAACCACCTTTCGAATCGAACTGTTTTAACTTACCTATTTCGACTCAACTCTTACAAATTAGTCATTTAGAACTAAGCTCTATAAAGCAACTAGATACAGATGAGGCGCATATGGAGAAGCTAGCTACTTTTATATCACTCACACCTCGTTTACTGTTAACAATAGCCATAGCAGTTACTGCACCAGCAACGGTATGGGCCAACAAGGATTACGGCCCCTTAATCAGTTATACCCAAGCACCATTGCAGTCCGTGCGCCTCACTCCAACACTTCGTTCTGGCTTCCCACTCGAAGAGAATAAGGTTGAAGTGTTTACTGCCTTAACTGCCGCGAGCATCTGGGCCCACTCCCCCGACTATCACTTCGACTATTATCAAAACCAACTTCAGACAGGACTGCGGTGGCAATTAACCACAAGGTGGCAAGTAGAATTAAATTACCGTTGGCTTTATGCAGCCAATAATCACCTCGACAAAATCACCATCAATTTTCATGACCTATTTAACATCGACCAAGCAGGGCGCGACCAAAAAGAGCGACACCAATTCGACATCTATGCACCAGCCCACGACATCAATATTCGTGACTTCTCCGGCGACACGCTAACCAACGCTTTCACTCTCTACACTCAATACCAAATCATAGACCTTGAAAACCACGGCTTATCCTTTGGTGTATCCCTATATCACAACAATGTCAGCCACGGCGCCTTCGAAGGAAGCAGCACCGAGCAAAGTGCACAATTCAACTATTCATACCAACTCGACATCAATACCTTTTATACAAGCTTAGGGTTTACCAATCAGTCCAGTCGAGAGGTCGAAAATAGTTTTTCACATAAAAAGAGAACATGGTCATGGATGGGCGGCTATCAGCTCACACTATTTGAAAAGCATGAGTTACACCTTGAATACCGATGGTATGAAGGCGCAGAAGACGGTGAAACTGAATTTTCAGAAGCCGCGAATGAAATGATGCTTGGATATCGCTATCTCATGCAACGTTCAGCTATCGAGATATCCATTATCGAAAACATCTTCAACATGGATAATTCCACCGATGTTGCTTTTCAATTAGCTTATCGTCACCAGTGGTAAACACATTTCAGGTCGAGACAGCAGCATCAAAAAAGCCGAACGAGTTCGTTCGGCTTAATATTGTTGGCGCTGTTGGCAACTACGCACTCATGATTCTTGAAACCGCATTGCGAATGTCTGAATCAGCGGCGTTAGCTGGCAAACTGAATGAGATGTATTGGTCGCCACGGAAGCTCATTGATCGGTCGACTTCTGCTAGGCAGTGAACCATTGAACCTTCAACGATGAATGACAGCTCGATCTCTTTGTTGTTCATGAAACCGCCGCTGCGAAATTCAATCTCTTGGTAACAGCCCGAACGAGAAGCAAAGCTGTTGCCTTGTAAGAAGCCCTTCTCTACGTCTGCTTTCACCATGGCCATACCCGATGCTTCCACGCCTTGGATGATTTTAGCGACTGTTGGCAGTGGATGAACGGAGATAAAATCACGGTCTTTAGGGTCAATCGCGAAGCCTATATCTAGGTTGGTTTCAACCCACACATGGCATTGGTTCATTTGTGCATTCAACACGGTGAGTGGCGTTTCATCATTTAACTTGAGGCGGAATGGGACCAGTTTGGTTTCACCCGGTTGAATAACGAAAGGCTCTACAGCTTGAATACGACTCAGAGTAAAGGTTTCGTAACTGGTGCTATCTTCCGTTTCGACTTTTACTTCTGTGTTAAGAACCAAGTTGATCCGGTCGATTTGTTGCTCAACGTCGCCACCAATGATGTGAACATTGCCAGACAACTCGCCACCTTGGAAAACGTCAATATTATCTAAGACGGTATCAACCTTTGCTGCACCGAGGCCCAACGAGGCCTTTAATTTCTTAAACATATTATTTCCTTTTTTAATCATTTGATTTTCTAATAATTATTGCGCGACAATTTGCGACACTTACCTCATAGAATCAAGTAATTTGCACTATCTATGTCGAGTAGCATCACATAGTCCAAGGAAATGTTGAAATCACTAAGAAATTCGCTACTCTATTTGTATAGTCAAATAAGGTTTCATTATGTCAAAAGCACCGCTCTACCTGCAAATAAAACAATTCATAGACGAGAAAATCACTAGTGGTTATTGGCCAGTTGGTTATCAGATCACCACCGAACTTGAACTCACAGAACAGTTTAATGTGAGTAGAATGACAGTTAATAAAGCCATTCGAGACCTCGTTTCTGAAGGGAAATTAGTCAGAAAACCAAGGCTGGGAACTTTTGTTTGTGAGCCGAATGAAAAAGCCCAATCTCCCTTGCTTGATATCAATAACATCGCGCAAGAGATCAAAGACCGAGGCCAAACGTATACAAGCAAAGTCATCAAACACGAAAGCAGCAAGGCCGATGAAAGCACCGCCACACGGTTAGGTGTAATGATTCACGAAGAAGTTTTTTATAGTGAAATCATACATTTTGCAGATGGAACACCAATTCAGCTAGAGGCTCGATGGGTTAACTCTCTAGCCGCACCGAAATACCTTGAACAAGATTTTTCGGCATCAACACCTAATGAATACCTTTCAAAAAGTTGCCCATTGAGTGCTATTGAGCATACTGTTGAAGCCATTATTCCAGACTCAAAAATTAGAGCTTCGCTCAAACTTCTAGAATCAGAACCTTGCCTTCTTTTGAATCGAAGAACATGGAGCAAAGAGCGTCTAATCAGCTTTGCATTGCTCTACCATCCTGGTTCTAAGTACAAATTAAGCTCCAAGATAATTCTAGATTAAAAGAACATCGCCCTGAACTCTGATCACATTTTTGCAACATAAACTTGATTCAAGTAAACGTTTAGATTATTTATTTGTATATACATTTAATGTTTAGCAAAGATCTAGGTGAGTATGAATTTAATCCTCAAAAACGCACGAGTGGTCTCCATGAGCTCGGGAACCGATGGTTATCAACCCTCTTTCCCTCAAGATATCGTTATCGAAAGCGGCAAGATAGTGTCCATCTCTTGTTCAAACCAAGGCGTACTTACTTCTGAGTTACAACAAGTCAGTGTTGATAGTTCTTTGGATTACGCCACCTATGACTGCAAAAATAAGTTAGTCACCCCAGGGCTAATTGATTGCCACACTCACCTGGTATTTGCGGGCAATCGTGCCAACGAGTTTGAACAACGTTTGAATGGTGTATCTTACACCGACATCGCTAAGCAAGGCGGCGGTATTCTAGCGACAGTCACTGCAACACGCGCAGCACAAGAGTCTGAACTGGTTGAAATGGCGCTACCTAGACTCGATGGCCTCCTAAGAAGTGGCGTAACCAGCATCGAAGTAAAATCGGGCTATGGTTTAACGCTTGATGATGAACTCAAAATGTTACGCGCAGCTAAAGCGTTAGAAAATCATCGCCGTATTAAGATCACCACTACTCTCCTTGCAGCACATGCTGTGCCGCCCGAATATAAAGAAAAACCGGATAGTTATATCGATCTGGTTTGCGAAGAGATCATTCCTAAAGCCGCAGAACAAGGGTTAGCCGATGCGGTTGATGTGTTCTGCGAATCTATCGGCTTCAATCTAGAACAAACCGAACGTGTCTTTGCAGCAGCCAAACAACATGGGCTAGCGATTAAAGGCCACACTGAACAACTTTCGAATATGGGAGGCAGTGCGCTTGCAGCAAAATACGGCGCACTCTCTGTTGACCATGTTGAGTACCTTGATGAAGCCGGAGTAAAAGCGCTAGCGGAATCAGGCACTGCTGCGACGTTACTACCTGGTGCTTTTTATTTCTTGAAAGAAACCCAACAGCCGCCCATTGCATTACTACGTAAACATAATATCCCTATGGCGATTGCTACCGACTTAAACCCCGGCACTTCCCCTTTTGCCGACCTAACACTAATGATGAACATGAGCTGTACGTTATTTGGTACAACGCCTGAAGAGGCACTGCGCGGTGTGACTTGCCATGCTGCCGCTGCCATTGGCGAATCGAAAAACAGAGGCAAAATTGAAGTGGGTTACGCTGCTGATTTAGCTATTTGGAATATCGAGCACCCTGCCGACCTTAGTTATCAAGTCGGTGTTCCTCACCTGCATAAACGCATTGTTAATGGCGAGGTATGTCATGACTCAATCTAAGTCTAACAACACCCAAGATAACGCAAGAACCGTACATAACTTTGAGTGGGCGGGACGTAATGATCTCGAAGATGGTGCAATGGGTACGCGTGTTCACCACATCACTAGCCAAATCCAAAATAGTGATTTAAGTAACGAACCGACTAAGAATACTATCGCCTTAGTTGGCTTTGCCAGCGATGCGGGCGTTGCAAGAAACAAAGGTCGAGTAGGCGCGAAACAAGCACCTAACCTGATTCGCCAAGCTCTGGCTAATATGGCTTGGCACAACGACACACACATTGCTGATCTTGGCGATGTTGAATGTAACGATGGTCAATTAGAAGTCAGCCAAAAACAGTGCGCTTCTGTGATTGCCAATGCTCTATCAACTAACAAAGTGATTACCCTTGGCGGTGGTCACGAAGTGGCTTGGGCGTCTTTCCAAGGCCTCGCTGAGCATTTACATCAAACGGAACAACGACATAAAGCGGAGCACATTCATAAAGATCAGTTAGTAAACAAACCTAAGGTTGGCATCGTTAACTTTGATGCTCACTTTGATCTTCGTGAATTCGAAAGCGACATCGCCGACGTTAAGCCCAGCTCAGGTACGCCTTTTAACCAGATCAGTGATTACTGCCACATGCATCAATGGCCGTTTCATTACGCTTGTCTTGGCGTTAGTGCAGCCAGTAATACCAAAGCGCTGTTCAACAAAGCTGACCAATTGGGCGTTTGGTATGAACACGACCGCAACATGACCCAAGTGAATCAAACCGCTCAACTGGTTAAGTTACAAAAATTCATCGCTGAGTGTGATTATCTTTATCTCACTATCGATCTTGATGTATTTCCAGCTGCAACAGCACCGGGCGTGAGCGCACCCGCAGCCAGAGGCGTGAGCTATGAAGCGCTCGCGCCTTTCCTAGAACAGATTTTCAAACACCCTGAGAAACTCATTATCGCGGACATTGCGGAATACAACCCAAACTACGACGTCGACGGCCACACGGCTCGATTGGCGGCTCGTTTGTGTTGGGATATCGCCAATGCAATGGCCAACAACTAATTAAGCTATACCGACAGCTATATAACGTGAAACATAAGGAATTCCAGAATGACGGAACACAACAATGACTCTCGTCTCGACACGACTCGCGAAATTCGCGCACCGCATGGTACGGCTTTACGTGCTAAATCTTGGTTAACAGAAGCACCACTACGTATGTTGATGAACAACCTAGATCCAGATGTGGCAGAACACCCACATGCTCTGGTTGTGTACGGTGGTATTGGCCGTGCAGCTCGTGATTGGAAATGTTATGACAAGATTGTCGAAGTATTAGAACGTCTAGAAGATGACCAAACTCTACTTGTTCAGTCAGGGAAACCTGTAGGTGTATTCCCGACTCATAAAAATGCACCTCGCGTACTGATTGCCAACTCCAACCTTGTTCCACATTGGGCAAACTGGGAACACTTCAACGAGCTCGATAAAGAAGGCTTGATGATGTATGGACAAATGACAGCAGGTAGCTGGATCTACATTGGCTCACAAGGCATTGTTCAAGGTACTTATGAAACGTTTGTTGCTATCGCGAAAAAGCATTTCCAAGGCGAAGCAAATGGTAAGTGGGTTCTAACGGGCGGTCTTGGCGGAATGGGTGGTGCTCAACCTCTTGCTGCGACAATGGCTGGTTTCTCAATGATTGCGGTTGAGTGTGATGAATCTCGAATCGATTACCGTCTACGCACTGGCTATGTTGACAAGAAAGCCACCAGCTTAGATGAAGCAATGGCTATGATTAAAGAGTCAGACACGCCTATTTCTGTTGGTCTATTAGGTAACGCTGCTGACGTATTCCCGGAGTTAGTAGAACGTAACATCACACCTGACGTAGTGACCGACCAAACCTCTGCCCACGATCCACTGAACGGCTACTTGCCTCAAGGTTGGACGATGGAGAAAGCCGCACAAGAACGCTTGATTGATGAAGCAAAAGTCGTGAAGGCAGCTAAACAATCCATGGCTGTTCAAGTACAAGCAATGCTGGACCTTCAGTACCGCGGT
This sequence comes from Vibrio toranzoniae, assembly GCF_024347655.1. Lineage (NCBI taxonomy): Bacteria > Pseudomonadati > Pseudomonadota > Gammaproteobacteria > Vibrionales > Vibrionaceae > Vibrio > Vibrio toranzoniae. The sequence continues at coordinate 1,291,550 of NZ_AP025514.1, read as the reverse complement.
GCTGCGACCGTAGATTACGGCAACAATATTCGCCAAATGGCACTGGAAGAAGGTGTCGAGAATGCATTTGATTTCCCAGGCTTCGTTCCTGCGTATATTCGTCCTCTGTTCTGTGAAGGCATCGGCCCATTCCGTTGGGCCGCCCTTTCTGGCGACCCTGAAGACATCTACAAAACAGACCAAAAAGTAAAAGAACTGATCCCAGATAACCCACATCTGCACAACTGGCTAGATATGGCACGTGAACGCATCCAATTCCAGGGTCTGCCAGCTCGTATCTGTTGGGTTGGCTTAAAAGATCGTGAACGTTTGGGTCAAGCATTCAATGAAATGGTTAAAAATGGCGAACTGAAAGCACCGGTTGTTATCGGTCGTGACCACCTAGACTCAGGTTCAGTCGCGAGTCCTAACCGTGAAACAGAAGGCATGATGGATGGATCAGACGCTGTATCAGATTGGCCTCTGCTAAATGCTCTGCTAAATACAGCAGGCGGCGCAACTTGGGTTTCTCTGCACCATGGTGGTGGCGTGGGAATGGGCTTCTCACAACATTCGGGTATGGTGATTTGTTGTGACGGCAGTGAAGATGCATCGCAACGTATTGCTCGTGTACTTCACAATGATCCGGCAACCGGTGTTATGCGTCATGCAGATGCAGGCTACGATATAGCCAAACAATGTGCTAAAGAACAAAAGCTTGATTTACCTATGCTTAACGACGAACTGCGTCATCTTTAATGTCTGGAGAAAACATGTTGAATTTATTAATTAAACCAGGACAGCTCGGCCTACCTGAACTTCGCAAAGTGAGTCGCAGCCCTGTGAGCTTGTCACTCGATCCCGCAGCAATTCCTGACATTGAAGCAAGTACACGCGTTGTAGAGCAAGTGATTGCGGAAGATCGCACTGTATATGGCATCAATACAGGCTTTGGCTTATTGGCAAACACCAAAATTGCGCCTGAAGATCTGGAAGTTCTACAAAAAAGCATCGTACTTTCTCATGCGGCTGGCATAGGCAAATTCATGTCTGATGAAACCGTGCGTTTAATGATGGTACTAAAAATTAACAGCTTGTCTCGTGGTTATTCAGGTATTCGACTGAAGGTAATTAATGCTCTAATCGATCTAGTGAATGCACAAGTGTATCCTTGTGTCCCACAAAAAGGCTCAGTAGGTGCCTCTGGTGACCTTGCTCCCCTAGCGCACATGAGTACAGTGCTATTGGGTGAAGGCCAAGCACGACACAACGGCAAGATAGTCACCGGCTTAGAAGCAATGAAAATCGCAGGTCTAGAACCAATAACACTAGCACCTAAAGAAGGTTTAGCTCTGTTAAATGGTACTCAAGCGTCCACAGCATTCGCATTAGAAGGCCTATTCGCCGCGGAAGATTTGTTCGCGTCGGCAACGGTATGTGGTGCTATGTCTGTTGAAGCCGCACTGGGTAGCCGTCGTCCGTTTGACCCTAGAGTCCATCGTGTTCGTGGCCACCGTGGCCAAATGGATGCAGCTCTGGCTTACCGTCATATGCTTGATCAAAATAGCGAGATTGGCGAGTCACATACTAGCTGTGAAAAAGTTCAAGACCCGTACTCACTACGCTGTCAGCCCCAAGTTATGGGGGCATGTTTACAACAAATCCGTAATTCTGCGGAAACCCTAAATGTTGAAGCGAACTCTGTATCCGATAATCCACTGGTTTTTGCTGAAGATGGCGACATTATTTCAGGCGGCAACTTCCATGCAGAACCAGTCGCAATGGCTGCAGATAATCTTGCTCTTGCGATTGCAGAGATAGGTAGCCTTTCAGAGCGAAGAATGGCACTGCTTATCGATAGCGCATTAAGTAAACTGCCACCTTTCTTAGTTGATAATGGTGGTGTGAACTCAGGTTTCATGATTGCTCAAGTGACCTCTGCTGCGCTGGCAAGTGAAAACAAAACACTTGCACACCCAGCTTCAATCGACAGCTTACCGACTTCGGCAAACCAAGAAGATCACGTATCAATGGCAACATTTGCGGGACGTCGTCTTCGATACATGGCTGAAAACACACGTGGCATATTGGCTGTCGAATATTTGGCCGCAGCACAAGGTCTAGACTTCAGAGCGCCGAACCTATCATCACCGCGTGTAGAAGAAGCGAAACAAATCCTTCGTGAAAAAGTCAGCTTCTATGACAAAGACCGCTACTTCTCACCAGATATTGAACAAGCAAACCTATTATTAAAGTTGTCAGCACACAACCACCTAATGCCTGAAAGTATTCTGTGTAGCTTCTAGATGCTATTGAAAACTCAATAACACGTCACATATACAAGGGCTATTAATTAGCCCTTGTTGCATTGAACCCAAGCCCTTATTCACCTCAAACCCCCTCAAAATCGTCACATACCATCCAACATATTCATCTAATCCATTGATATTTATACAAAGTTAACTGGATAGACCATTAAAGAGAAGTTAGTTAGCTATAATCCACACCAGATTTGATGACTAATAGCGATACTATGTTTCTGACACCTTACTTTTCTACTGAAGACAATGAATTTCAATTCACTCGTGAACAAGCTAGCCACTTTGCAAAAAAAGTAGCTGCTGACTTCAACCCAATTCACGATGAAGACAATAAACGCTTTTGCGTACCTGGTGATCTTTTGTTTGCAGTACTTCTGCAAAAAGAAGGCATTAGCCAAAAAATGCGTTTTGATTTTTCAGGCATGGTTGGTAATGGTATTGCGCTAAGCGTTGACAAAAAATGTGAAAGAGAAAGCTCATTAGTTGACGAAAAAGGCAAAGAATACCTCCACATGTCATGTGAAGGTGAAAAGAGTCACGATCAAGCATTCATCGAGCACGTGGTAACAAACTACGTTAAGTTTTCAGGCATGAACTTCCCGCACATCATGGTGCCTCTAATGGAAGAACAGCAAATGATGATCAACTGCCAGCGCCCTCTTGTGATTTACGAGAGCATGGAAGTTGAATTTACTCGCCTAGACCTAACCAACCCAGAAGTTGAGTTTTCTGGTGCAACTTTTAATGTTGAAGGCAAACGAGGTATCGTGACGCTGAACTTTGATTTTAAAGAAGACGGTGAAGTAGTAGGTAAAGGCGTAAAACGCATGGTAGCAAGTGGCCTTAAGCCATACGACCAAGCTTCTGTAGACGACCTAGTAAACCGCTTCAACGAGCGTAAAGAGATGTTTTTAGCTCAGTTCGCAGCTGCTGCTTAATGGACACTCTTATTTACACCACTTGATGTAAATAGCTCTAGAACAAGATCAGTAAAGCCCAGCTTGATATCCTCAAGCTGGGCTTTTTAGTTTTTTAACCATCAAGTTATCTTTTTCTGATTACCTTTTTAAACTCTAGTGGTGAAGGTGACTTTCGCACAATCAAACCACCGAAAAGAACGAGTAACCAATGCCAAGCCAGTGAACCACCACTACCACCACCTGAACTTTTTGCGTTCTGTGTTCCTTCAGACTTAGATACCTTGATCTCATCGGTATAAGCAAAGTTTTTGATCGTAACTCTGTCATCCCCGTAAGTGCCATACCAATCTTTCACATATTTAATCATAAGACTGTTGTTGGAATCCCTAACCATCGGCAGGTTCACTGAACCAGAAAGCTGACCTGATTCTTTATCGAATTCTTGACCGTTGATATAGAGCTCAAGGTAATCATGATCCAACTCAGACGATACCGTCACATCGAAAGAGACAGTCCCGGTCGGTATACCCTCTACAACCAACATTGTCGATTCGCTGCTACCTATTGATGGAGAGACGATTGTTGATCCTTCGGTACCCCACGCTTGTGTGCTGTAGACGCCACTGTTTGGTATGCTGACATAAGAGTTCACAGTATTCGTTACAGATCTCGCCCCTATAACAGAAGCCGTTGAAGTAACCGTGCCTACCAATAAATCAGTGTCAACATTAATACCAAACTCATGTTCACCGATTGAGTTTAGGTCGAAACTAACCACAACTTCACAGCTTTGCCCTGCAGTTAAAATGCTACATCCGTTGTCTGTTATAACAGTATCATTACCTGAAATTGGATAAACACGGTTTACTGCAATGTTTTGAGCAGATTTATTCGTGAATTCAAAGGTATGTGAAATAGGCGCCAATAATTTTGCACCAAGCATTTCAATTTGACGGTAACTAAGCCCTGATTGCTGCTCATCAATCCAATCATCAAAGTGGCTAATGTTAGTATAGACACCGTAAGCGTTAGCTTCTGCACATCCTTTACCCCAGCTCACAATACCCAGTTGTTCATACGTTCCATTGGTCGAAACAACAATTGGACCGCCACTGTCACCCTGACACGAATCATAACCACCATCACTGTAACCCGCACAGAACGCATCGCTACCAATAGAAGAGTAGCCACTGTAAGGAACAGTATTGCATTGGTACTGATTAACAAGGGGAACATTAACTTGATACAATTCACTCTTCGATGAATACCCATCGGATGCGTCCTGATCACCCCAGCCCATGACCGTTAGCATTTGACCATCATTCAGGTTACCGCGAACATAACCATCGACGAGATTAACCACAGACTCTGACGGCTTTTCTACTAGCTCAATAATAGCAATGTCACTGCCTATCGCTTCAGGGTTGTAATATTGATGTACATAAATATTATCAACGGCGTATCTATGTTGTGCAGCTTGAGATGAAGAAAGGTTTGATACGCCAATCACCACATCTAGATCTTCACGACCATTACCTTCCACACAGTGAGCAGCAGTTAATACATATCGCTCACCAATGAAGCTCGCACCACAAAACTGACCGTCATAAGCGTTCACGTTCCTTGAGACTAGCGCTGCCATAAATGGCCAATTACCTTGTGTGGCTTCTTTACCGTTTATAATTCGAGCTGAAACATCTGCCAACACCGACATTGAAGACAGACTCACGACACAGACACCTAGCGACAACCATTTCGCCTCAACAATTTTCATTACCTAGCCTTTATCCATTTTAATAATGGGGCGCAGACTATTTTATAAAAAATCAATATAAAACCTAAATCATATTAATTTGTGATATAGATCAACCAAGCGATAATAATTCTTATCTAATTACTTCATTGTATTTAAATCCAAATCAGATCCAGCGTCTAACCTTTTGTTTGTAATCAACATATTCCGCACCAAATAATTGCTCTAGTGCGCGCTCTTCCGGCTTGATCTGGAAATGATTCATGTAAATTACGAATACAAAACTTAATAAAACACTGAACAGGTTTTGGAAGAAATAGCCAAGGCAAAACAGTAGGATGAATAGCCCTAGATACATCGGGTTTCGCGTGTAACCAAAAATACCACTGTCCACGACTGCCGAGGCGGTTTCGACTTTGATCGGATTAACGGTGGTTTTCTGTTTTCGAAACTCCCATATACCAGATAATCCAACCACGCCACTCAGTGCAATTCCGATCCCCAGAACAATGACCTTATAAGGCAATACTATTGCCCCTACACTCAGGTGCTGAGCACTAAAATAAGACGCAACGAATACTAGTATAAATAGAGCAACCGGTGGGACTTTCAACTCTAGAAATCTCATAGCTTTCCTTATTAACAATTCCATTGTTAGTTTAGAAAAAAGCCCAGCAATTGCTGGGCTAAATGTATTAAAGAATTTTGGCTAGCGCCTGTAATGGGTGAGCAAGCTTCTCACCTTCAAAACGCTTCACTTGGCTTCGGCAGGAATACCCCGTCACTAAGCAACGCTCTTTCGGTAAGTCTTGCATCCTTGGCTTCCAACTTAGACTGAATATATCTTTCGACATCTGTAGCTTATCGACTTCATGCCCGAAGGTACCCGCCATACCACAGCAACCGACAGGAACACTGGTAAGTGCAGCGCCAAAGTGTTTAAAGATAGCGCCCCACTCTTTTTCAGCATTCGGCATTTTGGTTTTCTCAGTACAGTGGGCGAACAAGTACCACATTTCCTCACTTGTAGAACGCGCTTCAAAGTCACCGAGCGATGGCATTAACCACTCATGCACGGTGAGCACATCAAAGTCGCCACGCTTATCCGCTAAGATCTCGACGTATTCATCGCGGTAACAAAGTACCAGAGCCGGATCGACACCCACTAAAGGAATACCAATATCAGCGACCATCGACAAGAAATCAGACGTCGATTTCGCCTCACGTGCAAAACGACTTAAAAAGCCTTTGATGTGCAGTGCTTTACCATTTGGCTTGAATGGCAGTAAGACCGGAGTTTTGCCAAGCTTTTGAGCCAGAGTGACGAAGTCTTCAACCACCTCTGCATCATAGAAGCTAGTAAACGGGTCTTGGACGATCAATACATGCTGCTTCTTCTGTTCCGAAGAAAGACCTTCTAGATATTGAATATCGAACAGCTGCAGTTCTTTACTCGCCAGACGATTTTTCAGCGTAGGCACCGACATCAATGGTGCATCGACATAACCGACTGTTTTCGCCGTTGCAGATTGAACCCACTTTTGCCCCAATGCTGCGTTCACAACTTTCGGCGCTTTCGCCATCAGCGGCAGCATGGATTCAATGTTGGCAACTAAATAGTCTTTTGCTGGGCGCTGATAACGCGAGTAATAGATGTTTAAGAATCGAGAACGGAAGCTCGGCACATCGACTTTAATAGGACACTGGCTCGCACACGCTTTACATGCAAGACAACCATTCATCGCTTCGTGAACTTCATGCGAGAAATCGTACTCATGGCGTTTGTTCATCGTGTTACGAACACGCTCAACCATGGTTTTGAGCGGAGTATTGTCCTTCAGCGCTTCTTGCTCTAAATCAAGAATATCGACGCCTTGCTCCGTCAACTGACGCAACCATTCTCTCACGAGGCCTGCACGGCCTTTTGGTGAGTGACGACGGTCTGCCGTGACTTTCATCGAAGGGCACATTGGCGAGCTCGTATCGTAGTTAAAGCACAAGCCGTTGCCGTTACATTCCATCGCTTGCTTAAAGCTGTCACGGACTTGAACGTCTATCTGACGGTCATAGAAGCCACGCTTGGTATCGGTGACTTTCACCAATTCAGCGTCGCTTTCTAATGGCGTACAGATCTTGCCTGGGTTCATCTTGTTGTGCGGGTCGAACGCTGCTTTAACACGTCTTAATTCGGTAAACAGCTCTTCACCAAAGAAGTCAGGTCCATACTCAGAACGGAAACCTTTACCGTGCTCACCCCACATCAAGCCGCCGTATTTCGCCACCAGCTTAACCACTTCATCAGAGACTTCGTGCATTAATGCTTCTTGCATCGGGTCACACAAATCTAAAGCCGGACGAACGTGCAATACGCCCGCGTCAACGTGACCAAACATGCCGTAGTTCAACTCTTTGGAATCGAGTAACACTCTAAATTCAGAGATAAAATCCGCCAAGTTTTCCGGTGGTACACAGGTATCTTCAGCAAAAGCGACCGGCTTAGCTCGGCCTTTCGCCGCACCTAACAGACCCACCGCTTTCTTACGCATGTTGTAGATTCGGCCAATGCTCGCTAAGTCGCTGCACACTTGGAAGCCAATCACACCCGCTTCTTCGGTTTCTACCATGGTTTCAAGTTGTGCAGTCAACGCTTGAACTTGTTGTTCAACTTCCGCTTCATCTTGCCCAGCAAACTCAACCATGTTGATGCCAAGCATCTCTTTATTTGGCACATCCATAAGCAGGTCGCTCACGGTGTGCCAAACAATATCTTGCTTTGCAAGATTCAATACTCTTGAATCAACGGTTTCAACAGACAGTGCTTTCGCTTCAACCATGAACGGCGCATTACGCAACGCAGAGTCAAACGTGTTGTATTTTACGTTAACCAGTGTTCGAGCTTTTGGAATCTTGGTTAGGTTTAATTTTGCTTCCGTGATGAATGCTAAAGAACCTTCAGCGCCACATAGAACGCGAGTCAGGTCAAAGCTGTCATCTTGTTCGTTGATTGCATTCTTTAGATCATAGCCTGTTAAAAAGCGATTCAACGGGGGGAATTTATTTAGGATTTGAGCACGTTTTTCACGACAAACAGCCTCAGTCACCGCAAGTGCATGGTGAGCAAATTCACCCTCAACGGGTAAGCCGTGTGATAAATCAGATTCGAGACATGAACCATCTGCGAACACTGCTTGCAGCGACAACACATGATCAGAGGTTTTCCCGTACTTGAGTGACCCTTGACCAGAAGCATCGGTATTAACCATGCCACCTATAGTTGCTCGGTTACTGGTTGAAAGATCTGGAGAAAAAAAGTAACCGTAGGGACGCACAGCATCGTTCAGTTGGTCTTTAACGACGCCAGACTGAACTCTTACCCAGCCTTCGTTTTCGTTAATCTCAAGAACCTTATTCATATATCGTGATAGGTCAACCACCACGCCTTTTGTTAATGACTGTCCGTTGGTGCCAGTACCACCGCCACGAGGAGAAAAAGTCACTCGTTCGTAAGCGGATTTAGAGCCAACTTTGCCGATCAATGCAACGTCGTGCGTTGTCTTAGGAAGAATGACAGCCTGTGGCAATTGCTGATAGACACTGTTATCAGTCGCCACGGCCAAACGGCTAGAATATTGAGATTCAATGTCGCCAGTAAAGCCCACTGTTTTTAAATCATCTAAAAAGCGTACGACTACTGGGTCGACATCAGCATTGAGTTGAAGTCTTGGTAACATTTGCTTCCTGCCCCTACTTCGCTGATCCTATCAGCATTGGGTTATTTGAGATTTTAGTAATTTTCTTTGAATTTCGTCACTTTACTACTATTAAGATCATATAAAAAGGTGCTCAAATAAGAATCTCAGTGCAAGAATAGAGAAATAGTCACTTTTGTCTTAATTCAGTAGTAATATATTGAATAACATTTTGTTTAAGGCACTTCACGAGCACATCACAATGAAAAAAAACAAAACAGTCACAACTGAAGATATTCTTCTTAAGCTATGCCAATCAGTCTCCAGCGTACTCACTTCAGCGACGGCTTCTCAAGTGTCCTATTCAGCCATGGTTCAAAAAATCAATAAAACGAGTTTGAAACCTGATTTCGGCTGTTTCGTCTTATTTGACGGTGGTTTTTCCGGTCTTGTTGTTATCAACTTTACGTCAAAAGCGGCATTAGAGATCTATGCCAATTATATGCGTAACATGGGGATGCCAGAAGAAGAACTTGCTGTTCTCCATACTTCAGACGAAGTTGGTGATGTATTGGGTGAATTAATGAATCAATTAGTCGGCGACTTTACGAATAAAATCCGTAAAGAACTGCAAACTAACATCACGCAAAACCAGCCTAAAATGCTGGCGCTTAACAAGCAAGTTAACCTTTCTGTAGACACCAACCTAGATCGTCCACAAGCGCGCCGTGTAACTTTCTCAACCGAAAAGAACAATATCTTCTATCTTGAGTTAGCCATGGATAAGACAGAATTCATCCAATTGGAAGAATTTGAAATCGCTGAGGACGAATGTCCAGATAGCATTCTTGAAACTACTCAGAAAAATATGCAAGGAGCAAACAAACCCACTCAAAGCTCAGGCAACGATTCTGCAGCGGATCTACTCGATGAACTCGGAATCTAACTCCACAAAGCCCTAGTCGTTCTGATAAATAACCTCACTAACGCCATCAATACGCTGATGGCGTTTTTATTTTTCGAAAAACAGCTTTACCTCGACTTCATCACCAGACCTATAGGCTTATATGTGAGTTTTAACTTTCTGTTACCGGTCAAAACATGTAAAATGTCGGACTTTTAAAAATTTGCGGTAATGATTAAGTAGTCGATGGATAAGAAAAAAGCCCTAAAGAAAATTGCCAAGTGTCTTGAGCTTGGAAATTCTGCGAACGTCAATGAAGCTGCCAATGCGATAAAAATGGCGCACAGCTTGATGCTGAAATATGGTCTCGAAAAAGACGATATTGAGTTTATCAAGATGGGAAAAACTCAATCCAGTCATCTGTTACCTGCAAATATCAGTTCTACACTGCTGCGTGTTATTCGTGGTATCAACACCAAATTTGGTGTTGAAGCCGTGCTACTGAATCACAAAGGCCTCAAGCGTGTTGAATTCATTGGTGAAGCCGATCGCGCTATCTTTGCAGCTTTTGCGTTCGATATTATTTATCGCGAGCTGAATGAACACACGGGCCAATTCAGAAATAGCTTCGCTGGCTCTGGAACCGGATCATTAGAGGTTACACGTCGTGTGAACTCGTTTGTTTCAGGTTGGGTTGAAGGTGCGCTTGAGAAGCTACCTACTATTACCCCAGACGATGAATCAAACAACAAGATCAATAACTACATTGATAAAGAATTCAAAAATATCGACCGCGAAACTTTCAAGCAACAACTGAGAGAAGCGATGAAAAACCTCACCGCAGATTATGAAGTTGGCTTGAAGAAAGGCCGTAAACTGTCTGTTAATAGACCAGTTGCCGGCGCCCAGGCAGCGAAAAAGATAACTAAATCATAGAGCCACTTTACATTGCATCAGCGTATTGATAAAAACCATCAATAAGATTTACAGGACTATGTTTGTCATTCGAATTCATCGTTTGACTGAAGTACATGATGGAGAAATACGTTGAAAAAAATCACTCTAGCCCTAGCGCTTACTGCCGCTCTAACGGGTTGCCAGGCAACGCAACGCCAAAACGCGACAACTGGCGAGTCTGAGACTAACTCTGCAACTCAAGGCGCTCTAATTGGTGCTATCGCAGGCGCCGTTGCTGGGGCTGTTACCGGTGACGATTCTAAAGACCGCCGTAAGCGGGCTTTAATTGGTGCTGCGGGCGGAGCTGCCGTTGGCGGAGGTGTTGGTTACTACTTTGACCAACAAGAAGCCGCACTTCGTGAAGAGCTAATGAACTCAGGAGTTCAAGTACAGCGTGTAGGTGAGAACCAACTTCTACTTCGTCTAGAGAACGGCATCGGTTTTGATTCCAGCTCTTACGCTTTGCAGTCTAGCATTCACAACACGCTGCGCGGTGTTGCTCGTATCTTAGTTGAATATCCAGATACTAGCCTAGTGATTGAAGGTCACACTGACAGCACTGGCCGTGAATCGACTAACCAAATCCTTTCCGAGCGTCGCGCCGAATCCGTTCGTTCATTCTTGGTCTCTCAAAATGTAGCGGCAGGTCGTGCTATTGCCCGTGGTAACGGTGAGCGCTACCCTCTTTGTGACAACAAAACCTCTCAAGGTCGTGCTTGCAACCGTCGCGTAGAAATTCAAATCTTGCCACTTAAGTAGCACAACTAAAGCCCAGCTCGTCTTTATCTATTGAATTAACCATTATATAGTTGCTTGTCAGCCGTGTTACTTATTCAAAGTAATACGGCTAACCAACAATCATCAATGTATTCATATTGAACTATCGACTCTGGGCTTTTTACGAGACTTATCTTTTGCTTATCTTATCCAACTTGTTGTCGTCGTCATTTCTTAGAACTCTATTTCTAGCCCTCACCTTTTCCACGATACAGTTGTCAATCACACATTTCGTTTATGCTGAAAGCAGTGGTGAGTTTTCACTAGAATCACAACCTCAAGATCCAGTTTCTCAATATCAGTTAGCTCAAGCTTATGAGTCGGGGGGCGACGTCCCCCTTAGCACCAGCGACGCATTTTATTGGTATACGCAATCAGCAGATAATGGCAATTCAGATGCGCAATTTAAACTCGGCGAGTGGTACTTGGCGGGAACAAGTGTCGAGCAAGATAACAAACAAGCCTTAGAGTGGTTCATCAAAGCGGCATTGCAAGGTAACAAGCAAGCGCCTCTAGAAGTAGCTAAGATCTACGAGTCCTCACTTAATAAGGAGCTCCTTCAACCACTAGATGCCGCGCAGCTATGGTATGAAGCAGCCTTACCAGACCATCCTGACGCAGAAGATGGATACAATCGTGTTCTGGAAACACAATTCAACCAACAACGCGCAAAGCAGATTTCTTCAATTGAACAGCTCGATAATAGTACTGATACTTCAAGTAACTCTAAGCAAACCTCTAGTTCTCTACCGAGGAATCCAGATTCAAACTCACGCCAACCGCCTTCTTTAGCAAATATATCGATGTTTGAGTTATCGATTGGCGCACTTGTTGCACTTTTAAGCGTTACCACCACTCTCTTTATAATCCGAGCGAGACATAACCCAAACTCTGCGATATTGAGCCAGCAACGGGATTCTCTTGAAGATCAGATAAAAGCTCAAAGTGCTACGATAAAGCATCAAAAAAGACAACTGCATGCGATGTTTACCGAACTAAAGAAACAGAAAAATTCAAAGGAAATACAAAAATTACAAATGGCTTGCGCTTTATTCGGATATACACCGAGCTCTATTCCTGAACAGAGAAGTGTAAAAGCTAGATACAAACAACTATCAAAAATATACCACCCTGACGCTAGCGGGTGCGACGAAGAAATGAAGCGCTTGAACAATGCACTAAAAATCCTACTAGAAAATGTTACAAAACCGTAAACAAGCACACTTATTAAATTTACAAAGTCACAAATATACCGACTTTATTAGTGTTGCAATCGATCCCCTTCTCAAAAATAGGTAACAAACTATTAACTAATAGGTCTTACTTGTGTCATAATTTGCGCCGAAAATACACCTGGCGTATACAGGTGAGGAGAGAATATGTTCACAATAGAAGGCGTTTGTGATTGGTGCAAAAAGCCAAGCCTAGTAAAAAAGCACGACTACCTAGATGGTAAGTGTCATCATGCATGTAAAGAGTGCAATGATATTGCAACCATTGATGTTCGCCAGTTCAATATTGGTGAAATGGAAATGAGAGCGAAACTCTCCCAAGCGACACTGAGATAAGTAACACTTCTGAAATATAAGAAAGCGCCTAAGGCGCTTTTTTTGTATCTGCGGCTTATCTTCTTATCTTCTTATCTTCTTATCTTCTATACGGAGGTATACAGTACTTTTATGCAAAAACCACTGTATACACCTGTATGAAGCTCACATATTTTTCAACTTATGAGACAAAATAGTAAATTCATTCGAATTTAATTTATTATTTACTTTCATATAGTTAGATGATCACTATCTATTTTTTTGACAAAGATCGTCCAATAATCCCGCAAAAATAACTTGATCTTATAAACAACAAAAACTACTGTATACACATACAGCATGTATATAAGGACAGCAAAATGATTCAAGCACACGTTAAAGCACAACACTCTAGCCCGCTAGTTCACTGCGCATTTACATCAGTTTCTCGCAAAAACAAAAACTCAAACGAGGAAGCGTTGTTCGCAAGAATGGCGTTGCTGTCCAATCAATATCAATGGCTGCTGTTTACTGCTCAAACACCAAGACCATCAGCCAAGCAGCTCAAACAACATAACGTGTGCTGCGACCGCGTTATTCATATGAAAGCATCGCACCAAATGACAGAAGTCGAGACAGTCGAGAAAGCCATCCGCTCTAAGAATGCGAGTGCGATTGTTGCGAGTTCTTCTATTGACCAGTTCAGTCAACAGTACCTAAGAACGTTAGGGTTGCGCTTTCAGTGTGAAGTCTTCTTTATGGATGCCAATTCAGAACGTATTCACTAAACCGACGTAGTCCAAACATACTGCCTTCCCCCTGCTCTACAATTCGCCAATTTCTTAGCGGATAGTTAGGCGGGGGTTTTTATTTGATCAACAGATTTAGCAATCGATTGCTTTTTCTCTGGAAGCAAATAATAGATTGGGTATAATGCCCATCTAATCATGTGCACACCGCACTTCTCTGTACGACGTTTGATAAAAAATAGGAATGTCTAAATGAGCCTTGCTGATCAAGTTCTTGCCGTAAATGATGACCTACCAATCCGCACTGATAAACCTGTCCACAGTGGCAAGGTTCGCTCAGTCTACTGGTTAACTGAAGAAGATAGCCAACGACTAATTCAAGAGAAAGGCTACGATGTAGCACCAGACGCTCCTCTAGCTATTATGGTGATCAGTGACCGAATCTCTGCGTTTGATTGTATCTGGCGCGGTGAAGGGAATCTTAAAGGTATTCCAGGTAAGGGGGCGGCTCTGAATGCTATCTCTAACCATTGGTTCAAACTGTTCCAAGACAACGGGCTTGCCGATAGTCATATTCTTGATATCCCTCACCCATTCGTATGGATTGTACAAAAAGCTCGCCCGGTCATGATTGAAGCTATTTGTCGTCAATACATCACAGGCTCAATGTGGCGTGCATACGCGAATGGCGAACGCGAATTCTGTGGTATCGAGATGCCGGAAGGACTTGAGAAAGACAAGAAACTACCTGAGCTTCTAATCACACCTTCAACAAAAGGGATTTTAAAAGGTATCCCCGGCGTACCTGAAGCTGATGACGTCAACATCACACGTAACAGCATCAAAGATAACTTCGCAGCGTTCAACTTTACTCAAGAGAGTGATATCGCACATTACGAGAAACTGCTAAAGGAAGGCTTTAACGTTATCAGCCAAGCATTAGCTAACGTAGACCAAATCTTTGTCGATACGAAGTTTGAATTTGGCTATGTAAACGATGCTCAAGGCAAAGAGAAACTCATTTATATGGATGAAGTCGGCACTCCAGACTCATCGCGAATCTGGGATGCTCAGGAATACAAAAACGGCAATATCGTTGAAAACTCAAAAGAAGGTTTCCGTCAGTTCTTGCTTAACTACTTCCCTGATGCAGACATCTTGTTGAACAAAGAACGTATGCCAGAGCGTGAAGCATTAGCTCGTGATAATGAACTTCCACTAGATTCATTAATGTCTTTGTCTCGAACTTACCTTGATATCGCAGCAAAAATTACAGGTGCTGAGATCGTACTGAGCGACAATCCTAAACAAGAGATCATCGATATATTGCGTGCCGACTACGGGCTGATCGACTAATTGCGTTCGTTTTCTAATGCAACCTGAATACAAAAAGGGCCTCAAGATTGAGGCCCTTTCTATGTGATGTTAATAAGTTGTCGTACACTTAACGCTTGTGGTCAACGTTCATAATTAAAGCTTAGGATTGGTACTTGTAGCTAGAGCTTAATGGTAAACTCTTCTCCAGAATTAACCGCAAGCACTAAATGACTACGCGATTCGATATACTCTATCTGCTCTTCTTCAAGAGAATATGGCATCACAACTTTGAGTTCATTTATCCCTTCTAGCTTGGCAAGCTTAAGCAAGGTGACAATGTTTGACTCATCACTTTTACGAGTAGACATTGATTTCAATGCCATCTGCCATAAGCGATCTTCTGGGCTTGCTAGCTCTTTAATACTATCGCGCCAGACAGTACTGAATACTGGGGCAATGGTGGTAAGTGCTTCAAGGAAAGTCCATTTTTTACTGCATGAGGCGCCAAGAAATGTTGTGTAATCAAATTCTACACACGTTTCTTTCTGTTTATCCATGATGTCCCCCGACACTTTGGCAACACAATATACTTAATATCCACCAACTTCTTTTATATAGCAATAGGATATAGAAGAATGGTCTTTTATGACCTTTTGGTTGGTTAAAAAGGCATATAAAAATCAAGTTTGTAACAAAATAAGTACTGACAAATCACATATGCGCCTATTTGATTAATATTTTAGAGATAAAACTTATCTAAGCTATTTGATATCGATAATACGGCTCGCTTTTTTATATTGAATACGCCATCCTGACCATGTTGGTAGCTCCCAACGTTTTGCCGATAACTTGCGACCACCCGATTGATAATGCACGTAAATCAGCTTTCTTCCGGGGAAGTATTCGACACTAAGCTGTAAATCGGCAAGGCTCAAGGCAAACGGATATTTTTCTGAAAACTCTGAATAGAGCCAAGTTGGGATGCCTTCAAAGGGAATATCTGAATGCTCGAACATTTCTAGGTCGCTGATGTCAGTAACCCCTAACACTTCGAGTTGCTCTATAAACCATCCCTCAAAACTCAATTGTTCAATCTCTGGGGTATTGTGTATTTGCTCATCGAGGCCAAGTCTCACGTACAACTGCCAATGCTTGATCTCTTGAGTGCGGCGTTCTGCAAAACCGGGAAGCAGCTCACCGCTGACTACGAGGTCTACGATAAGCTTCAACGACAACTGACCTTCTGCCGCCACTAACTTAGTCGTAATCGTGCGGCCAGCGTACACCAATGCCATTTCGGTAAACACGCCCTCATCATTGACCACGGTTTCACCTTGCTGCCATTCACCCAATTCTGCTTCAACAACGAGTTCTAAAGGAACAGGCGCAGTGGTCGTCGCTAAGGTCAGTGTTTGCTTCACGCCACGCCCCGGCAAGCTATGAGTGTCCAACACCAACATGGCTTGTGCATTATCAGGGAAACGATTCTGACGGCCGAGTACCACCTCTAACATGCCATTCGCAAAGGCTTCTTTTCTTTTAACTCGGCGTACAAACACCAGTTCAGGATGCAGATTCATAATGGTCTTAAGCAGTTCAATGCGTTGGAAACGTGACGCGACTTCTAACTGAGGAAGCTCAAACACCTCACGCATTTGCTTCGCCAAACCTTGGGCTTCATTTAATGCCTGTTGGTCTATTTCTAAATGCGGATAATCACGACCGCGAACAATCTGAATTAACAGGGATAAATCACACCCTTCTTTTTCTTGCTGAGCCAGCGCTTCAAGGTGCTCTGCATTGCTAGGTAATTGGTACAAACGAGCCGGAACGGACAATGCGGCCGTGAGATCCACCATGGCCTCTTTGAGTGCTTTGGTTTTGATTCGAGTAACGATATCGGCATACAGAGCATCAATCGGTAGCGGGTATAGCTTTTTACCGTGCTCAGTAATTTGATGGTTGATGTTAATCGCTTCCATCGTTAGCAAGGTTTGAGTCGCGCTGTTTAGCGATTTATCAGGAATAGAATCGAGGAAAGATAGGCTCTCAAGTGGTGCTCCACAGCAGGCAGCTGCAAGCATTGGCTCTGTCAGTTCTTCGCGCTGCAGCTCAGGAGGCGTGACTAACTCTAATGCAGCGTGTTCACCATATAGGCGAACGCAGACACCATCCATCACCCTACCCGCACGGCCCGCTCGTTGCTTGGCACTGGCTCGTGATATGGATTTGAGCATCAGAGTCGTTCTGCCGTTGCGTTGAACGGTTCGTCTTTCCAATCCTGAATCTATCACCACACCAATGTCGGGAATGGTTAATGAGGTTTCTGCCACGTTGGTAGCAAGAATGACCTTTCGCAAACCGCTGCCATTATAGCTATTACCAGTATTGCGACCAGACAACGCAAGATCTCGCTCTTTATCACTGACCGATGCATGCAATTTAATGACTTGGATATCCGGATTTTTCGCCAAGGCTTGTTCACATTGCATGATCTCTTTTTTTCCCGGCAGGAAAACCAACATATCACCATAAGAAGCGATAAGTTGATGAGTCACTTCTTCTGCAATACGTTGCTCTAAATGTCGAATATCCGGCAATGTTCTTGATTCCGTCGCTCGGTGTTCAATAGCAACTTGATAGGTTCGACCTTCGCAACTGATTCGATTCGCATTCAAGTAGTGAGCAAGACGCTCCCCTTCAATCGTTGCTGATGTTATCACCAAACGATGGCTCAGTTTTTGTTTGAGAATCGCCACCAGCAGATCGATATCCCACCGTCTTTCGTGAAATTCATCAACAACGATGACGTCAAAGCCTGCGAGCCCATCTTCTGATAACCAACGTAATGCAATACCGGGAGTCACAAACACAACGTTCGTTTGCTCGTTGTATTCCGACTCTAGCTTGATGGCATAGCCAACTTTTGAACCTAGCTTCTCACCCGATTGTTGCGCTAAATATTTAGCGAGTGACGTACAAGCGATTCGTCTTGGTTCAACAACCAACACTCGCCCATGCGCTGATGCCCAAACTGGTAAGCGTGTTGATTTACCCGATCCAGTTTCAGCTTCGACAACAAGATGAGAATTAGAGAGCTGTTCATGGAAAGTTTTTTGATAAGAATCGATGGGAAGTGATGACATACAGAGGGTAACTAATGGAAAACTGTGAGCAAAGTATAACGAATTATGGTGTTAGAATTCGAGAAGTGTGGGACATAAGTAAGAATATCATTTTGTTTGCTAAGATCTCGGAGAAACTATTTACAATTGAATAACTAAACCGTTATCATTTTTTAGTTACCCTTTCTCCCATATTAGGCATCCAATGAACAACGATAAACGCCCTCTATATATACCTTATGCTGGTCCTGCTCTACTAAGTACTCCTCTTCTAAACAAAGGCAGTGCATTCACAGCTCAAGAACGTAGTTCTTTCAACCTTGAAGGCTTGTTACCGGAAACAACCGAAACAATTCAAGAACAAGTTGAACGTGCTTACAAGCAATATTGCAACTTCGAAAGCGATATGGATAAGCATATCTATCTGCGTAATATCCAAGATACAAATGAAACGCTCTTTTATCGTTTAGTTCAAAACCACATCTCTGAAATGATGCCTATCATTTACACGCCAACGGTTGGCGCAGCATGTGAAAACTTTTCAAATATTTACCGTCGGGGCCGTGGTCTGTTTATCTCATATCCGAACCGCGATCGCATCGATGACCTACTGAATAATGCAACCAACCACAACGTAAAAGTTATCGTGGTAACAGATGGTGAGCGTATTCTTGGTTTGGGAGACCAAGGGATCGGTGGTATGGGTATTCCAATTGGTAAACTCGCACTTTATACAGCTTGTGGCGGCATCAGCCCAGCTTATATGCTACCAATTGTACTTGATGTTGGTACTAACAACCCTCAACGTCTTGCAGACCCTATGTACATGGGTTGGCGTCACCCTCGTATCACAGGGGCTGACTACAATGCATTCGTTGAAGAGTTCATCCAAGCCGTTCAACGCCGTTGGCCTGATGCATTAGTACAATTCGAAGATTTCGCTCAAAAGAATGCAATGCCATTGCTTGAGCGCTATAAAGATCGCATCTGTTGTTTCAACGATGACATCCAAGGTACAGCAGCGGTCACTGTGGGTTCTCTACTTGCAGCATGTAAAGCCGCAAACAGCAAACTTTCAGAACAGCGTATTACCTTCTTAGGGGCTGGATCTGCGGGGTGTGGTATCGCTGAAGCGATCATCGCGCAAATGGTATCTGAAGGTATCAGTGATGCTCAAGCTCGTTCTCAAGTGTACATGGTCGATCGTTGGGGTCTACTACAAGAAGGCATGCAAAACCTACTTGATTTCCAACAACGCTTAGTTCAAACCAATGCGAATACTAAAGATTGGGAAAGTGATAGCTCAGGTTTCTCACTACTGGATGTCGTTCGTCACGCAAAACCAACCGTTCTTGTTGGCGTATCTGGTGCGCCGGGTCTATTCAGTAAAGAAGTCATCCAAGAGATGAATCTACACTGTGAACGCCCTATTGTGTTCCCACTGTCGAACCCAACTAGCCGTGTTGAAGCAACACCAAACGACATCATTCGTTGGACTGATGGAAAAGCATTGGTTGCAACGGGTAGTCCGTTTGAGCCAGTAACTCATAACGGCACAACTTACCCAATTGCTCAGTGTAACAATAGCTACATCTTCCCAGGGATCGGCCTTGGGGTACTTGCTGTGAATGCTTCACGCATCACTGACGAAATGCTAATGGAATCGAGTCGTGCTCTTGCAACGTGCTCGCCACTCGCGATCAATGGTTCAGGTGCTCTACTTCCACCATTGGAAGAGATCCATACCGTATCTAAGAAGATTGCTCTTGCTGTTGGTAAAAAAGCGATTGAACAAGGTGTAGCTCTAGAGATCACCGGCGAAGCACTACAACAAGCCATTGACCAACACTTCTGGCAGCCGGTTTACCGTCGCTATAAGCGCACTGCATTCTGATAAAATTGTTACGCTTCTAATCAAAGCCTCTGTAATCACAGGGGCTTTTTCTTTACACAGTCTTGTCTTTTTAACTGATTTTTCTCATTTTTATTTGGTATTATCGAACACCAAAAATTTAATGTTCAACCAAAGGGCCATACCGAGAGTGAAATTCGATTCTCACGTTTACCGTACCTACTTACTAAAAGCTTGCCAAAAACTACAAGGGTTTATATTCGGCGCTTTCCTCGTATTCTTGGTAAGCTGCGCTGCAATTATTGCTATCGATTATTGGGTTTCATGGCAAGCAGAAGATCGCATCATCTACGATATCGATGAAGTACCTGAGCGCGAAGTTGCGGTTGTCCTCGGCACCAGCAAATATTTAGGTCGAACGCTCAACGATTATTATAAATACCGAATTGAAGCCGCTATCGAGTTGTTCAATCGTGAAAAGGTGAATCAATTTTTACTGAGTGGCGATAACGCTCACCGTTCTTACAATGAACCTTGGACGATGAAACGAGACTTATTGAAAGCAGGTGTTCCTGATGAACGAATCAATCTAGATTACGCTGGATTTAGGACATTAGACTCAATTGTTCGTGCAAAAAAAATATTCGACACAGATAACTTCCTGATCATCACTCAAAAGTTTCACTGTGAAAGAGCGCTATTTATCGCTAATTCTTATGATATACACGCAAAGTGTTTAGCGGTTTCTGGACCAACTCATCACTCGGGAATGACCATACGCTTACGTGAAGTGTTTGCCCGCACCAAAGCGTTTCTTGACCTATACATTATTGGGACCACACCTAAATTTCTTGGCCCGAAAGAGCCAATTCAACTAAACCCAAAACAAGAATCATCACCTATCACTCTGCCTATTGCAGGACCAGCAGAGACTGATGTGTAGAAAACTACACATTTTTAATTTGTTACCTCACACTTCCCCACTGTTACACAAAAACACACCAACACTCCTTTATTAACTTAAGTAACATTATCCCAACAAAGCTCACCCCTACATCAAGTCAATGCATTAGCACTGTATAGCTTGAAACAAGATAATTCGAAAACTATATACCTCGAAAAAATAAGAAGCATCGCTCTTTGGGTCAGGTGCACCAATAAAACGAGGATAAACAAAAGGAGCGCCTTATGACGGCACTTGTTACTACACTGAAACACTGGCTGTTTACACGCAACAGCATGATCTTAATTGGTAATTTCTCGCTATTTGCACTATTGCTCAACACCTTGCCTTTCGAAGCTCAAGTGAATACAGGCCTAAGTATTCTCGTATTTGTCGCTATTTTATGGTTAACCGAAGCTATCCACGTCAGCATCACCGCTTTGCTTATTCCACTCTTGGCTATCTTGTTTGGTGTTTTTAACACATCCGCTGCATTGTCTAACTTTTCCAACCCGATCATCTTTCTGTTTATGGGTGGGTTTGCTCTTGCGGCGGCACTCAATAAACAAGAACTAGATAAAGCGATTGCTGACAAGGTACTTCTAATAGCAAAGGGGAAAATGTCAGTCGCCGTCTTCATGTTATTTGGCGTGAGCGCTGGGTTATCGATGTGGATCTCAAACACAGCCACCACTGCAATGATGCTTCCCCTTGTTCTTGGCATCATGAATAAAGTTGACCAAAGCGAAGACCGCAACACCTACGTGTTTGTTCTGTTGGGTATCGCCTACTGCGCATCCATTGGTGGTATTGCAACTTTGGTCGGCAGTCCTCCAAATGCAATCGCAGCAGCGGAAGTTGGCTTGAGTTTTACTGAGTGGATGGAACTGGGTCTGCCGATCTCAATGATCTTGCTCCCAATCGCAATGGTCATCCTATATGTGATGACTAAACCTAAGCTAAACCACAAGTTTGAATTAGACCACGCTCCTGTTGAATGGACGAACAGCAAGAAAATCACTCTATCTATCTTCCTCTTAACAGTTACGCTTTGGATATTCGGTAAGCCAATCAATGCAATGATCGGCGGGTTCTCTAAATTTGATAGCTTAGTTGCAATTGGTGCGATTGTACTGCTTGGTGCTTCTAGAGTTGTTGATTGGAAAGATGTCGAGAAATCAACGGATTGGGGTGTACTTATTCTGTTCGGCGGTGGTATCTGCTTAAGTAATGTTCTTAAAGAGACAGGTACCAGTGTCTTCTTAGCACACTCACTCAGTGGCTTCTTGGAAACGGCTGGCGTGCTTCTCACAATTCTTGCTGTAGTTGCTTTTGTTGTATTCCTGACTGAATTTGCGAGTAACACCGCAAGTGCCGCACTGCTTGTCCCTTTATTTGCAACTATTGCTGAAGCTCTTGGTATGTCACCCGTTATTTTATCAGCGTTGATCGCCGTTGCTGCGTCTTGTGCCTTTATGTTACCAGTTGCAACACCACCTAACGCAATCGTGTTTGCCTCTGGTCACATCAAACAAAAAGAGATGATGCGAATCGGTATGGTGTTAAACCTAGTTTGTATCTTAGTACTTACGTTGTTCGCTTGGATTTTCTGGTAAACATTCAATGCTTAAAGAGTAGACCTGATAGGTCAATACTTATAGGAATGCTCTAAAAATTGGTTGCAGTTCCCCCGGCTCAACCAATACAAAAATGCCCGCTCAGTGTGAAGCTGTCACCTACTTGAAGCTATCACTGAGCGGGCATCCAAAAAAACAATAAAAACGCTTTTCCCTTTTGGTGACTCTTCGCCACCGTTTTTGTTTCTAACCTTCCATGTTTCATAACTAACCAGCTTCTTAGATTACTCTCTGCTTAATTGTTAAATGCTCAACCGAACGTGAACGGCACGGCGACCTATTCAAAAGGCCACCAGCTCACCAATAACTAAATCGCACTGGCTACTAAACGCGTCCAACCTAACATGAGCATAGAAGCACACATAACCCAAACGATAGTAGCTAATGAGAGTGTCGATACCAAGTTATAGCGATAACTGAACACATAAACCGCGCCAAGATAAGCTGCGTATGGCACAAGCGAAAACAGCCCAAATAGTGCCGTAGTGCGTAACTCCACCATAGTTTGTTCAGTACCAACAATATAATGAGCAATCAAAGCGAAGGTAGGAAACAACGGCACTAAGCCTGCGATGTAAAAGCTCTTACTCTTCGACAACAGCGCAATCAGTAAAACGGCAGCTGCACCAAGCAAGCATTTAAAAAACAGTGAGATCATTTCAATACGTTATCCAACAAACCAACAAAGGCTCTAGAGGGTAAACTCATATAGCGTCCATAAAAACGCCACACGTCACATATGCACGTGTGGCTTATAAAGTAATCAACACAATTTTCAGATTAGTGACTCAAGATCACCTGATTTCGTCCAGAATGCTTCGCTTGATATAAGGCTTCATCAGCGCGTGCGATCGTCTCTGTCACCCTCTCTTGCTTCATTTCAGCAATGCCAATACTGCAAGTGAGCGAGTCACCATGAATCCAAAGGTGTTGGCTGACCAAAAGTCGAATCTTCTCAGCTTTTCTTTGCGCTTCACCCGCTTCGGTTTCAGGGCAAAAAACAATAAACTCTTCACCGCCCCAACGCGCCAATTTATCTGTCGCGCTGATAGAACTGCCCACCACCATACTGAACTCACGCAAAACATGGTCGCCCATTTGGTGTCCGTACTTGTCATTCACACTCTTAAAGTAATCAATATCCAAATACAGCATGCTCAGCTTTCCATGACCCTGCTTCACATACTGTGACTGCATCTTCAACCAATCACGAATCGCGTGTCGGTTGAATATTCCAGTCAACTCATCTCGGTGAGCCATTTCTG